>JBBAOY010000001.1:0-16611 GCA_040401095.1 Limnohabitans sp.
TTACCACGCAAGCTTTTCCTGCCACGGTGCGTTTGGGTGGTGTGGATTGCATGGTTGAGTATTTACATGAACCGGGTGACGCCAAAGACGGCATGACGGTGACTGTGCCTTTGTATGTGCTCAACCAAGTCAGCGAAGAGCGAGCCGACTGGTTGGTGATGGGCATGCTGGGACAAAAAGTGCTGGCGCTCCTCAAAACTTTGCACCAAAAACCGCGCGCGCGTTTGGTGCCTTTACCGGATGCGGCTGAGCGTTTTACCCAAGTTTTAAGTACAGATGAAAAATTTGGCAATGGGTTTTTAGTGGATGCTGTGTTGACCTTGGTCAGGGCTGAAACGAATTTGGATTTGAAGCGCGCAGACCTCAAACCCGACATGCTGGCGCAACATTTATTTATGAATTTCCGCGTGGTCGACGAGCATGGCCGCCAACTCGCACAAGGCAGACAACTCAGCGCCTTGAAATCGCAATGGGGTGCGCAGGCGCGTGGTGCGTTTCAGGCATTGGCTGGATTGAAGGATGCCATGCCGAAAGCGCAGGAGTCGGCGGATATGGAAAGGGTTTCTTCCAATCGTGGCGACTTGCAATTTGCCCTCGTGAGCGGCAGAGACTCCGTCGAAGGTCAAAAAGCGAAACAGGCTCACCTGTCAAATGATCCATCTCATTCGGGTAATGCACCGCGCAAACAAGTCACTGCAGGCAACTCAGAAAAAACTTTCACCACCTGGTCGTTTGGTGAGTTGCCTGAGTTGATGGAAATTACCCAAGGCGATCAAACCTTGGTGGGCTTTACTGCCTTGGTCGATACGGGTGACGCGGTGCGCATAGAAGTGTTTGACGAACCCGATATGGCTGCAAGCAAACACCGCGCGGGTTTGCGGCGTTTGTTTGCTTTGCAAATCAAAGATGCCATCAAGTATTTGGAAAAGAATTTGCCAGACTTACAAAAAATGTCGGTTACTTATATGTTGGTCGGCAAAGCCAACGACGGGTCTGGCGGCGGCACGGCAGATGAACTCAAACAACAAATTTTGGATTTAGCGCTGGAGCGGGCGTTTTTATTAGAACCGTTACCAACAGACGCCGCATCGTTTCAACAACGCTTAGAAGAAGGTCGTGGCCGCTTATCCCTGATTGCCAATGAAATCGCCAGAATGGCCTCCAACGTCTTGATTGAATTCGCCCAAGCCAGTCGAAAAATCAAAGACACCAAAGCGCACCCTGAAGCAGTGGCCGATTGCGCCCAACAATTGCAAAGCTTGGTGGGCAAGCGTTTTGTTTTGGAAACACCATACACACAGTTGCAACATTTCACGCGCTACCTAAAAGCCGTAGTTCTACGCCTTGATAAATTGCGCGAAGACCCCGCTCGCGACGCCAGCAAGATGGCCGAACTCAAACCTTGGGAACAGAAATACTGGCGCTTGGTAGCAGAAAGAAAAGGCGCTACCGATGAGCGTATGTTGGCCTACCGCTGGTTGTTAGAAGAATTGCGTGTGAGTTTTTTTGCGCAAGAGTTACGTACTCCGCAGCCTGTTAGTGTTAAGCGTTTAGAGAAGGCTTGGTTGCAGATGCAATATTGAGCGCTTTAGTAACCAGTTCACAAAAACCATTGATGTGCGATCCCTCAATCCAGCGCACTACAGCGACCAATTCATTTTCTGGGTCGATCCACACAAACGAAGCACCAGCACCTATACAAAAGTAGCTCGACTCTGAAGCGCCTTTGCAAATACCGCGTTGGGTATTGAGCCACACCAACATGCCATACCAGTTGGCAATATCGCAGGGGGCGTGCATGCTGCGCACCCATGCTTGCGATAACACTTGGTTTTCGCCCACACGTCCGCCGTTGAGCAACATCTGCCCAATCAAAGCTTGGTCTGCGCTAGAAATAGACATGCCGCCGCCCCAATGCGTGCCACCGGGAACAGACTGCATGCGTTTTCCGTCGATCTCTACCCAACTGTTGTGGTACCCCTCCCATCTCCAGTTGTTGCTAACGCCACAAGGCTTGGCTATGGTCTCGCGAAACACGTCTGGCAAAGGGCGACGAAACACATGCAAAAGCGCTAACGCCAACTGGTTGATGCGCACATCGTTGTATTCCCAATAGCTGCCGGGTGTTTGCAAAGGTCTTGCATCCCCTTTTTTACCAACGGGCGGAGTGGGTTGGTATTGCAAATGCCGGTAACGGTCTACTTGGTCGGGAATGCCAAAACAACTGCCTTCCCATTCGCTGGTTTGTTGCAGCAAATGCATCCATGTGACTTGTGCGTTATGTGCATCTTCGAAACCGATGCCTTCAACTTTACGGTGCACAGGTTCATCGATGTTGGGTAACAAACCCGTGTCGTGGGCCACGCCAGCGAGCATCGCGAGGTAGGTTTTGGCGATCGAGAAGGTCAAGTCTGCGCGATGGGGTTCTCCCCATTCGCACACTTTTTCACCAGCAACGTGGATCACCCCGCTCACGCCACCGCGCGGATGCACGGGGCCGAGTAGTTGGTTAAAAGGGGCTGGGTCAGCTTTGTGGATGCCAAAGTTGTCTAGATTTTCGCGACTCCAGCTCGTCTCATGCGCGCAGGCGAAATCAATCGCTGCTTGAAAGCTGAGCATTACTCAGCAGTTGCGCCAGAAGTGGTGACTACTTTGCCCCATTTCTCTGTTTCAGCAACAACTGTTTTAGCGAAATCGTCTGGGGTACCCGGGATTGGCACGCCACCAAGATCCGCCAAACGTTCGCGCATTTTGGGATCCGCCAAGATACGGTTGATTTCTTGGTTGATACGGTCCACAGCTTCTTTCGGAACACCTCTTGGCATACCGATACCAAACCAGGCAGTTGCTTCGTACCCAGGGACCGTGTCGCCTACGGTGGGTGTGTCTGGCATAGAGGGTTCGCGATTTTTGGAAGTCACACCGAGCGCACGGATGCGGCCTGATTTGATATGCGGGACAGAAGAGGGCAAGTTATCAAACAAGACGTGCACTTGACCGGCAATCAAATCTGTCAAAGCTGGCCCAGCGCCTTTGTAGGGAATATGCGCCATTTGGCAGCCCGTCATGAATTTAAATAATTCGCCAGACATATGCACCGACGTTCCACTACCAGATGACGCCATGTTGACTTTGGTCGGATTAGCTTTGCAATAGGCGATGAACTCAGCAACATTTTTAACAGGTAAGCCGCTCGTTATTACCATCACATTGGGTGTGCGGACGATTCCTGCAACCGGTGTGATGTCACGCACGAAGTTGTAGTTCATCTTTTTGTAAAGCGTAGCGTTGATGCCGTTCGCTGGGTTGACCAAAAGCATGGTGTAACCATCGGCGGGGGCGTTGACCACAAATTCGGTACCAATGTTGTTACCACCACCAGGCTTGTTTTCTACGATCACTTGTTGGCCTAAGCGCTCGCTTAAAGCTTGGGCAACGATGCGGGCCAACACATCGGTTGTGCCAGCAGGAGGATAGGGAACAACCCATTTGATAGGGCGGGTTGGGTAGTCTGCGGCCCAACTAGAGCCTAGGCTCAATAACAAACCGCTCAATAGAGCTACTGTGACAACAAACCTACGTTGCATACTAAATTTCCTTTATGAGTCGAACGCATAAGTATTACCTGCGATAGCAACAAGCGTCAATCGATGGAAACGCGGAAATCCCCAGTAAAACCCGTATTTGTGAAGGTTTTAACTTTCCAAAGCCTTCAAAATCATTGGCTTGTCTAACTTCTCGCTGAGCATCGCAGCAAAGTCGTAAACAAAATTGCGCAAGTAGGAATTGCGTTTGAAAGCAATGCGCGCAACGTTTTGCCCAAACAAGTGGCCTGCAGGTCGCACGACCAAATCGTCGTCTAATGTTTCGCGCACGGCCATCTCCGCCACGATGCCTACCCCGAGTCCCAAGCGCACATAGGTTTTGATCACGTCGGAGTCAATCGCTTCCAGCGCAATACGCGGGCTCAATTGCTTGGCTGCAAACGCTTTGTCGATGCGTGTTCTGCCGGTAAAAGAGGGGTGGTAAGTGATGATGGGTTCTTCTGCCAGGTCTAGCAAAGTGATGTCACTTTTTTTCGCTAAAGGGTGGGCGGCAGGAATCACCAACACGTGTTGCCATTCGTAGCAAGGCAGCGTGACCAGTTCTGGATAGTCAACCAAAGATTCTGTTGCGATGCCGATTTCTGCGACTTCTTCAATCACCATTTGTGCCACTTGCGCAGGGGCACCTTGGTGCAGACTCACATTCACTTTGGGGTAGCTTTTACGCAATTGGGCTACGGGGTTCGGCAGCACATAACGCGCTTGGGTGTGGGTGGTGGCGATAGACAAAGTGCCGCTGTCTTGGTCGCTGTAATGCTCGCCTATGCGTTTGAGGTTGCCCACTTCACGCATGATGACTTCTATGCTTTTGAGTACCGCAAGCCCTGGCTCGGTGACGCGTTTGAGGCGTTTGCCATGGCGGCCAAAAATCTCAATGCCGAGTTCCTCTTCCAGTTCGATGATGGCTTTTGATACGCCAGGCTGTGAGGTGTGAAGCGACTTAGCGACTTCGGTGAGGTTGAGGTCGCGCCGAACAGCTTCTTGGACAAAACGGAATTGGTGGAGGTTCATGCATCACCTTTTAACGCAATGTCAGCTAATAAATCGAGGAGGGTTTCTTGCTCGCCCACTGCGCGTTGGCAGGTCACTGGGATAGTGGGATGTGCCGCTTTTACTTGCGTGATGAGAACTGGCAAATCTTCTCGTGCATGTTTACCAACACCTAAAAACAAAGGCACCACGCACATGCTCTTTGCGCCTGCTTCGGCAAGTTCATTGGCCACATGCAGTAAATCGGGCTCTGTAAGCTCCAAATAAGCGCAGCGAACAAGCGCTTTTGTATCGCGTTCGGCGATACGTTGCGCAACAGCTTGAATCGGTTTATGCCAGAGCGGATCGCGCGAACCATGGGCAAACAAAATAATCGCGTGCATAAAACCTTATTGACGTAAGACGAGCCAGCCAAATGCGGCTAATGAAGCAAGCGAATACAACATGCCTGGAGCCGCAGCAGCAAACCAAGGCGCCCAGTTATTGATGTTGCCGATGTAACCAAATACGTTGTTGAGTAAAAAGAAACTGATGCCAGCCAACACACCCATAAACACATGCGTAGCAATATTGCCAGAGCGAAAGTGCAAATAGGCAAAGGGAAGGGCGAGCACCATCATGACCAGGCAACTCATGGGGTAAAACACTTTTTTCCAAAACTCGATTTCGAAGCGTTGTGTGGTTTGTCCATTTGCGCTTAGGTGGCGGATGTATTGGAATAAGTCGATGGTGGCCATACGCTCTGGCTTGAGCAGGGCTACGGAGATCATTTCAGCAGTAATGCCAGTTGGCCATGTTTCCGAATCTTTGTATTTGCGACTCAACGAAGCCTCAGATCCCTGGCGAACCAATTCATTACGCTCGACACCTTGTAGCTTCCAAGTGTTTTCAGTTGTCACCAAACCAGACTTTGCTTTGGTCAGTGCTACCCATTGCCCGTCTTTGTTAAATTCAAAAATGCGAATAACGCTTGGCTGCCCTTCTGGCGTGAGGGTTGCAACATTCACTGCGTAGCTACGATCATCTTGCTTTTCACGTAACCATGCACCTGTTTTGCCAACAGTGATTTCTTTCAAGTATTTGGATTTAAGCATTTGGCCAAATTGGTCGCTGACTGGGGAGAGGTAGTCTCCGACAGCAAAAGTTAGCAAAACAAACACAAATCCCAGTCCCAGTAAGTTTTTCAGTGCCATGCTGGGCGCTAAGCCACTGGTGCGCAAAATGGTGAATTCAGAACTTTGGGCGAACCGTGCCATGACAAAAATTGTTCCAATTAAAACGGTAATTGGCAGAAGTTCGTAAAGATGACTCGGAATCATGGAAGCTACAAATACCAGTGCATGTCTGAGTTGGTAGATGCCTTGGTTACCACCGATGCGCTGTATTTCGTCGACAAAATCGAAAAAGAAAAGCAAAGCCAAAAAGCCAAATGTTACAAATGCAACAGCATTGATGATTTCCCCAAAAATAAGGCGTCTAAAGGTCTTCATGCGACCTTTCGAATGTGCGGGAAATCAGTTCTAAACATGTCTGTGAGGTAAGCAGAATGGAATAACATCAGGGCATTGGAAAGACGTAATTATGAACTTTGAACTCAAGACACTAGATTTGAAAGCTGCGGCTGGATTCAATACCGATGCTGTGGTGGTACTTTTGCCGAACCACTTTAAACCCGGACGTGACGCAATTTCGCAATTGGTTACCAAAGCCCGTGCCAATGCAGACTTAGACGATACAGTTGGCAAGCTGCTGTCCATATGGCATGCCGAGGGTGTGAAAGCCCCGCGTTTGATTTTGGTGAGTACTGGAGAAGGTGCCGCACGCTCTGTGCGAACTGCAACCACTGCGGCGGTAGCTGCCTTGAAGTCGGTGAATCCAAAATCGATTGCTGTATGCATGCCCGATGGCACACAACAGCGCGTGCATGCGGTGGTGCAAGCAGTCTCTGACGCTAGTTATGTGTTCACCACTACCAAACCGTCTGCCAAAGCGTCGTTGCTAAAACGCGTGACGGTGGGCTTGCCAACGCCTGAAAAAGTGAAAGCTGTCAAAGTGGCATTCACTACAGCAACTGCTTTGGCCCAAGGCGTTGCTCTTGCCAAAGAGTGGGGCAATCGTCCGGCTAACCATGCAACGCCTACTATGTTGGCGCGTGTGGCGCAAAGCTTGGCTAAGAAATCAGGCATCAAGTGCCAAGTGCTAGGCCCCAAAGAGGTTGAAGCGCTCGGAATGGGCTCCTTCGCTTCGGTGGCACAAGGATCGAGCGAACCCTTACGCTTTATTGTTTTGCAATATGCAGGTGCTGCAAAAACCGTGGCCCCTACCGTGATTATTGGCAAGGGCATTACCTTTGACACCGGCGGTATTTCTCTCAAAGCAGGCCCAGGCATGGATGAGATGAAGTTCGATATGTGTGGTGCCGCCAGTGTGTTGGGAACTTTTGAGGCCTTAGCCGCCTTGCAACCCGCCATCAATGTGGTCGGCTTGATCCCCACTTGCGAAAACATGCCCAGTAGCAATGCACTCAAGCCCGGAGACGTGGTCACCAGCATGAGTGGTCAAACGATTGAAGTGCTCAACACCGACGCCGAAGGCCGTTTGATTTTGTGCGACGCACTGACCTACGCTAAACGTTTCAAGCCACGCGCGGTGATCGACATCGCAACGTTGACGGGGGCTTGTGTGATTTCTTTAGGCCATGTCCGCAGCGGTTTGTTCTCTCCATCGGACGACTTGGCGCAAGCGCTGATGCAAGCGGGCGAGGAGTCTATGGACTTGTGCTGGCGTCTACCTTTAGATGAAGAGTACGCAGAGGGTTTGAAATCTAACTTTGCCGATGTTGCCAATATTGCAGGGCGCGATGCGGGTGCCGTGACAGCCGCTAAGTTTTTACAGCGCTTTGCCAAAGACTTCCCTTGGGCGCATTTGGATATTGCTGGTGCTGCTTGGAAAACGGGTGCCGCCAAAGGTGCCACTGGCCGCCCCGTCGGTTTGCTCTTGCATTATTTGTTGCGTACCAAGGCTTGATGACCGACATAGCATTTCATTTCAACGCGCCTGACAAGGTGGCCTATGCGTGTCGCCTATTGCGCAAAGCAGTCGCTGCAAATGCCAAAGTGGTAGTGGTGGTTCCCCAAGAACAAATGGCGCAATTGGATGAAAGTTTGTGGACTTTCTCGCAGCTGGAATTTTTGGCGCATTGCAGGATGGACAGCCCTCAGGCGCTTCGGCAAGCTTCTCCCGTGCTTTTAGCCAGCGATTTAGATGCGATGGATGATTTGACCCCGCGTGATGTTTTGCTGAATTTAGGCGATAAAGTGTGTGCGGGTTTCGAGCAGTTTGCGCGCGTGATTGAAGTCGTCACGCTTG
The DNA here is from genome assembly GCA_040401095.1 of Limnohabitans sp. Classification (GTDB taxonomy): domain Bacteria; phylum Pseudomonadota; class Gammaproteobacteria; order Burkholderiales; family Burkholderiaceae_C; genus Limnohabitans. The sequence continues at coordinate 7,965 of JBBAOY010000001.1, forward strand.
ATGATGCTGACCGCCAGCATGCACGCAGTCGGTGGAAGCAATACACCGACCAAGGTTTCGACATCGTGCGACATGATTTAAAGTTGAAAGAATATGCTGCCTAGCATTCCAGTCGTGCCTGTAACAGTTAATCCAGTTTTTTTGATGTGATTTTTTAAACCCTAAGGAGTTCTGCCATGCGTTTTCAAAACAAGCCCCTATTCCAATTGACTGCTCTGGCAGGCTCTATGGCCCTAACCAGTCTAGCGATGGCCCAAGAGCAAGTGATCAGAATTGGACACGTCGCCCCTTTGAGCGGCGCCATCGCCCACTTAGGCAAAGACAACGAGAACGGTGCGCGCCTTGCCATTGAAGATTTGAACGCCAAAGGTATTTCGATTGGCGGTAAAAAAGTGAAGTTTGAGCTAGTGGCCGAAGACGATGCCTCCGACCCTAAGCAAGGTACAGCAGCAGCGCAAAAGCTGGTTGATGCCAAGGTCAGTGGCATTGTGGGGCACTTGAATTCCGGCACCACGATTCCTGCTTCCAAAATTTACAATGATGCAGGCATTCCGCAAATTTCTCCCTCTGCCACCAACCCCAAATACACTCGCCAAGGTTTCAACACTGCGTTTCGCGTGGTAGCAGACGATGTGCACTTAGGCGGCACTTTGGGCCGTTACGCAGTGAAAGACCTCAAAGGCAAAGCCATTGCGGTGATCGACGACCGCACAGCTTATGGACAGGGTGTTGCCGAAGAGTTTGAAAAAGCAGTCAAAGCGGCCGGTGGCAATTTGGTGGGACATGAGTTCACGACCGATAAATCTACGGACTTCATGTCTATCTTGACTACCATCAAAGGCAAGAAGCCAGACATCGTTTTCTTCGGTGGAATGGATGCGGTGGGTGGTCCGATGATGAAGCAAATGAAATCTTTGGGATTGAGCGCCAAGTTCATGGGTGGCGATGGCATCTGCACGACCGAATTGGTGAAGTTAGCGGGCGAAGCAATGGCCGATGGCCAAGTGGTCTGCGCTGAAGCGGGTGGTGTGGACGGCGCATTGAAGAAGGGCATGGACGACTTTGGCGTGAAATATAAAAAGCGTTTCAACGACGACGTGAAGCTCTACGCCCCTTATGTATATGACGCCGTCAGCGTGATGGTGGACGCTATGCAGCGTGCTAAATCTTCTGATCCTGCTAAGTATTTGCCAGAATTGGCAAAAACCAATGGCTACAAGGGCGTAACAGGCACCATCTCTTTTGATTCAAAAGGAGATATTAAAAATGGCGCATTAACCCTTTATACCTATAAAACAGGTAAGCGCGACCAACTTGCAGTGGTGCGTTAAAAATTTTTTGACTGACTTGTCCACCAGTTGATTCTCTCGTGCGTTGTATAACCATTGAGATTACAGGAGACGCTCTTGGACAAGTCAGTTTTTCAAATGGATCCGCCCGATGTCGCACTAGAGCGTCGTTATAAAGCTTTAGTAAATGAAACTTCCGGTATCAGAGCAACTTTTGACCGTATCCGCGCCCAACTGGCCCAAGAAGCTGAGCAACGCAGCCGTCCCGCCTCCCGTATATATTCAGGTTTCCGTGCGTTCAAAGCTTAAATAGCTTGTCACGGTTGTTGTTATGCAACAACTTGGTGCATTCTTAATGCGTCGTTAAGTATTCATATTGCGTTTGAAGTTTCGCTCAACAACTTCCCTTTTTATTGTTGTAATTTCATAAGCCCATAATCAGCCCAAATTTTTTAAAAATATGAGGGCGGGTGTTCTTATGAAATTAAGTAGGTTTTTTTCTACCGATATTGCCATTGACCTTGGCACCGCGAACACCCTCATCTATATTAAAAACCAAGGCATCGTTCTAGATGAACCTTCGGTGGTGGTGATCAGAAAAGATTCCCGCCACAACGGCAAGACAACGGTTCTTGCGGTGGGTAACGAAGCCAAATCTATGTTGGGACGCGTGCCTGAAGGCATTGAAGTCATTCGTCCGATGAAAGACGGCGTGATTGCAGACTTCACCGTGACCGAAGTCATGCTCAAGCACTTTATCAAGTTGGCGCATCCGAGCATGCTGTTTCGTCCTAGTCCTCGCATCGTGATTTGTGTGCCTTGTGGTTCTACTCAAGTAGAGCGACGTGCTATTCGTGAGTCGGCCCTGGGCGCTGGTGCTTCTGAAGTATTCCTTATCGAAGAACCTATGGCCGCGGCCATTGGTGCAGGCCTTCCCGTAACTGAGGCCTGTGGTTCTATGGTAGTGGACATTGGTGGCGGCACTACCGAAGTAGGCATCGTCTCTTTGGGTGGCATGGTTTATAAAAACAGCGCACGTGTCGGCGGCGACAAGTTTGACGAAGCCATCATCAACTACATCCGTCGCAACTTTGGTATGTTGATCGGCGAGCAGACGGCAGAGAGAATCAAAAAAGAAATCGCCACGGCGTTTCCCGGTTCTGGCGTGATGGAGTTAGAAATTACCGGTCGCAACTTGAGCCAAGGTATTCCGCAAAGTTTCACCATCAGTTCTAACGAAGTGTTAGAAGCGCTTACAGACCCCCTAAATAGCTTGGTATCCACCGTCAAAATCGCGCTAGAAAAAACCCCGCCAGAACTCAGTTCAGATATTGCGGAGCGTGGAATTATGTTGACAGGTGGCGGTGCTCTGTTGAGAGACCTAGACCGCTTGTTATCCGAAGAAACCGGACTGCCAGTGCTAATCGCAGAAGAACCCTTGACTTGCGTCGCTATGGGATGTGGAATTGCCTTAGATCAAATGCAAGGGATGAGCAATATTTTTTCAAGTGACTAAATGCAATCATTCCAAGCTAAAACTCGGGAGTTCTTTAGTCTATAAGTTAGTGCTTTTAATTTTTAGGCGCTGAAGCCGCATTAGCAGGACGTGCAGGCGCTACCCACTTACCAATACCGCCTTGCCTAAAGTCTTGTAAGGTCTGCTCGGTTTTTTGCACCAAACTGTTGGTGCTCTCCATTGTCTTTTGCGTGCTTTCCATCACTTTTTGCGTGCTGCCTAGCACCTGACGCGCAGACTGCATGGTTTTCTCGGTGAGTTCGGCATTGCGCAACATGCTGGCACTGCCAAGGTCTAGATTGGTAAGCATGTGGTCGACCCTGGGGTCTTGCGCACGGGCGTTTAGGCTGTTGAGCAGCTTCTCTGTCGATACCAGTGTTTTGTTGATATTGCCCAAGGTGGCAGGTAAGCCTTTGTTAGGGTCTGAAATTTCTGCGGCTACGGCCATCACACGTGCAATCGCAGGGTCTATTTTTTCCAACACTTTTTTCTCGAGATCGCGTGCAAGGTCAAAGTGTTTGAGATCGATCGCGTCGTTGTTTTTAAAACCGTCGGTGTTGTTGGGGTGTTTGCGAAGTATCAATTCGGCGCCCACTAGTTTGGCGGAGGCCAACTCCAAAGTGGAGCCTGTGGTCGCGAGATTGCGGTATTTCTCTTTGACTTCTAGCGTGCCTTCAATATGGCCGTTGGGTGTGAGTTCTAAACTTTTGACTTGCCCCACTGGAAAACCTTGGTAAACCACTTTCATGCCATTGCTCAAATGCTCACCTGAGACGGTAGCGAAACGCAACACCAAGTTGTTATCAAATACACCCTGCTTTTTTGCCAACCAAAAGCCAAGGCCTACCAATACGCCTGCTGCAATCGCCGTGATGACAAGAAGATTGCGTAATGCATGTCCTTGTTGCCTTACTAACTTTGAAGTAGATGACTGTGTCATGCATGTCTCCTAAAAAGGATGGTTGTGTGAGCGGCGTGCATTTTCAAATGGAACCTCTGAGCAGCCAGTTGATGTATGAATCGGTAGCTTCTACAGAGAGTATCCAAATCACCATGAGCCACAACAAACGCGTGGCGCTGCGAGAAGGTGCCTCTTTTGCTCGACTCAAAATGAGTTTGTCCAGATGACCGAGCCACCCCAGTCCTGATGCCTCAATAGCAGTTCGAAGACATAAACGCAGTAATTCGCTGACGGGGTAGTGTTGTGCGAGTTCTTGTAAGGCCGACTCGCCAAAGGCAGCATTCGATGCTTCGATACCTAAAAAATAACCTACCAATGCACACAGTAAAAAAACAACAACGTTGACGAGTGCTGCCCATACAGCAGCCAATATATCTGTCAGCACATCATCTGCATTCGCATGGCCTTCTAAAGATTGGAACAACACTACGCGCACACCCAGCAATACACACGTGATCAAGCTAGGAAGTTTTTGAAGTAGCAAGGTGCTCACAACCTCGCTGGCAATGCCTAAGTTACTCAGCGCATTGAATGCAACCACTGCTCCTAATCCTGCGCCCCATAAAGCACCTAAGAGTCCTGCAAAATCTGCCGTAGAGCGAATGTGCCCAAGGGCTTGCGCACTTAAACGCTTCGTATAAACAGTGGCGTCAGGAGTTGCCATCAAGCCAATTCAGCGATCAATTCAATTTCTACGCAGGCGCCCATAGGTAATTGCGCCACACCAAAAGCACTGCGCGCGTGCGCACCTTTTTCGCCAAATAGTTGTGCAATCAACTCGCTACAGCCGTTGGTCACCAAATGGTGTTCCACAAAATCAGACGTGGAATTGACCAAGCTCATGACTTTCACAATGCGGTGAATTTTGTTGAGGTCTCCTACAGCCGCATGCAAAGTACCCAGTAAATCGATAGCAACTGCACGCGCAGCATCTTTGCCCTCTGCCGTTTGCATATTGCGGCCAAGTTGACCGACCCATGGCTTGCCGTCTTTTTTGGCGATATGGCCGCTTAAAAAAACCAATTTACCCGTTTGCACAAAAGGCACATAGGCTGCAGCGGGAACAGAAACAGGAGGCAATTCGATGCCAAGTTCAGAAAGCTTGTTATAAACGTCCATAAGTCTTTAGAGATGGGTTAGAAATATCGATATTTGATTGTCGCATTGCATGAGATTATCAATAGCAATGTTTACAAAAGGATTAAGTCTGCTGGCCTCAAGAATCAAGGCCACCTGACGATATCAATGGAGAGTCTCTTAAAGATGGGGGTTGTTATGTTATTTCGTGGTTTTGCTGTTTGCGTTTTTATCTTTGGCCTTTTGATTGGCTGGAGCAGTTCTGCCCGCGCGGAATGGAGCGAATTAGCCAAAGAGCCTGAAGCCCAGTACTTCTTTGACAAAGATGCCGTCATGCCCGTGCATGTGTCGCGTTATGCCTGGGTTTTAACCAACTTGGCAAAGGCCGACACAACGCCCACAGGTGAACCCTATGCTTCCTACATGATTCGTTTACGTGTGTATTGCAAAACCGACATGGTGGCGCGCTTGTCGATCAGCTATTTCGATAAGGCGATGGGTAAGGGCAAAGAAGTGTCTACCGAAGACCTTCAAGAATGGCGTAACCGTGAAACTCCGATTCGTCCCAACACCTATATGTCTGCGTTGAAGAAAGAAGTTTGCGCTGCCAAGGCTGTTGCTGGCTAACAAACACTGTTTGCTGGCTACTGAACACAGTGTGCTGGCTTTTGAACGCAATGTCCTGGTTTTCAAAAGCTTTGCTCACCTAATTTAATAGCAGCGCTTACCTCAACTGCGCATAAACACCCGACGATGTTCGGGTGTTTTCATTTTTACTGCATTTCTTTTTAGGTTGGATTACTGGATCAGCCTTACAACTGCAACAAGCCACTTTATGGCCTGATGCGGTCAACCTCGCTGGCTTCTTCACGTCTGCTTTAGTGCTGGTTACTTTCCTACTGCGCCGGCACCGCTTGAAACTAGCCTCGTTCTTGCAATGCTTGCTGCTATTGGTGATATCCGCAGCTACCGCTTTCTTCTGTTGTGCATTCCGAGCGCAGGTTTTTCTTGAAAAACAAATAGCACCAAGATTAGAAGGTCAAGTTTTACAAGTGGTGGGACGTGTCACTGCTATGCCACATCGTATGCAAGAAAACATCCGTTTTCGCTTCGCGGTGCAATCCGCGCAACTGGCAAGTGGCGAATTGGTGGAACTGCCACCCCAAGTGATGCTGGGTTGGTATGTGAGTACGGTTTCTAATGGTCCAGCGCCAACTGATTTAAAAGCCGGCGATTTATGGAGGTTTTCTGTCAAGCTCAAAGCGCCACATGGCCATATCAACCCACATGGTTTTGATTACGAGTTGTGGTTATGGGAGCAGGGTTTACAAGCGACAGGGTATGTGCGCAATGGACCTAAAGACAAGCAACCGGAGTTGATAGTCCGTAGTTGGCAACATCCGATAGAGCGATGCCGTCAATGGGTGCGCCAACAGGTGTATGCGCAATTGGGTGACCAGCAAGGCGCCGGTGTGGTGGTGGCTTTGTTATTAGGCGACCAAGCCGCGATCGAGCGGGCAGATTGGGACGTGTTTCGCGCGACAGGCGTTGCGCATTTGATGGCGATTTCAGGTTTGCACATTACTGCGCTTGCGTGGCTCGTGGCTAGATGTGTTGGCTGGATCTGGCGGCTTTCCTACATGTGGAGCAAGGCATCTTGGTGTCTTCTGTTGCCAGCACAGCAAGCGTCGTGGTTAGCAGCGCTTTTAACTGCTGTTGCCTACAGCCTGTTTACCGGCTGGGCCATTCCAGCCCAGCGCACCGTGTGGATGTTGGGCGCTGTGTTGGCTTTAAGAATGTACGGGTTGAGATGGCCAGCGTACCAAGTTCTATTGTTCGCAGCGACCGTGGTGTTGGTTGCAGATCCATGGGCTTTTTTGCAAGCAGGCTTTTGGTTGAGCTTTATGGCTGTTTCCATTTTGTTTGTCGGTTCGCAATCGTTTCAAATCCTTCCTGCGCTTATCAGAGAACAATTTTTAATGAGTGTGTGCATGGCACCTATTAGCTTGTTGTTCTTTCATCAAGTCTCTTTGGTCGGATTTTTTGCCAACCTGCTGGCCGTGCCATGGGTGACTTGCGTGGTGACGCCTTTGTCCATGCTGGGATTGCTTATTCCCTTCGCTTGGAGCCTGGCCGCATGGGCCATCACTGGGTTTGGGATTTGTCTTAGCTGGATGGCCAGTCTTTCTTGGGCGCAATGGTCTGCGCCTGCCGCGCCCTTGTGGATGGGTTTGCTCAGTATTGCTGGCGTGTTTGTATTTGCAGTGCCTGTGGCTTGGTGGTGGCGACTATCAGGCGCTTTGTGTATCTGGCCGGTGCTCAACTGGCAAACACCGAGACCATCTGATGGGGAGTTTGAACTCATTGGCGCAGACATGGGACAAGGCCATGCAGTATTGGTACGAACTTCGAACAAGAGTCTTCTCTACGACACGGGGCCACGCTATTCGCAAGAAACAGATGCCGGCCAAAGAGTACTTGTGCCTTTACTCATCGCTTTGGGCGAGCGTTTAGACCGCGTCATCATCAGCCACCAAGACAGTGACCACAGCGGCGGTGCGAACAGCATGCTCAAGATGCAACCCCAAGCAGATGTGCTGACATCGATACCTTCTGACCATCTTTTGCGAACGACCCACCCCATGCAAACATGTACTGCCGGTCAGCACTGGCAATGGGATGGTGTGCATTTTTCTGTGTTGCATCCGCAACAAGCCGACTATGTCAAAAAACTCAAACCTAACGCACTGAGTTGCGTGCTTCGTATAGAAAGCGCTTCCGGTAAAAGCGCATTGCTAGTGGGAGATATCGAGGCAGCCCAAGAAAACCAATTGGTGCAAAGCGGGGTAAACCTGAAATCGGATTGGCTCCTGGTGCCGCACCACGGAAGCGCTACGTCATCCACGCGATCGTTCTTAAAGACGGTGTCACCCAGTATTGCTTGGGTGCAAGCGGGATACCGGAACCGTTTTGGCCATCCGCGACAAGATGTTATAGCACGGTATGCAGCATTAGACATACGGGTATTTCAGAGCGTGCTGTGTGGTGCATCAGTTTGGCAAAGCGATAAGCCAGAGCAGATGCGTTGCGAACGCGATGAACAAAGACGATATTGGCACCATACGGTTCTACCAAAATAGGGGCACAAAGAGACAGATTCGAGATTTAAATTTGCCCTTCAGTCAGGGTGTCTAACTGAAACGTACCGCTTTTATGCCATAGCCAGGTTTCGGTATAGCGCACACGCCCAAGATGGATAGGCGCTGGAAAAGGCTCCGCCGCTTTGATGGTGCGTTCAATTTCTTGAATCACTTCAGGCGCTTGTTTGGGTTTGCGCATCCAGTCAAAAGACTGGATTTTTCCGTCTTCACGCACTTCAAATGTCACAACACCAATGGCGTACAGAAGCGGCGGCAGTTTGCCTTGGTGGATGCGATGTTGGTTATAGCCGTAAATATGTTTGGCGGCATCGTGCCGGTATTCTTTTGGCGTTCGGGCTGATGACACCAATGTGGGAACAGTTTTTTCTTCGACCATTACCACGGGTGCGGGAACAACTACTTTGGGTGCAGAAGCTACCTTGGTGCTGGAACAACCTGCAAATAAACAAAACCCCAATACCGCAATATACCAATTTGGATTGGAAATAGCAGTAAACGGAACATGGGGGCCATTCCATGATGTGGACCAAATTTTTATTTCAGGGCGTTTGCTATTTATGCTGTGAGAGGGCATAGGGGCATGTGGAGTAAATCCTCATGCCATTTTCAACCTCGAAATCCGATTCGAGTCGGGCGTTTTCCC
>JBBAOY010000001.1:16711-33334 GCA_040401095.1 Limnohabitans sp.
TAAATCCTCATGCCATTTTCAACCTCGAAATCCGATTCGAGTCGGGCGTTTTCCCTAGGGTTAGGTGTTGCGTCTTGGCTTAACCGCCGCGGCGCATCAAGTCAAAGAAGTCCACATTGGTTTTGGTGGCCTTCATGTTTTTGAGCATCAACTCCATAGACTCGATCTCATCCATGTTGTACATGAACTGGCGCAAGATGCGGGTTTTTTGCAAGATCTCTGGAGGGAGCAACAACTCTTCGCGGCGAGTACCGCTGCGGTTGAGTTGAATCGCTGGGAACACCCGTTTTTCGTACAAACGGCGGTCCAAATGGATCTCGCAGTTACCCGTTCCTTTGAATTCTTCAAAGATCACCTCGTCCATCCGGCTACCGGTATCTACCAACGCCGTGGCGATGATGGTGAGCGAACCACCTTCTTCGACTTTGCGGGCTGCACCAAAGAAACGCTTAGGGCGTTGCAGCGCGTTCGAATCAACACCGCCAGTTAAAACCTTACCGGAAGAGGGCACCACGTTGTTGTAGGCGCGGGCCAGACGGGTGATGGAGTCGAGCAAGATCACCACGTCTTTTTTGAGCTCTACCAATCGCTTGGCGCGCTCAATCACCATCTCGGCTACGTGTACGTGGCGGGCTGCGGGCTCGTCAAAGGTGGAGGCGATGACTTCGGCTTTGACCGAACGTTGCATCTCGGTCACTTCTTCAGGGCGCTCGTCGACCAGCAAGACCATCATGTGGCTATCGGGGTAATTGGCGGCAATTGCGTGGGCGATGTGCTGCATCATCACGGTCTTACCGCTCTTAGGCGGCGCAACCACCAAAGCACGTTGGCCTTTGCCAATGGGCGCGATGATGTCAATGATGCGGCCGGTGATGTTTTCCTCACCTTTGGTGTCTTGTTCGAGCTTCATATGCTCGCGTGGAAACAAGGGGGTCAAGTTTTCAAACATGACCTTGTGTTTGTTGTTCTCAGGCAGGTCGTCGTTGACTTTGTCGAGCTTGGTAAGCGCAAAGTAGCGCTCGCCGTCTTTGGGGATGCGAACTTCGCCTTCGATCATGTCACCCGTATGCAGGTTGAAGCGGCGCACTTGGCTGGGGCTGATGTAGATGTCGTCCGTGCTGGCGGTGTAACTGGTGTCGGGGCTACGCAAGAAGCCAAAGCCGTCCGGCAAGATCTCAAGGACGCCATCGGCAAACACTTGTTCACCAGCGCGTGCCCGCTTTTTGATGATGGCGAACATGAGCTCTTGCTTGCGCATGCGGCCCGTGTTTTCGATTTCGAGTTCTTCGGCTTGTTTCAGCACTTCAGACACGTGCAGTGCCTTGAGTTCGTTCAGGTGCATAGATGACTCCAGAGGGAGTTCGTTAAAAATAAAGGGGGGAGGTCAAAAAGCGAGGTCTGCGTAGCGTAAAGACCAGAATTCGTGCCCTGATGGGGAGCCAACGTCCAAAGAGGTTGTTGGTTAATTCAGCGGAAATTATGACAGATAAAAAGCCCGAACTCGTTGCCAAGTGCGGGCTTCTGGTAGGTGAAGGGCAATATTTGCGAATGCCCGCCAGATTTAGGCCAATTGCTGATCAATAAAAGCAGTTAACTGGGCTTTGCTCATGGCGCCAACCTTGGTCGCCGCCAATTGGCCGCCTTTGAAAAACATGAGGGTAGGAATACCGCGGATGCCAAATTTGGCAGGAATATCGCGGTTTTCGTCGACATTCATCTTGGCGATTTGCAATTTGCCTTCATAGGCGGCGGAAACTTCGTCCAAGATGGGGGCAATCATGCGGCATGGGCCGCACCATTCCGCCCAGTAATCGACTAAAACAGGCTTATCGGCCTGCAAGACATCCGCTTCAAAAGTGGTGTCAGTGGTGTGTTTAATTAGGTCACTTGCCATAGCGGGGTCCTCTCAGAATTGCAATAACTGTACAGTTAGGGCATTGTGGCAGAAAGCAAGTATCTCTATGAAAACTCTCACGATTGATGTCGTATCCGATGTGGTGTGTCCTTGGTGCTATGTAGGTAAGCGCAGGTTAGAAGGGGCACTCGACATGTTGGCCAAAGAGCACCCAGATGTGGTGCCTGAAGTGCGCTGGCACGCTTTCCAACTCAACCCTGATATGCAACCCGAAGGCATCGAGCGCTCTGAGTACGTCAAAAACAAATTTGGCGATCGCGCAGACAGCATTTACGAGCGGGTCAGCGGAGTAGGAGAAGACGTTGGCATTGCTTTTAAGTTTGACCAAATCAAGCGCCAGCCCAACACGATCCAAGCCCACAGCCTCATCGGCGCCTGCGATAGCGTGGAAGGCCAGGAGCGCATGGTCGAAGCATTGTTCCAAGCCTATTTTTTAGAGGGACGCGATCTCACCGACGCCAAAGTCCTGGTGGAAGTCGCCATCACAGCTGGCATGTCGCCATTTGTCGCAGAGGAATGCCTAGCCAACGAAGCCTTGATGCAAGAAACCCGCGACAGTGACAAATCTGCGCGCGACATGGGCGTGACCGGCGTGCCTTTTTTCATCTTCAACCGCAAAGTGGGTGTTTCAGGCGCCCATGAGAGTGAAAGCCTGTTCAAGGCCATGACGGAATCGGTCGAATGACGCAGCAAGCTTCGCCCATCGTCCGCGCCATGGTCTTGCGTGAGTTAGAGGAAGGCGTCAAACACGATGCTTTGTGGTTGCAAGCTTTGTCGGAATCGAAGCTAGACCCCACGCAAACCAAACTGCGCTACATCGCCTTACGCTCGCAAGCGATCCAAAAGGATATGAAGGGACTGCTGATTGACCAAATCCGCGGTGCGGTTGCCAAAGACCGGCTAGTTCGCTAAAAGATAAACAGTGGGAAGGTGACGGACCTCAACCCCAGCACTGGCTCCACAGTTAGGGCTGCTTGGTTCCCCACCTGACCCGGTTGGCCGCTTCACCATGTGGGAAGGCCCGTCAATTCAAATTGTAGGTCACCTAGAATCACCTGCTTATGTCTTACCTAGTGCTGGCTCGCAAGTACCGTCCCAAAACCTTTACCGAAATGGTGGGGCAAGAACACGTGGTGCAGGCTCTCACCAACGCGCTCACCACCCAACGACTGCACCACGCCTATTTGTTTACAGGTACCCGCGGGGTCGGTAAAACCACTGTTTCGCGCATATTGGCCAAGTCGCTCAATTGCCAAGGAACTGACGGGCAGGGTGGAATCACCGCCACCCCTTGTGGCGTGTGCCAAGCGTGTATCGATATCGATGCAGACCGTTTTATCGATTACACCGAACTAGACGCTGCCTCCAACAGGGGGATTGATGATGTGCAGGCTTTGCTCGAACAAGCTGCTTACAAACCTGTGCAAGGCCGCTTCAAAGTCTTCATGATCGATGAAGTGCACATGCTCACAGGACCCGCGTTTAACTCGATGCTCAAAACGCTGGAAGAGCCGCCCGAATACATGAAATTTGTGTTGGCAACGACTGATCCGCAAAAAGTACCGGTCACCGTTCTCTCGCGGTGTCTGCAGTTCAATTTGCGACCCATGGCGCCCGAGACTGTTTTGTCGCATTTGGGTAGTGTGTTGCAACAAGAATCGATTGAAGCTGAACCGCAGGCCCTGCGATTAATCGCCCGTGCCGCCCGCGGCTCCATGCGTGACGCCTTGAGTTTGACCGACCAAGCCATTGCATTTGGCGGTGGGCAGTTAAAAGAAGAATCGGTCAAGCACATGTTGGGCAGTGCCGACCGCACCTATGTGTTCCAGTTGATCGAAGCACTAGCCAGCGGCGACGGCAAATCGGTGGTGGCAATCTCTGAAGCCTTGCGCCTGCATGGTTTGAATTCGGCTTCTACTTTGGAAGACATGTCTAGTGTGTTGCAACGTATGGCGGTTTTGCAAGCCGTTGGCAACACAACAGAAGCTGACATTACCGATCCAGAAGCAGCAGATATTGCGCGTTTGGCAAGCTTGATGCCCGCCGATGAAACGCAGTTGCTTTACAGCCTTTGCATACATGGGAGGCAAGAGCTGGGCTTGGCGCCCGACGAATACGCTGCCTTGACTATGGTGTTGTTGCGTTTGCTGGCTTTTAAGCCTAAATCATCTTCTAACGCTGCGAGCATGAGCCCAAGCCCCTCGGCACCGGCTGAAAAAAAAACTTCTGAATTAGCTGGGTTTGCGCAAACGCCGCTGAAACCCCAGCCTTTGCAGAATGCGCAAATATCTCAACCGGAACAAATTAAGCCCAGAGAAGCGTTTCCAGGCGTTATTCCAAAAGTTCACAGCACGGTTGTACCTACGCCAGTCCTAGCCCAAACTTCGGAAGGCGACTTCTGGAATCAGTTAGTCCGCGAAATGGTCGAAGCCCAAGCGATCAACGCCTTGGTGCGTGAATTGGCTCTGCAATCGCAGTTAATGGCGCGAGACAACCAGCAATGGACATTACATGTCGACAAAGACTCGCTCAACACCCCCAGCAACTGTGAACGTTTGCAAGCAGCCTTGGCGCAATTTGGCCATGAGGTCCAATTGACTGTTGTCATGGGCGCTGTGGAAGACAGCACAGCTAAGCGCATCAAGCAAGAAAATGCAGAGCGGCAGGCGCGAGCGGAGGAAATCATCTTGCAAGATCCGTTCGTGCAATCTTTGATGCGCGACTTTGACGCGAAAATAGTCCCTGGCAGTATCAAGCCGGTTTAAGTTCACAAAAGGAATCACATGTTCAACAAAGGACAACTCTCAGGTCTGATGAAGCAGGCGCAAGCCATGCAAGACAACCTTAAAAAAGCCCAAGAAGAATTGGGCAATATCGAGGTCACCGGCGAATCAGGCTCTGGAATGGTCAAGGTATTGATGACCTGCAAGCACGACGTCAAACGCGTCACCATCGACCCAAGCCTTTTGGCCGACGACAAAGACATGATCGAAGACTTGGTCGCTGCCGCATTCAACGACGCCGTGCGCAAAGCCGCCGAGACCAGCGAAGCCAAGATGAGCAAGCTCACCGCTGGTTTGCCGCCTGGTTTGAAGCTGCCGTTTTAATGGCCAACACCTCGGTTTTAGAGGGGTTGATTCAGGCACTCCATCGTTTGCCTGGCGTGGGTGTCAAATCCGCCTCGCGCATGGCTTACCATTTGTTGCAGCATGACCGAGAGGGCGCCAAGCTGATAGCCGATGCTTTGCAAACTGCGGTCGCAGAAGTCCAGCACTGCGAAAGTTGTAATACCTTCACTACCAAGCCCATATGCCTCACCTGTGCCGACACCACGCGTGACACCAGCCGCCTTTGCGTAGTCGAGAGCCCTGCCGACCAGTCTGCGGTTGAGCGCACAGCAGCTTACAAAGGTTTGTATTTTGTGTTGATGGGACGTATCAGCCCACTCGACGGACAAGGCCCCAAAGACATCGGCTTACAAAAATTACTAGAGCGCGCCAGCGACGGCGTGGTGAGCGAAGTGATTTTGGCAACCAACTTCACCGCTGAGGGCGAGGCGACTGCCCATGTGCTGGGCGAGGCTTTGAAACGCCGTAATGTGCAGGTTACCCGTCTTGCGCGTGGAGTGCCAGTGGGTAGCGAGTTGGAATATGTTGATTTGGGAACCATTGCCCACGCTTTGGTGGATCGCCGTAAAGCTTAAGTAGCCGACTTCTCAAGGGGTGCTCGACAAGCCACCCCTAGCGCTTCGCCACATTTACGTCTTGCTTGTCTTTGCCAGACTTCTTAGAAGCTGTTTTAGTACCGCCATCCCCTTTAGCCTTTTTGCTTCCCTTGCCACTTTTTTTACGCTTGGCAATAGCCTCTGGTGACAAATCAAGTTTGCCGTTGTCAGCCACCCTAGCAGTAACGTCTTCCACAATACGTATCGTTCTAGGCACCAACAAAGCAGAGCCCGCTTTGATGACCATCTTGGCGGGAATATTGTTAACAGCGCGCAAATCGGCCTCGCTCATGCCAACGCGTTTGGCCGCTTCGGCGGGCTTCATGTTCGATGGGGCAATCCACGCTGTCCAAGAAGCCATACGGCTAATACCCGTGGACTCGTAATTACGCTGAAACACTTCGGCCTTGTCCCAAGGCAGCAAGATAGAGGGCGTGCCAGCCGCCAGCAACACAGGGCGACTAGCGGAAGGATTTAGTGACTTGAAATCGTCAACGCTGATATCTGCTAATTTGGCTGCAAATGTCACATCCATATCGCGTGGCAGGGGAACGCTTTGGAAATAAGGGTGGTTAGGAATGCTGAACAACACCACGCTATAGGCAGGCGGGTTGCCCACAATGTTCTTCATAGCTTGGAGTTTGGGCACATACATGCGCGTTTCCATCGGCATATTGAGGTCGACATAGCCAGTGGGCAAGCCTGCGCGTTGGTTACGGGCTATCGCTTTACCTACATTGCCTTCGCCCCAGTTGTAAGCAGCCAAGGCCAGGTGCCAATCGCCAAACTGTTTGTAGAGGCGCTCTAAATAGTCCAAAGCAGCCCGAGTCGAAGCCTGCACGTCACGCCTGTCGTCGCGGAAAACGTTTTGTTTCAAATCGAAACTTTTGCCAGTGGCGGGCATGAACTGCCACATGCCGCTGGCGCGGGCACTGGAAACTGCTTGCGGATTAAAAGCACTCTCAATAAATGGCAGCAACGCCAACTCGGTGGGCATATTGCGTTGCTCGAGTTCTTCAACAATATGGAAGAGGTATTTACTAGAGCGCTCACCCATGCGCTGTAAATAGTCCGTCTTGGCGGCATACCACTGGGTGCGATCGACCACCAAATCGGTTTCTAAGTCAGGCATTTTGTAGCCCTTGCGGATGCGTTCCCACAAGTCGTTAGGCAAGCTCAGATTGGCAACGGCATTGCCTTTTAAGCTGGTTTTGCCAATGGGACTCAGGTCAGCTGGTTTGTCAGTGCTGGTTGCAGGACTAGATGCCGTGGGTTGAACGGGTAAAGGTTGTAGCGGGGCGCAACCTTGCAACAAAACTAAGCCAAGGGCTAGGGGGACGGCTATCGAAAAGAATCTCATCTGAAGTTGTTTTTCCATTCCCGCAGAGCGGCAAATAGGGTGGTGTTGTCGGTCTGCGCTTGCGCAGACAGTCCAGCATGTTGGGCCACAGATTGCCGCACGGTTGGGGTGCGGCTTCTGAGAAATGGGTTGATCTTCAACTCATTTCCCAAATCGGCGGGCAGGGTGGGGATATCTTGCGCGCGCAAGCTTTTGCAATGCGCGGTGTAGTTCTGCAGGTCTTGGTTGTTTGGCTCTACCGCAAGGGCAAATTTCAAGTTGGAAAGAGTGTACTCGTGCGCGCAACATACGCGGGTGTTGGCGGGTAGGGCTGCCAAGGCATCTAAAGACGCCAACATTTGCGCTGGCGTTCCCTCAAAAATACGGCCGCATCCGCCTGAAAAAAGGGTGTCTCCACAAAAAAGCACGGGTGCTTGAGGTGCGTCGGGCAAAAAGTAAGCGATATGTCCCGAGGTGTGTCCAGGCACGTCAATCACTTGGACGGTTTGCCCCAAAAGTTGAAAGGGTGCGTCAGGCAATGCGGGAATAAGTGGCTCGGGGATGTTTTCACGCGCTGGGCCATAGACCAGTGCGCCAGTTGCCTGTCGCAGTTCATCCACACCGCCGATATGGTCTGCATGGTGGTGGGTGACTAGAATCGCGGTCAACTTGAGTCCCTCGCGGCTCAAAACCTCCCTCACTGGTTTGGCATCCCCCGGATCGACCACCACAGCGAGACCGTCTTGGTGCCACAACCATAAGTAGTTGTCTGAAAAAGCGGGTATTGCAACGAGTTTCATGGCGTCCACATTTCTAAAAACCGATAGTTTGCACGAATGGCTCCAAACCCCGCCAGGACAGTACATGCTGGCGTGGGAACAAAACCATTTTGACCTTGCAGTATCGGACGCATTTGGCTTTCATGCGTTGCAGTTGGGATTGCCCCAATGCGACGCCTTGGGAGCAAACCGTATGCCGCATAAATTTATGGCTTGCGATGGCTTGCCAAGCGACTATGCGTTGGACAGGCCCTTGTTCCTAACAAATTACGAGGCGCTGCCATTTAAAGACGCCAGTTTGGATTTGGTTGTCCTGCCACACACCTTGGAACTGAGTTTTGACCCGCACGCCACTTTGCGCGAGGTTGAGCGTGTCTTGGTGCCCGAAGGCAGGGTGGTGGTTTGCGGCATGGAGCCCTTAAGCCTATGGGGTGCCAGCAAAGCATTGGGGCGAGGCGTACCAGAATTTGGTGATTTGATCAGCCAGCGCCGGATCCGAGATTGGCTCAAGCTCTTGAGTTTTGAGGTGGACCACCACACCAGCGGTTGTTTTCGACCCATGCTTCGCTCAGACCGGTGGCTACAACGTATGCGCTGGATGGATACCGTGGGCAGCCGATGGTGGCCTTTCTCTGGCGCTGTTTACTTTGTTCAGGCGGTCAAGCGGGTGCGAGGGATGCGTTTAATTTCCCCCGTTTGGAAGAAGTCTAAACAGCGGGCGGCGGCAGCGGTCACCACTGCCTCCAAAGGGATGGAATGAAAGAAGTAGAAATCTACACAGACGGCGCCTGCAAAGGAAACCCAGGCCCTGGTGGCTGGGGCGCACTGCTGCGAACCCCTGCAGGCCATGAAAAAGAAATCTTTGGCGGCGAACGCGACACCACCAACAACCGCATGGAGCTCACCGCCGTTATCCGCGCCATTGAGTCTTTGAAGTTCCCCTGTGCCGTGGCGCTCTATTTAGATAGTGAATATGTGCGCAAGGGTATTACCGAGTGGATTCACGGATGGAAAGCCCGCGGATGGCGCACGGCCGCCAAGCAACCGGTGAAAAACGCCGATCTTTGGCAAAGGCTTGACGAGTTGGTACACAGGGGCGACCACGACATCCACTGGCATTGGGTCAAGGGGCATGCGGGACATGTGGACAACGAGCGGGCGGATGCTTTGGCGAATTTGGGTGTGGATGAAGTCTTGTCGCAAAAGTGACATGAATTGGTTTGAGCCTTTCAAATCAAAAATCCCTTACGACTGTTACATTTGCATGGTTTTTTGCACCTTAAATCTCCCCAAAAATGGCATCTAAAAAAATCTACACCATCGTTGCTGTTGCAGGCATTTTGACGGCATCCTCCGTGGCTTGGTGGTACCAAAACGCCAACAAATCTCCCATGGGTATCACGGTGCCTGCCGGCGCTGGCGGCAGAGCAGTGGGTGTTGAGCTAGTCAACGTCAAAAAGATGCTCTTGCGAGACGATGCCGAAGCGGTGGGCACCTTGCGCTCCCGCCAAAACGTGATGATGCGTCCCGAAGTGGCTGGACGCATTTTGGCTTTAGGGTTTGGCGACGGTACTCGTGTGAATGTGGGTCAAGTGTTGGTGCAACTCGACGACACCTTGCAACGGGCAGAGGTACAACAATCGCTCGCGCAACTGTCTATCGCCAAAGCCAATCACAAACGTAATCAAGAGCTGGTCGCGCAAAACTTTGTGGCGCAAAGGGTATTGGACGAAAGTGCTGCAAGCTTACAAGTATCAGAAGCGCAGGTGAGCTTGTCTTGCGCCCGCTTAGAGCGCATGCGTATCGTGGCGCCGTTTAGTGGCGTAGTCGGTATTCGCAATATCAACGTCGGCGACTTTGTCAAAGACGGCGCTGATCTGATCAACCTTGAAGACATCGGCATGTTGTATGTCGACTACCGGTTGCCTGAGCGTTACCAAGCTAAGTTGTCACAAGGCCAAGTGGTAGAACTCAAAATCGATGCTTTGCCTGGGCGTTTATTCAAAGCCAAGGTAGAAGCGTTGGATCCTTTGATCGAACCCAATGGGCGCTCCATAGGCATGCGTGCTGTTCTGGCCAATGGCCCGGGAGAACCCATTGCCCTTCCAGGCGGTAAAAACCCACCAGCGACTAACCCCTCAAAAGTTACCGACGGCAAGTCCAACAAACCCGCCAACAATGCTGGTGCTGGCAACGGCCCCGTCAGCGGCACGTTCAATTTACCCACGCCTCAAAGCCTTGGCTGCCCTCCCAACCAGTTTGACCGCGCGCGAGTTGCTCCTTCCGGCTCTAACCCATCGGGTCCCCTAAGGCCTGGAATGTTTGCCCGCGTCTCTGCGGTATTTGCGGTCAAGCCAGACGCACTAGTGGTTCCAGAAGAAGCCATCGTTCCCCAAGGCGGCAAGCAGTTTGTCATCAAAGCGATACCGCCTTCAGAACTACCTGCGCAGCCCGCCAGTGCAACTGCCAGCGCACCTGAAATCCCCCCCGGTACTTTGTACGTGTCAAAGCGGATGGAAGTCAAACTTGGCATTCGCCGTGGTGGTCAAGTAGAAATTACCGAAGGCCTGAATGAAGGCGAGCCAGTGGTGGTCGCCGGTCAACAGCGATTGCAAAAAGACGGTACGCCTCTGCGGGTGGTTGAGCTGGGCAAACCGCCTGCTGCGGCTGCATCGGCTGCGTCAGCTCCTGTAACCGGAGGGGCATCAGGGGCTGTGGCTAATTCCCCTGCCGCTGGCGCAAGCCGTTAAACATTCCTCGTGAGGCGCTATGCAACTCTCTGAAACCTCGGTTCGTCGTCCCGTCTTTGCGACGGTTTTGTCGCTGTTGATTGTCCTGGTGGGCTTTGTCTCCTACACACGTTTGAATGTGCGCGAGTACCCCAAGATCGACAACCCAGTGGTGACGGTTGAGACCAAATACACCGGCGCGTCGAGCGCGGTGGTGGAATCGCAAGTTACCAAGGTTCTTGAGGACTCGCTGTCAGGTATCGAGGGCGTTGACGTCATCACATCGATCAGCCGCCAAGAGCAAAGCCAAATCACGGTGAACTTTGTTTTGACGCGTGATGCCGATTCATCCGCGGCCGATGTGCGTGACAAAGTGAGCCGCGTGCGCCAACGCTTGCCCCAAGGTATTGACGAGCCGGTAATCGCCAAGGTGGAGGCCGATGCCTTCCCCGTAATTTGGTTGTCTTTCAGTGCTGACAACATGGATGTGATGCAGTTGAGCGATTACGCCAACCGTATCGCTAAGCCCATGTTGCAAACGGCACCTGGCGCTTCCGATGTACGCGTTTATGGCGAACGCAAATTTGCCATGCGTATTTGGTTAGACCCAGACCGCTTGGCTTCCTACAAATTGACGACGCAAGATGTGGAAGACGCTTTGCGCCGCTCCAACGTGGAAGTTCCTGCAGGGCGTATTGAGAGCAAGTTCCGCGAATTCAACGTGACAGCGGCAACAGACCTGCAAAAGCCTGCTGAGTTCAGGCAAGTAGTGATCAAAGCCATCAACGGCATGCCGATTCGTATCAGCGATGTAGCGCGTGTCGAGCAAGGGCCCTTGTCTGAGCGCACATCGACGCGGTTAAATGGTCGTGAAGCTATTACCCTTGGTGTGATTCGTAACGCTACGGCCAATCCTCTTGACCTCAGCGCGGCTGTGCGTCAGATGATTCCGAAGATCAAAGAAAATCTGCCGCCTGGCATTGAGATTGAAATTGCCAACGACAACTCGGTGTTTATCGATCGATCGATCAAGGCGGTGTATCAAACCATCATCGAGGCGATGGTGTTGGTTGCGCTGGTCATTTTTCTTTTCTTAAGAACCTTCCGCGCCTCCATCATTCCCTTGGTCACCATCCCAGTTTGCCTGATTGGCACATTCGCCTTGATGGCTTTGTGTGGGTTCACTGTGAACACCCTGACCATGCTGGCCTTGGTTCTCGCCATTGGTTTGGTTGTTGACGATGCGATTGTTGTTTTAGAAAACATATTTAGGCATATTGAAAATGGAATGGCACCTTTTCATGCCGCTATCCGTGGCGCCCGAGAGGTAGGCTTTGCTGTTGTAGCCATGACTTTGACACTGGCAGCCGTGTATGCACCGCTTGCTTTTACACCAGGGCGCACTGGCAAATTGTTCACTGAGTTTGCTCTGGCTTTGGCTGGTTCCGTCATTGTTTCGGGTTTTGTGGCTTTGACTTTGACGCCCATGATGTGCTCGATCATGTTGAAGCATGTCAACAATCCAACTTGGTTCGACCGAACCATGGAAAAGTTCTTGCAAAAACTGTCTCAGCAATACGGCCAAGTTTTGGGCTGGACTTTGAGTTCTGGAAGCGTAATGGGGCGACACATGTCGCGTCGTTGGTTGGTGGTAGCTGTGATGGTGATGGCTGGTGTGGGTACGTTTACTTTGCTCAAAACCACAAAAAGTGAGTTGGCTCCACTCGAAGACCGTGGTGTTATTTTGACGGTCATCAATGGCCCAGACGGTGCCACGATGGACTACACCACCCGCTATGCCCAAACCCTTGAACGTATGGGTAACAAATACCCTGAGTTCGATCGTATTTTTACGGTGGTGGGTAACCCCACGGTAGCCCAAGGCAATGTGTTTTACCGCGCCGCTCCATGGGAGCAACGTACAAAAACCACCTTAGAAATTGCCCGTGAAATGACGCCTTCCATTGCAGGCTTGCCGGGTGTGACGGCATTTCCGATCACTCCGCCCTCATTGGGCCAACCATTCCGCGACCGTCCTTTGAATTTCGTGATCGTCACCACAGACAGCTACCAAAACCTTGCGCAAGTCGTGCGCTCTTTACAAGAAGAAATTGCGAAGAACCCCGGCATTGTGAGCGTGGACACGGATCTGCGTTTGAACAAACCAGAGATCAGCATGGACGTAGACCGTGAACGTGCTGCCGATATGGGTGTGCCTGTTGAGAATATTGCCCGCGCAGTCGAGACCATGATGGGGGGCAGACAAGTCACCCGTTACAAGCGAGAAGGCGACCAATACGACGTGATGGTTCAGACCGCACTGTCGGGTCGGGATACACCGGACGACATTGAGCATATTTTCGTGCGTGGCCGCAACGACGCGATGATTCCTCTGTCTGCTTTGGTGCGCATCAAAGAGGTGGTCGTGCCGCGAGAGTTGAACCACTTTGGACAAAGACGCAGTGCATCTATCACTGCGAATATTGCGCCGAATTACTCTTTGGGTGAAGCTATCGTCTTCATGAATGAAACAGCTAGCAAGGTGTTAAAGCCCGGTTACGCGACCGACTTGAACGGTACTTCACGGGAGTTTGTGAAGTCGTCTGGTTCATTGGTCATTGTGTTTATCTTGGCTTTGTTTTTTATCTTCTTGGTGCTGGCAGCCCAATTTGAAAGCTTTGTTGATCCACTCGTGATCTTGCTCTCTGTGCCTTTGTCTATGGTGGGTGCTTTGCTGGCTCTGCAGTTCAGCGGGGGCACGCTCAATGTATTTAGCCAAATCGGTTTGATTACCTTGGTGGGCTTGATTACCAAGCACGGTATTTTGATTGTGGAGTTTGCCAACCAACTGCGTGCCGAAGGCATGGAAGTGGTCGAGGCGGTAAAGCAATCCGCGACTTTGCGTTTGCGTCCGATTTTGATGACCACTGGCGCGATGGTGCTGGGTGCTATTCCGCTAGCGCTTGCAACTGGTGCGGGTGCTGAGAGCCGTAAACAAATTGGTTGGGTGATTGTGGGTGGCATGAGCTTAGGCACCTTGCTCACCATCTTTGTGGTGCCGACTATGTACACATTCTTTGCGCGTAAATCGATTCCTGGGGCAATCACTACACGCCATGAAGATGTTGAAGTGGGAGCCTGAGTCACTTGATAGGTGACTCAGAGATCTCATGCATGGGGTGTTAAATCGCACCCTCAAACATCATCACATCTACTTCGTCTCCAGCCGCTACATTGCTTTGGTGGTGATGCAAAACAATCAGCCCATTGGCTTCGACCATAGAGCGCAAAACGCCTGAGCCTTGGTTGCCAGCCGCTTCTACTTGCAAAGTTCCATCAGGCAGCGCGCGCACAAAACCTCTTTGGTATTCGGTTCGACCAGGTTTTTTTCTTAACGCTACTGCGCTTTTTGCACGCAAGTAAGGCGTTGAACTTGGTAAGCCACCCATCATTTGAAGCAAGGCTGGTTTTACAAACGCTAAGAATGTCACCATCACCGCCACTGGGTTTCCGGGCAAGCCAAACAAAATGCAATTAGCTAAACGACCCACTGCCATAGGACGCCCAGGGCGCATAGCGATTTTCCAAAACGCCACATCGCCAAGTTTTTTCATCATGGCTTTGGTGAAATCTGCTTCGCCAACGCTCACGCCACCGCTGGTGATGATGACGTCTGCGTTTTCTGAGGCTTTGCTGAAAGCTTGTTCTAACAGCGCAGGGTCGTCACGCACCACGCCCATATCGATCACTTCACAGCCTATGCGGCTCAATAGACCGAAAACGGTGTAACGGTTGCTGTCATACACCGCACCTTCGCGCATAGCGTCACCCAAACTCAATACTTCGTCGCCGGTTGAAAAGTAGGCAACGCGTAGTTGTCGATACACCTTGACCTTGACAATTCCTAGGCTAGCAACCAAGCCTAATGCGGCAGGCGTGAGTGTGCTGCCTGCAGTCAAGGCTGGAAGGCCGCGTTGCAAGTCTTCACCCGCTTTGCGTCGGTTGTCACCAATTTGAAGGAGGCCTGCTGGGATCTCTACGATTGTTTCAATGCCAGTGGTATTGATTGTGGTGAGTTCTTGGGCAATGACAGTGTTTAAACCTAAGGGCATCACAGCGCCCGTCATGACCTTGACGCATTCACCCGTCACCACATTGCCTTGCCAAGCTTTTCCCGCGAGCGCTGTTCCAACCACACGCAACTTCAACGGCGAGGAACTTAACTGCGCACCATCAAACGCAAAACCATCCATGGCGGAGTTATCGTGCGCAGGAACATTGATGGGAGAGACGATGTCTTCTGCCACTATGCGACCTAAGGCTTGCATAAGTGGAAGCTCTTCTGAAGTAATGGCTGGTAACGCTTTTACTAAGTGCTGAATAAATTCTTGCGCTTTGTCTACGCTCAAAGCTTGCGGATCAAAGCCTTGGAGCGCTTGCGCAATCTCATCCAAACTTTTCATGCGGAGGGAAAGGCTTCTAAGTTGACCAACTCTTGCACAGTATTGGCGTTTGCAAAAGCATATGGGTCGTCAGCGGGTTGATCAAAATTCACCACCGTCGTTTTGTGCAATGCGGTCCACGCGTCTATCTTACGTCCACCACCATGCGTGAATTTCACCAAGCTCTCTAACAATTCACAGCGCAGAAGACAAAACACGGGTTGTGTGCGGATGGCGCGGTTGCCTTGGGCGTCGGTTTCATAGCCAGCAGCCATGGCGATTTCTGCATCGTTGGCTTCCAGTGCATCAGTCAGACGGTTGGCTAAGTCGAGTGGAAAGCGAGGCGTGTCACATGGCACAGTCAATAGATAGGGCGTTTCACAACGCTCAAGACCCACTAGAAAACCTGAAAGAGGTCCCGCGAAGTCAGAATTTGGATCGGGCCAAACCGAGGCGCCAAACGATTTATACGCAGCGAGATTCCGGTTGGCGTTGATCATCACAACAGAGACTTGTGTGCCCAGTCGCATCAAGGTGTGCAAAGCGAGTGCCATGCCATTGAAATTTTGTAAACCTTTATCGACGCCACCCATGCGATTGGCGCGTCCACCCGCCAAAATAATGCCAGTGATGTCTTGAGAAGAAACAATAGTGGACACTGGCTTAACCCCCTATATAGCTCATCTCAACACGCCGAGGTTTCTGATTTGCGTCGGGCGCAATGCTTGCGCGCAATTCAGAATAACGGTCATCGCGATGGTTCCAAATATTTGCTATCGAAGAGGCTAGTTGCGTATCAGAAGCCTCTCTGTCACGCATGAGTTCCCGCAAATCGTAGCCAAGGCTGGCAAACAAGCATAAGTACAACTTACCTTCCGTCGATAAGCGCGCGCGGTTGCATGTTCCGCAAAACGCTTGCGTCACGCTGCTGATCACACCGATTTCTCCCAGAGCGGGATCAAAGTTGCCATTTGTGTCTGCATAGCCCCAGCGTTGCGCTGTTTCACCCGTGACGTTCTCTGGCAACAAGACCAGCGGGTAGGCCTGTTGAACCAAAGCAACAACTTCTGCAGAAGGCAGTACCTCATCCATACGCCAACCATTGGTCGCGCCCACATCCATGTATTCGATAAAACGGAGTGCAATTCCGCTTCCGCGGAAATGTTGGGCCATAGGAACAATTTGGTTGGTATTGGTGTGACGCTTCACCACCATATTGACTTTGATGCCTAAGCCGGCTAGCTGCGCAGCTTCAATACCATCAAGTACATCGCGCACTGGGAAATCCACATCGTTCATGGCTCGGAAAACCGCATCGTCTAATCCGTCAAGACTGACGGTGATGCGGTCTAAGCCGGCATCCTTGAGTTGCTGGGCTTTTTTAGTGAGTAGGGAACCATTGGTGGTTAAGGTTAAATCGAGTTTCGATCCATCTGGCGTTTGAATTTGCGCAAGCTGTTCTACCAATATCTCTAAATTTTTTCTTAACAAGGGTTCGCCACCAGTGAGGCGAATTTTGCGAACACCTAGGCCCACAAATACTTTTGCGAGGCGGGTGATTTCTTCAAAATTCAGCAAGTCACCATGGGGCAGGTAACTGTAGTCTTTGTTAAAGACTTCTTTGGGCATGCAATAGTTACAGCGAAAGTTGCAACGGTCTGTCACGCTGATGCGTAAATCGTGCATGGGGCGATG
>JBBAOY010000001.1:33434-62061 GCA_040401095.1 Limnohabitans sp.
AGCGAAAGTTGCAACGGTCTGTCACGCTGATGCGTAAATCGTGCATGGGGCGATGGAGTTGGTCAAGCAAAACACCACCACCCCAGTCGTGAGCTGGAACTTCAGCACGCAATGCGGTGAGACGCTGATCAACTAAGGGGATAACACGTTCAGACATAGTTTGATTTTGCCTGAGACTCACGGCGCACAACCATGCGCCATATTGCGTTAAGGCTTGGCAGTAAAACGGTGCGCCACTTCGCCCACAATGCCGCGTCTAAATACCAGCACACAGACAACAAAAGTCACGCCCATGATGATCGTGACCCATGAGCCTAAATCAGCGAGGTAGGTTTGCATCGTCACGATGGCAGTAGCACCGATGGCTGGCCCCAAAATAGTGCCCATGCCGCCGAGCAAGGTCATTAGCACGACTTCACCAGACATTTGCCAACCTACGTCGGTCAAAGTGGCAAGCCCTAACGCGAGTGATTTAGTGGCACCTGCCATTCCCGCCAGGGCGCCCGACAAAACAAACGCAGTGAGTTTGTATTTAGAAACGTCATAACCCAAGGACAGCGCGCGTGGTTCATTCTCACGAATCGACTTCAACACTTGGCCAAAGGGTGAATGGATCACGCGATAAATCAACGCAAATCCGAACAAGAAAACTGCCAAGACAAAGTAATACATGACTTTGTCGTCTGCCAGATCGATCAGACCGAATAATTTGCCACGCGGAATACTTTGGATTCCGTCTTCTGCATAAGTAAATGGTGCTTGCACACAAATAAAGTAAATCATCTGCGCTAGGGCCAAGGTGACCATAGCAAAGTAAATGCCTTCTCGGCGCACCGCTAGCCAACCAGTCACCAAGCCAATGCCCGCAGCACTCAGCGTGCCCAATATCAAACACACCTCAGGCGTGAAACCCCAGACTTTTGCGGCGTGGCCAGACACGTAGGCAGCAAAGCCAAAAAACATAGCGTGGCCAAAAGACAGCAAACCTGTAAAACCAATTAACAAATTGAAGGCGCTTGCAAACAAAGCAAAGCACAAGCAGCTCATCAGAAAAATGGGGTAGCCAAAAAATGGTGCAACCAAAAGTCCTGCGAGTAAAAGCACATACAAAATAGTTTTAGACATGCTTATTTCTCCCGCCCAAACAAACCTGCGGGTCGCACGAGTAGCACTACTGCCATGATGATGAACACCACTGTGGTGGACAGTTCGGCATAAAACACTTTGGTGAGACCTTCAATCAGACCTAAGCCCAGGCCTGTGACGATCGAACCCAAGATAGATCCCATTCCACCAATCACCACAACAGCAAACACCACAATGATGATGTTCGATCCCATCAAAGGACTGACCTGATAAATCGGTGCGGCCATCACGCCCGCCAAGCCCGCTAAGCCAACGCCAAAGGCGTAGGTGAGGGTGACCATGAGCGGCACATTGATGCCAAATGCTTTGACCAAGTCTGGGTTTTCTGTACCAGCGCGCAGGTAAGCACCTAAGCGTGTTTTTTCGATCACAAACCAAGTGACCAAACACAATAAAACGGAAACGAGTACCACCCAAGCACGGTATTTGGGCAGCATCATGAATTCGAGATCGAACACACCGCGGAATAAGGCGGGTAGTTCATACGGCATTCCAGACGAGCCATAAAACTCTCTGAACACACCTTCAAAAATAAGGGCAAGGCCGAAGGTCAATAACAAACCATACAGATGGTCGAGTTGGCGAATCCAGCCTAGTAAAAGTTTTTCAATCAATACGCCAATGAGCCCCACCCCAATCGGGGCGAGGATCAAAGCAAACCAGTAATTGATACCGGCGTAGTTCAACAGCATCCATGCAAAAAAGGCTCCCACCATGTAGAGCGCGCCATGCGCGAAGTTCACGATATTGAGCATGCCAAAAATCACGGCAAGACCCAAGGAGAGCAGGGCGTAAAAAGACCCGTTCACCAAGCCGAGCATGAGTTGCCCCATCAAGGCTTGGATCGGAATGCCAAAAAAATCTGTCATGGATGCCTGTAGTTCAAAAGCTTCAGAAAATTATTTCTTCAAAGCAGTGCAGCGGCTTTGCGCTAAAGATTGGAAAGCGTCTTCGCCTTTCACAGTGCCCTTCATGTTGTAGTAATCCCAAGCACCTTTGGATTCCGCAGGTGTTTTCACTTGGAACAAATACATGTCGTGCACCATGCGACCGTCTTCACGCAATTTGCCACCTTTGGCGAACATGTCGTTGATAGGCATTTCGCGCATCTTCTTCATCACAGTGGCGGTGTCATCGGTTCCCGCTGCTTTCACCGCATTGAGGTAATGCAGAGTGGATGAGTAAACCGCTGCATGGTTGGAGTTTGGCTTTCTCTTCATGGTGGCTTCAAAACGGCTGGCCCACTTGCGGCTGTCGTCGTTCATATTCCAGTACCAACCTTCGGTCAGGTAAAGGCCTTGTGCAGTGGGCAAGCCAACTGCGTGGACGTCAGAAATCAACATCAGCAAAGCTGCCAAATTTTGTTTCTTGGTAATGCCAAACTCAGATGCAGCTTTGATACTGTTGACTGTGTCACCTCCTGCATTAGCAAGGCCAATAACTTTGGCACCAGATGACTGGGCCTGAAGTAGAAACGAGGAAAAATCGCCTGTTGACAACGGGTGACGCACCGCGCCCATGACCTTACCGCCAGCCGCTTTCACAACCTCACCTGTGTCTTTTTCTAAGGAATGGCCAAATGCGTAATCAGCAGTTAAGAAAAACCAGCTGTTACCGCCGTCTTTCACAATGGCTTTACCCACCACATTGCTGAGGGCAATGGTGTCCATCAGGTAATGGATGCCCGTATCAGGTGCGCAATCTTCGTTGGTGATGCGGGAAGAAGCAGCACCCGTCACGATAGTGATTTTGTTTTTCTCTTTGCCCAAAGCTTGCACGGTCAGTGCCACAGCAGAGTTGAGGTTTTCCACGGTCATATCGACTTTGTCGCGATCAAACCATTGTTGGGTCACGCTCTTGGCGATATCTGGTTTGTTTTGGTGATCCGCATTGACGATCTCGATGTTTTTACCAAACATCTTGCCGCCAAAGTCATCGATCGCCATTTTGGCGGCAGTGACAGCACCAGGGCCGCCGTAGTCAGCGTACACGCCAGACATGTCGGTCAAAACGCCGATCTTGACGACGTCATCACTCAACTTGCCTTGCTGCGCGCTGATAAGCGATGTCGCAGTGGTTAGGGCTGTAGCTACAGCGATTGCAATTAACTTTCTTTTCATAGGTGTCTCCTAGGGGGTTACAAAAACATGAAGCGGGAATTTAAAAATCAAACGCCCAAAAACTCATTCAACATATCGGTTTTTTCTGCCAACTCTTCTTTTTTCACCACGGCTTCGATCTTGCCGTGTTCGATCACATAGTGTCTGTCTGCAAGGGGCGCAGCAAATCGGAAATTTTGTTCGACCAAGATGATGGTCAGACCTTTGGCTTTCAGTTGCCGAATCACGCGACCTAAGGTTTGAACAATCACGGGCGCTAAACCCTCGGTGATTTCATCTAGCAATAGTATCTTGGCACCCGTGCGCAAGATACGCGCCATCGCCAGCATTTGTTGCTCACCGCCTGAGAGGCGTGTGCCAGGGCTATTACGGCGATCTTTGAGGTTGGGAAACATGTCATAAATTTCTTTAATCGACATGCCGCCAGGACCTAAAGTGGGCGGTAGCATTAAATTTTCTTCACAACTCAGACTCGAAAAAATGCCGCGCTCTTCGGGGCAATAGCCAAGACCCAGTCTTGCGATTTCATTGGTTTGTAGGCGAGAGGTTTCAACGCCAGCCACTTCAATAGTGCCAGTGCGTTTGCCAGTCAATCCCAAAATGGCTTTGAGCGTTGTTGTGCGGCCAGCACCATTACGGCCTAACAAGGTGACCAATTCACCTTCGCGTACTTCAAAGTCAATGCCGTGCAAGATATGCGATTCGCCATACCAAGCATGCATGTTGTGAACGTTGAGTAAAACGGGAGCTGTCATGCATTAGCTCCTAGGGTCTCGTTTTCATCCACAGAACCTACATAAGCCTCAAGAACGCGGTGGTTTTTAGAGACTTCTTCATAGGGCCCTTCGGCCAATACAGCGCCACGCGCTAAAACAGTAATGGTGTCACTCAAATTGGCGACGACATTCATATTGTGTTCAACCATTAATACCGTGCGGTTAGCTGCTACTTTGCGAATGAGTTCGACCACGCGGCCAACGTCCTCGTGGCCCATGCCTTGGGTTGGTTCGTCCAGCAACATCAATTCAGGGTCTAAGGCCAAGGTTGTTGCAATCTCCAACGCACGTTTGCGACCGTAGGGGAGTTCAACGGTTTGTGTGTTGGCAAAACTTGCTAAATCTACAGACTCCAAAAGCGCCATCGCTTCGTCATTGAGTGCATAGAGTGAAGATTCGGGTTTCCAAAAATGGAAACTGGTTCCCAACTTACGTTGCAAACCAATCCGTACGTTTTCCAGAACGGTGAGGTGCGGAAAAACTGCGGAAATTTGAAACGAACGCACCATGCCTGCACGCGACACCTCAGAAGCCGTGAGCCGGGTGATATCCACGCCTTTGTAAATAATTTGCCCAGACGTCACCGGAAGAAACTTGGTGAGTAAATTAAACATCGTAGTCTTACCCGCTCCATTGGGACCAATGAGGGCGTGGATGGACCCTTTGCGAACCTTCAGGTCCACATGGTCTACCGCAGTAAAGCCTTTAAATTCTTTGGTGAGTCCATGGGCCTCTAAGATGATCTCGTCAGTCATGCGCGATTTTTAAAGTAATGGAACGATAAGCAAGGCCACGATGTTGATGATCTTGATCAGTGGGTTCACAGCAGGACCAGCGGTGTCTTTGTAGGGGTCGCCTACGGTGTCACCAGTGACAGCCGCCTTATGGGCCTCGCTGCCTTTACCACCGTGGTGTCCGTCTTCAATGTATTTCTTCGCGTTGTCCCAAGCGCCGCCACCGGTACACATAGAAATCGCGACGAACAAGCCCGTAACAATTGTTCCCATCAACAAGCCACCGAGTGCCGCAGCACCAAGGATGAGGCCCACTAAAACAGGGACTACAACGGGTAACAGTGATGGAACCACCATTTCTTTGATCGCAGCGGTTGTCAACATG
This sequence comes from Limnohabitans sp., assembly GCA_040401095.1. GTDB lineage: Bacteria > Pseudomonadota > Gammaproteobacteria > Burkholderiales > Burkholderiaceae_C > Limnohabitans. The sequence goes on from JBBAOY010000001.1 coordinate 38,596, forward strand.
TCTACCGCGGCACTGTAGTCAGGCTTGCGTTTACCAGCCATGATTTGTCCGTCTTCAAACTGACGACGTACTTCCACCACTACAGAACCTGCGGCGCGCCCAACCGCTTCCATGGCCATTGCGCCAAAGAGGTAAGGAATCAAACCGCCGATGAACAAACCGACGATGACTTTGGGATCGCTCAAGCTGAAAGCGACGCTTATTCCGCGGCCTTCGAGCGAGTGTGTGAAGTCTGCAAACAAGACCAAAGCCGCCAAGCCAGCAGAGCCAATGGCGTAGCCTTTGGTCACCGCTTTGGTGGTGTTGCCTACTGCATCGAGTGGGTCAGTGACGTCGCGCACAGATGCTGGCAATTCAGCCATTTCAGCGATACCACCAGCGTTGTCTGTGATAGGGCCATATGCGTCCAACGCCACCACGATGCCAGCCATGCTCAACATGGCAGTGGCAGCAATCGCGATGCCGTACAACTCACCTAATTGGTAAGCTGACAAAATGGCTGCGCACACCATGAGCACAGGCCATGCAGTAGAACGCATGGAGACACCTAGGCCAGCAATGATGTTGGTGCCGTGACCCGTTGTAGATGCTTGAGCAATGTGTTGCACAGGTGGGTATTGCGTACCGGTGTAGTACTCCGTAATCCAAACCAAAGCGGCGGTCAGCAACAAGCCAACTGCGCAGGCGCCCCACAAACGAATTTGTGTGCCAGCACCCAATGCGTCATCGGGCATGATGGCCACAGTCACGAAATAGAAAGCGATGAGCGACAAAACGCCTGCCACTGCCAAGCCCTTGTAGAGCGCGGGCATCACATTCTTCATACCAGGCGATGCCTTGACAAAGAAGCAACCGACGATAGAAGCCAAGATAGACACACCGCCGAGCACCAAGGGGTAAAGCACCGCTTGTGTGGGTGCACTGGCCACCATCAAGGCACCTAGCACCATGGTGGCAATCAATGTGACGGCATAGGTTTCAAACAAGTCAGCCGCCATACCCGCGCAGTCGCCAACGTTGTCACCGACGTTGTCGGCAATCACCGCAGGATTGCGCGGATCATCTTCTGGAATACCAGCTTCGACTTTTCCGACTAAGTCGGCGCCGACGTCAGCGCCTTTGGTGAAAATGCCGCCGCCCAAACGGGCAAAAATAGAAATTAAAGAAGAGCCAAATGCCAAGCCCATCAATGGGTTGAGCAAATGCGCCAAGTTTTTGTCTGGGGCGTAGTTACCGTTTCCAGCGAGGAACCAATAAAAACCACCAACACCTAAAAGGCCCAGACCCACCACCAACATGCCGGTGATAGCGCCGCCTTTAAAGGCAACGTCCAATGCAGGGCCAATACCGTGTGTCGCAGCTTGTGCGGTGCGCACGTTGGCTTTGACAGAAACATTCATGCCGATAAAACCGCAAGCACCAGAGAGAACTGCACCGATGACAAAACCAATTGCCGTGGTGCTGTTGAGGAAGATGCCAATCAATATGGCGAGCACTACGCCCACTATTGCAATGGTGCGGTATTGACGCGCCAAGTAGGCCGATGCGCCAAGCTGAATGGCTTCAGCAATTTCTTGCATGCGGGCGTTGCCTGCATCCAAAGCCAAAATAGTAGAACGTGCCCAAAAGCCATAAATGACAGCTACAAGACCACACGCCAGCGCAAAAAGTAGCGCGGTATTACCTGACATAAAAACTCCTTGATGTTGTATCGCTTGTAGGTGGCGCCACGCGGGTTGCCTGGTGCCACCTCTGCGTTGCTTCCTCAGGCCACAAGAAGAACTTGTCACATGATTGGCCAACTTGTGAACTTTAAGCTATATAAAGGTTGTAGTAAGTTTTAAGCACGTAAAATTCGGGTTAGTCCCTAGTATTTTTAAACTCTATTTTTAATAAAAACCATGTCACTTGATAACGTCACTCCTGGTAACAATATCCCTCATGCATTCAATGTAATTATTGAGATACCGATGAATGCTGATCCTGTCAAATATGAAGTCGACAAAGCGACAGGTGCCATCTTCGTCGATCGCTTCATGAGCACCTCCATGCATTACCCCACCAACTATGGGTATGTGCCAAAAACGATCAGTGGTGACGGCGATCCAGTGGATGTATTGGTGATCACACCCGTGCCATTGATTCCTGGTGTTGTCGTGCCATGCCGTCCCATTGGCATTTTAAAAATGCAAGACGAAGCAGGTGAAGACGGCAAAGTACTCGCAGTGCCTATCGATAAAATTTTGTCCATCTATACGCAATGGCAAAAACCAGAAGATTTAAACCCATTACGTTTAAAGACCATTGCCCATTTCTTTGAGCACTACAAAGATTTAGAAGAAGGCAAATGGGTCAAGATCATGGGCTGGGAAGGCCCTGAGTCAGCCATGCAAGAAATCATGGACGGCATCGCCAACTACCAAAAAGAACACCCGTAATTTATTCGCTTTGCTTGAACGGCGAACGCTCTGCTAAGTGCTCTAGGTAATTGTTAATTCCAGAGCGTTCCCTTTCTAAAAAGCGTTCTACTGCATCTGCGAAAGCAGGGTGCGCTAACCAATGCGCGCTGTAGGTGGTGACGGGCATCAACGCTCTTGCCATTTTGTGTTCGCCTTGCGCGCCACCTTCGAAGCAAGACACTTGGTTGTCTATGCACCAGCTGAGAGGTTGGTAATAACAAGCTTCAAAGTGTAGGCAATCTACACGTTCAAGGGCGCCCCAATAGCGCCCGTATGCCACGGCATGGTCAGTGCCTAGTGCGTGAATCGCAATCAAACTGCATGCTATCGCTTGGCCCGAACGTTCAGCGATAAACATCACCCAGTTATCGGCCATATGGTCTTGCATAGATTGAAAAAAGCTTCGGCTTAAATAGGGCGCGTTGCCGTGTTCAAGATAGGTGCGTTCATAGCAGTTATAAAAAAAGTCCCAATCTTGCGTGGAAATGTCTGAGCCTAAGCGTGTTTGAAAAGTCACGCCTGCATCATGTACACGCCGTCGTTCTTGTTTAATTTTTTTTCGTTTTTCTTGCGATAGCGAGCTGAGAAAGTGGTCGAAGTCGGTGAACTGCGCGTTGTGCCAGTGAAATTGCACTGTTTGTCTTTGCATCAAACCTAATGCATCGCAAGCAATTCGGTCTTGCGGGCTGGTGAAAAGCAGATGCAAGGAGGACAACTCGAGATCTTTGCAAACATCTACAAGTGTTTGTAGTAAGTGTGTTCGGCTGCTGCTGTCAACAGCGAGTAATCGCGTGCCGGGAACGGGCGTGAATGGAACTGCCAACAATCCTTTGGGGTAGTAAGCGAGCCCATGTTCGCTATAGGCGTTGGCCCAGGCCCAGTCGAATACATATTCACCATAGGAATGGCTTTTCAAATACAGGGCGCAAGCAGCGACTAGATGATCTTCTTGCCAAAGCGTGACGAATTGGGGCTTCCATCCGGTTTTGGGTGTGGCACTGCCGCTCGCATGCAGGGCCAGCAAATAGGCGTGTGACATGAAAGGGGTAGGCGCATCTTGTTGTGCGAGCAGAGCATCCCACCCTAAAGCATCCATATCGCTTGGGTCATTGAAGACGCGGGTGACATAATCCATTAACGTATTAGCCCAGTTGGAATGTTGTTTTTTCTGTGACGTTTGCCATGAATTTAAAGATCTGTGTTGCTCAATTGAATTTTGTCGTTGGAGACATGCAGGGCAATGCACAAAAGATCATCGATTGTGCCCAACAGGCTTATGCAAATGGCGCCAAACTGGTACTCACGCCTGAGTTGTCGATTTGTGGTTACGCGGCAGAAGATTTGTTTTTGCGAAGTTCTTTTATTCAAGGCTGTGATGATGCCTTGAAAACAGTAGCCCAAGCCCTGAGCGGGTTAAAAGGTTTGCATGTGGTGGTCGGACACCCAATGGGTCACGATGCACGCACCAAATCTGTGTCTGTACAACGCCGATTCAACATGGCGTCTGTTTTGTCAGAAGGACAAGTGGTCGCGCAATACGCCAAGCGCGAGTTGCCCAATTACCAAGTGTTTGATGAGCGCCGCTATTTCACACCTGGCGAAAAGCCGTGTGTCTTTGAAGTTGAAGGTGTGCGCATTGGACTATTGATTTGTGAAGACGCATGGTTTGAAGCCCCTGCCTTGGATAGCAAAGCAGCTGGTGCGCAACTACTCGCTGTGATCAATGCATCTCCCTTCCATGTGGGTAAAGGAGATGAACGCGAGCAAGCTATGCGTACTCGCGTTCAGCACACGGGACTCCCTTTGATTTACGCCCACTTAGTGGGGGGGCAAGACGAAGTGGTGTTTGAGGGGCGCTCATTCGCGCTAGCCTCGGATGGTGCTTTAGTCGGGCGCGCAAAGAGTTTTGAAGTTGATCCTTTCATGTTGTCTGCGCAGGTGTCTGGTGCAACACTTAAATTGGAAGCGTCAATCGCCAAAGAAGGCTCCCTAGAAGGCGATTTGTGGCATGCCCTGGTTTTGGGCGTGCGCGACTACATTGGTAAAAACGGCTTCCCTGGTGTCTTGCTTGGTTTGTCGGGGGGTATTGATTCAGCTTTGGTATTGGCAATCGCTGTTGACGCGCTAGGAGCGGACAGAGTTCGAACGGTCATGATGCCTTCACCCTACACGGCAGAAATAAGTTGGGTGGATGCACGTGAAATGGCGCAGCGCATGAAAGTGCGCTACGACGAGGTGTCTATCGTTCCAGAGTTCGAGGCATTCTTGGCTTCATTGAAGTCCGACTTTGACGGCACTGCTTTGGATACGACTGAAGAAAACATTCAAGCGCGAATTCGCGGCACGATGTTGATGGCTTTATCCAATAAATTTGGCTCTATTGTTCTCACGACGGGAAACAAAAGCGAGATGGCTACTGGCTATTGCACCTTGTATGGCGACATGGCGGGTGGTTTTGCGGTGATCAAAGACGTCGCGAAGACCTTGGTTTTTCAGTTGGCACGTTGGCGCAATTTGCACAACCCCTATGGCACGTGTGACCAGCCAATTCCAGAACGCATCATCACGCGTCCACCCAGTGCAGAGTTGCGTCCTGACCAAAAAGACCAAGACTCGCTGCCGCCCTATGAAGTATTGGATGAAATCGTGTCGCGCTTTATGGAAAACGACCAAAGCCCTGACGAAATTGTTGCGGCAGGAATGCCCGCCGATGCGGTGGCACAAGTCACGCGCTTAATTCGACTCAATGAATACAAACGTCGCCAATCGCCTGTGGGAATTCGCGTGACCCACCGAAGTTTTGGTAAAGATTGGCGTTATCCTATAACCAACAAATTTCGTGCTTAAACAAGGATTACAAAATGAAACAAATTACAGCGGTTATCAAACCATTCAAGCTCGAAGAAGTTCGTGAATCCCTAGCTGCGTGTGGCGTGACAGGGCTTACGGTGACCGAGGTCAAAGGCTTTGGTCGTCAAAAAGGCCATACCGAGTTGTACCGTGGTGCTGAATACGTAGTTGATTTTTTACCCAAAGTAAAAATAGAAGTTGTAGTGCAGTCTTCTGATGTCGATCAGTGTGTAGAGGCCATCATTCGCGCAGCCCGCACAGGCAAGATTGGTGACGGCAAAATATTTATCACCTCTGTTGAGCATGTGGTGCGCATTCGCACTGGCGAGCAAGACGCTGCTGCCGTCTGACCGATCTCTCAATCGCCAATTTTTCTAAAGCCCCATGGCAATTGTCTGCGGGCTAAAGCCAGCGTCTTGCACCAAGGTGCGTAAGAGTTCTGAGGCTTTGGTGCCCGTTTTGATGAGCGCCATTTGCGAGTCACTTAAAAAGCCTTGTGCAACGCTAGATGCAGCAAAAGCCAACAGGCCGTCGTAATAGCCTTCTGTGTTGAGTAGCCCGATGGGTTTGTCGTGGTAGCCAAGTTGGCGCCAAGTCCATATTTCGAAGAACTCCTCGAAAGTCCCAATACCGCCGGGCAAAGTCAAAAATACATCGGCACGTTCTGCCATCATTTGTTTGCGTTCATGCATGGTGTCTACAACATGCAGTTCATCACACGCAATGCGCGGCTTTTCTTTGGTTTGAAGCGCAGTGGGGATGATGCCCACGACGCGGCCGCCAGCGTCCATGGTGGACTTGGCAACCAAGCCCATCAGGCCATTCTCGCCACCGCCGTAGACCAATTGGCCTTGGTGCGAGCCTATCCAATGGCCTACTTCTTGGGCGACTTGCATGTAACGGGGTAAAACGCCGTTACGAGAACCGCAATAGACGCAGACAGAAAAGGCAGGAGATTTATTCATGCGTGATTGTTTTTTCACGAAAGTGTTCAGCGTCGCTGATGGGGTCAAAACGGATCAACCGTGTACCCGCCCATATGTCGTGCCAAAAATGTCCTTGTGCTTGAAACTGGGTCAGCAATGCCCACACTGCAACCCAAGCCGCCAACATTAGCAGACTGTCAAGTCCTGAATATGAAAACAGACCAGCAATACACAAAGGCGGTAAAAACCAAACCCAACTAAAAAGATACCGAATAAATGCTTGCTTCTGCGTTAGCGACTTGCCATGACTATCTACAACGCGTATGCGCCAAGTTTTCATAGCCAAGGTTTGGCCTTTGTGCCAGAACCATGTGAAGTAAATGGCTAGCACCAAAAATACAAATGCCTGCAGACCATGGCGGTTATCTAGCGCATAACGCGTTTGGCTCAGCGTGCTAAATAAATATCCTGCGATGAAGGTGACCGCAAAAAGCAACATGCCTTCATACAGCCAACAAGCCATGCGACGTTTCAAACTGGGGGGAGAAAGATCAGCGTTAGACGCGATCTCGAAAGACGGATCCATTACTGCGTGGCAGCACTTTCAGGCACGGGCGTGTTGATTGGTGTGGATGTGTTGGGCAAAAGTGTGGAAGGTGACGCTTGGTTCGAGGCAATACGCGGTAAGGCTTTGTTGCTATTGGCACTTGGCGGAGACGCCAATTTGTCTGGTGCAACAGGTTTGATAGCCGGAGCGCCACCGCCAACCGGGCGGGCTTGTTGAGCAGCCAACTTTTGCTTTTCTTCAGGGGAGAGGGCTTGGTAGGCTTCCCACTTGGCGCGTTTATCTTCAGTGGGATGTTGCTGCGCACCTGCAAAATTTAGTCTGGCAGCTGCGCGTTGTTGTGGACTCAACGCCGCCCATTCCTGCATACGGCTTTGAATGGTGATTTGCTCTTGGTCAGAGAGCTGAATAAAGTTTTGCGAAACGGCTAGCCACTTGCGTTTGTGGGCCGCAGTCATTGTGGGCCAGAGTTTGGTTAGGGGCTTGAGTGCTTGCTGTTGAGGGGTGCTGAGTTCCGACCAAGCAGGGCCTGCATTCTTTTCAGCCGTTTTTTCTACAACGGGGTTGTTTTGGGCAAAAACTGAGGTGCTGGGAAGCGCAAGAAAAATCGCGCCAAAAAAAAGGATGGGCGCGAGATTTTTTAAAAGTATGCAAGTGTTCCAGCGACGCATTCGTTCAACTTACTCTTGTTTCTCGGTCAATGTGGGTAATTTCAAGAATTGTAAAAATCCGGGGTCAGCGTAGGCCGAAGGTGGTAGGTCGTCAGCCAATAGCGCGGAATCAACTTCAGCCAACTGATTAGCACGGTCGTCGTCCGTGAAATTTTTGATGGTGGCCAAACCAGCGACTAGGGCGATCAAGGGGAGGAAAGAGCCAATGCGACTCCAGATATTGAGGCCTTCGTCTCCGCCGTTGAGCATGGCCACACCATTTTGGACAACTGTTTGGGCGCTAGCCTGCACCGATACGGCGCGAGCAGCCACCGCTCTGGTGCGCGCTGCACGCAGTCGTTCGCTGATATCGTGGGGTAAATCAGCCACTGCGGCATCTAAATGCGCAGCAATACGAAGACCAAATTGGTTTTGCATGGTTTCTATCGTGTGTATGTCTGATCTTGTCATGGTTTGATTCCCTTTGCAGAGAGCGCCTTGTGTAGTGATTGTATTGCTCTAGAGCAATGTGTTTTAACACTTCCTTCTGAACATCCCATAGCCGCAGCAGTCTCTGCGACATCTAGGTCCTCCCAATAACGCAGCAGGAAGGCTTCTCGTTGACGTGTAGGCAATTTTTGTACCTCATCTTCAATATCGTGGAAATTTTCAGCACTGGCGTAGTTTTCTTCAGCACTTTGTACTTTTGGATTGTTATCGCTTTGTGTCAAAGCTTCCAAAATATCAAAATCTTCTGATTCTGATCCTGATTCGAAGTCGCTGAAGTTGCTAAAGAGTGCTTTTTTAGTCTTGTTGCGGCGAAACCAGTCCAAGGTGGTGTTGGACAAAATCCGCTGAAAAAGCATGGGTAATTCGTTGGCAGGTTTGTCGCTGTAGTGTTCAGCGAGCTTCATCATGCTGTCTTGCACGATATCGAGTGCCGCTTCGTCGTCTCGCACGTGATAAAACGAGCGTTTAAATGCTCGTTTTTCAACACTTTGCAAAAAGTCAGATAGTTCTTTGTCGGTGGCCACTCAAAAAATACCGTGGATTGGATTCGGGCGAGATTATGTCATTGGCCTCGTGTTTTAGACATTTGGTATGAAGTCTTGTGAAGAAATGCGATAATGCGTGTTGCAATTCAACAAAAAAATGGCAAACGGGTCTCGGTCCGGCGCGATTACATATGCGTCCATGGCTGCAGGTCCAAAGTTTCGACACTGCCCCAAAAGGGTAAGTGAAGAAGCACCCCAGGTTTTTCATTGTAGAAATTCACTAAGGTTAAAGATGGAAAAAACACTTGCGGAAAAGACTTCCGCCGCCCCTGTTAGCGGGCAATCCAAAGATTTGATGGGGGCTGAAATCCTTGTCAAAGCACTCCAAGCAGAAAACGTTCAATTTGTCTGGGGCTACCCTGGTGGTGCAGTCCTCTACATTTATGACGCGATTTTCAAACAAGACACTTTCAAACACGTTTTAGTGCGCCACGAGCAAGCCGCCGTGCACGCTGCTGATGGCTATGCGCGAGCCACTGGCGATGTGGGCGTTGCATTGGTCACCTCTGGCCCTGGCGTCACCAACGCAGTCACTGGCATTGCAACGGCTTACATGGACAGCATTCCCATGGTGATCATCACCGGTCAAGTGCCTACGCATGCGATTGGCTTAGACGCTTTCCAAGAATGCGACACCGTGGGCATCACGCGTCCTATCGTTAAGCACAACTTCCTTGTCAGCGATGTGCGCGACCTCGCGATGGTCATGAAAAAGGCTTTCCACATTGCGCGCAGTGGCCGTCCTGGCCCTGTGGTGGTGGACATTCCGAAAGACGTGTCGTTCAAGAAGACACCTTACGACGGCTACCCCGCAGATGTGCAAATGCGCTCTTACAACCCTGTGCGCAAAGGCCATGGCGGGCAAATCCGCAAGGCTCTGCAGCTACTCTTGGCTGCCAAGCGCCCCTATATTTACACCGGCGGCGGTGTGTTGTTGGGCAATGCCTCACAAGAACTACGCACCTTGGTCGACATGCTCGGCTATCCCTGCACCAACACCTTGATGGGACTGGGCGCATACCCCGCAAGTTCACCCAAATTTCTCGGCATGCTCGGCATGCACGGCACCATCGAAGCCAACAACGCTATGCAGCATTGCGACGTCTTGTTGGCCGTCGGCGCCCGTTTTGACGACCGCGTGATTGGCAACCCCAAACACTTCGCGCAAAACGAACGCAAGATCATCCATATCGACATTGACCCTTCCAGCATTTCCAAGCGTGTGAAAGTCGACGTGCCCATCGTCGGCGACGTCAAAGACGTGCTGGTCGAGATGATCGACATGATCAAGGAATCTGCCCAAAAACCCGACGCCAAGGCCTTGGCCGGTTGGTGGGAAACCATCGAAGGCTGGCGTAGCCGCGATTGCTTGAAGTATGACCGCGGCAACCAAACCGTGATCAAGCCCCAGTTTGTGATCGAAACCTTGCACAACATGACCAAGGGCACCGATACCTACATCACGTCCGATGTGGGCCAACACCAAATGTGGGCCGCGCAGTACTACGGGTTTGACGAGCCACGCCGCTGGATCAACTCTGGCGGTTTGGGCACCATGGGCGTGGGCATTCCTTACGCTATGGGCATCAAACTCGCTAAGCCAGATAGCGAAGTTTTCTGCGTCACAGGAGAAGGCTCGGTGCAGATGTGTATCCAAGAACTCTCGACCTGTTTGCAATACAACACGCCGATCAAAATCTTGGCCTTGAACAACCGCTATCTTGGCATGGTGCGCCAATGGCAAGAGGTGGAATACGAGAGCCGTTATAGCCACAGTTATATGGATGCCTTGCCCAATTTTGTGAAATTGGCGGAAGCCTATGGCCACGTCGGCATACTGGTTGAGCGCCCGCAAGATGTTGAGCCTGCCTTGCGCGAAGCCCGCAAACTCAAAGACCGCACGGTATTTTTAGACATTCGCACCGACCCCTTGGAAAACGTGTTCCCCATGGTGCAAGCCGGCAAGGGAATTACGGAAATGCTGCTCGGCAGCGAAGATCTGTAAGCGGGGAGGGCTCTATGAAACACATCATCTCTCTCATGCTCGAAAACGAACCCGGCGCTCTGTCGCGGGTTGTCGGACTTTTCTCGGCCCGCGGTTACAACATCGAGTCACTCACCGTGGCACCGACCGAAGACCTGAGCCTCTCACGTATGACCATCCAAACCCATGGCTCAGACGACGTGATCGAACAAATTACCAAGCACTTGAACCGCCTCATTGAAGTGGTGAAAGTGGTCGACCTGACCGAAGGCGCTTACACCGAACGCGAGCTGATGCTCGTCAAAGTGCGCGCTGTCGGCAAAGAGCGCGAAGAAATGAAGCGCATGGCCGATATTTTTCGCGGTCGCATCATCGATGTGACCGAGAAAAGCTACACCTTGGAACTGACTGGAGACGTTTCTAAGAACGACGCGTTCTTGGAAGCCATTGACCGCTCTGCCATTTTGGAGACGGTCAGAACAGGCGCCTGTGGCATTGGCCGTGGCGAGCGCATCCTGCGCGTATAAATTTACCCAAACAACCCAATTTTTAGGAGAGAAAGACCATGAAGGTTTATTACGACAAAGACTGTGACCTGAGCTTGATCAAAGGCAAAACCGTAGCCATCATTGGCTATGGGTCACAAGGCCATGCGCACGCGCAAAACTTAAACGACAGCGGCGTCAAAGTCGTGGTTGGCTTGCGCAAAGGTGGCGCTTCATGGGACAAAGTTGGCAAAGCCGGCTTGACTGTGATGGAAGTCAATGACGCAGTGAAGATGGCAGACGTCGTCATGATTTTGTTGCCTGATGAGCAAATCGGCGAGGTCTATACCAACAACGTGGCTCCCAACATGAAGCAGGGCGCTTCTTTGGCATTTGCCCATGGCTTTAACGTGCATTACAACCAAGTGGTTCCACGTGCCGACATCGACGTATGGATGGTGGCTCCCAAGGCGCCAGGCCACACAGTGCGTAGCACCTATGCCCAAGGCGGCGGCGTCCCCCATCTTGTGGCGGTTCACCAAGACAAGAGCGGTAAAGCCCGTGATTTGGCTTTGAGCTACGCGATGGCGAACGGTGGCGGCAGGGCCGGTATCATTGAAACCAACTTCAAAGAAGAGACTGAAACCGACTTGTTCGGCGAGCAAGCCGTGTTGTGCGGTGGTGCCGTTGAACTGTTGAAGATGGGTTTTGAGACTTTGGTCGAAGCTGGTTACGCGCCAGAAATGGCTTATTTCGAGTGCTTGCACGAACTGAAATTGATCGTCGACTTGATCTATGAAGGCGGTATCGCCAACATGAATTACTCGATCTCTAACAACGCGGAATTTGGCGAATACGTCACAGGCCCTGAAGTGATCAACGAAGAAAGCCGCGCCGCCATGAAGCACGCGCTCAAGCGCATTCAAAACGGTGACTACGCCAAGATGTTCATCCAAGAAGGCCGCTTGAACTACCCCAGCATGACCGCGCGTCGTCGTAACACTGCAGAGCACCAAATCGAAGTGGTCGGTGCCAAATTACGCGCCATGATGCCTTGGATCGCCAAGAACAAACTGGTCGACCAAACCCGTAACTGATCGATCTGTATGTCTGATTCACCCCAACATTCAGCGGACGAAGCACCGCACAAGCCAAGCAAGGGCATTTATGTTCTGCCTAACTTGTTCACTTTGGCCGCTTTGTTTGGGGGTTTCTATGCGATCGTGATGGCAATGAACGACCGTTTTGAGATGGCAGCCATTGGCGTGTTTTGCGCCATGGTGCTCGATAGCTTGGACGGTCGCGTCGCTCGGATGACCAATACGCAGAGCGCTTTTGGTGAGCAAATGGATTCACTCGCTGACATGGTGTCTTTTGGCGCTGCGCCTGCTTTGATTTCCTACGAATGGGCGCTCAAAGGCATTGGCCGTTGGGGTTGGATGGCCGCATTTGTGTATTGCTCTTGTGCAGCCCTGCGTTTAGCCAGATTCAATGTCAACACCGCGGTGGTGGACAGACGGTTTTTTCAAGGACTGCCATCACCTGCTGCGGCAGCCTTGGTTATGGGTTTTATTTGGCTGATGAATGACATGGGTTACAAAGGTGCAGACGTAGTCTGGTTCACATTTGCGATGTGTTTGTTTGCTGGCTTGACGATGGTGACAAACGCGCCGTTTTACAGCTTCAAAGACCTGCGCATGAAGAAAAGCGTGCCTTTTGTAGTCATTGTTTGCATAGCGTTGGCGATCGGTGTGATCAATATTCATCCCCCTGTCGTGTTGTTTGCTATGTTTGTGATGTACGGCCTGAGCGGTTACGTTCTCTATGCATGGAGAAAAGCAAAAGGCTTGCAAACCAGCGTGATCAGCACTTCTACTGATGAGCCGGATGAAGAAGGTCTGCATAAGTGAAGACTTTGATGTGTTCGAGATTGTGTTAAATTCAAGCCATGAACAAATTTTCGCTGGCACTATTACTACTTTCCCCCAACGGGCAGAGTTGGTAGCGCACGCGCAAATCCACACAAGGCCCGTTTGCACACGCAGCGGGCCTTTTGCTTTGTGGGGCGCACCAGCTGCAATTTTTTAAGATGGACAAGGAGTTCTGACCATGACTGACAAGCTCATAATTTTTGATACCACTTTGCGCGACGGCGAACAGTCGCCTGGCGCCTCTATGACGCGCGACGAGAAACTGCGTATTGCCCGCCAGTTAGAGCGTCTCAAGGTCGATGTGATTGAAGCCGGCTTTGCTGCTAGCTCTAACGGTGATTTCGACTGCGTCAAATCCATTGCGGCCGCCATCAAAGACTCAACCGTGTGTTCATTGGCGCGCGCCAACGACCGCGATATCTCCCGTGCAGCTGAGGCCTTACAAGGCGCAGCCAATGCGCGTATTCACATATTTCTTGCTACTAGTGCATTGCACATGGAAAAGAAATTGCGCATGTCGCCTGACCAAGTGTTTGAGCAAGCCAAGCAATCGACACGTTTTGCCCGCAATTTGATGGGCGATGTTGAATTCAGCCCTGAAGACGGCTATCGCAGCGATATGGATTTTCTTTGTCGTGTCCTTGAGGCTGTCATTGCAGAAGGTGCCAGCACCATCAACGTGCCTGACACCGTAGGTTATGCCGTGCCCGAGTTGTACGGCAATTTCATCAAAACTTTGCGTGAACGCATTCCCAACAGCGACAAAGCCATTTGGTCTGTGCATTGCCACAACGATTTAGGCATGGCGGTTGCCAATTCATTGGCGGGCGTGCAGATTGGCGGTGCGCGCCAAGTGGAATGCACGATCAACGGTTTAGGCGAGCGCGCTGGCAACTGCTCATTAGAAGAAATTGTGATGGCGGTTAAAACCCGCAAAGACTATTTCAATTTAGACCTTGGCATCGACACCAAACAGATACTCGCCGCGAGCCGCATGGTGAGCCAAACAACCGGCTTTGTGGTCCAGCCCAATAAAGCCGTGGTGGGTGCCAACGCCTTTGCCCACGCCTCTGGAATCCACCAAGATGGCGTGCTCAAAGCCCGCGATACCTATGAAATTATGCGTGCCGAAGACGTGGGTTGGAGTGCCAACAAGATCGTGTTGGGCAAACTCAGCGGCCGTAATGCCTTCAAACAACGCTTGGAAGATCTTGGCGTTCAAATGGAAAGTGAAAGCGAAATCAACGCCGCATTTTCTAGATTCAAAGAGTTAGCAGATCGCAAAAGCGACATCTTTGACGAAGATATCTTGGCCTTGGTGAGCGAAGAAAGTGTCCTCAATGACAAAGAGCAGTTCGCTTTTGTGTCATTGGCACAACACAGCGAGACAGGTGAGCGTCCGCACGCCAAGGTGGTTTTCACCGTGGCGGGTCAGGAGGTGCGTGGCGAATCGGATGGCAATGGGCCAGTCGATGCGTCGCTCAAAGCGATTGAGTCACATGTGAAGAGCGGAGCAGAAATGGTGCTGTATTCCGTCAACGCTATCAGTGGTTCCACAGAGAGCCAAGGTGAGGTGACGGTGCGCCTGCAAAACAGCGGTCGCGTGGTCAATGGGGTGGGTTCCGACCCAGACATCGTCGTAGCTTCTGCCAAGGCTTACCTCAGCGCCTTGAACAAATTGCAAAGCAAATCGGACCGCGTTGCTGCGCAGGGGTAAACCCGCAACTGATCTGGGTTATTAAATTTATCTCGCAAGTCTTTGATCTTGCGAGATTTTTTATTTTTGATACACTCGTAAACATTGTTTTTTAGAGTTTAAGGATTGCATTTGAGACAACTTCTATTGGCTGTATCAATTGGCTTATTCACCCTCTCATGCGCTGTGCCTACTTTTGCCGCGCCAGAGCAACGCACCACCATTAAAAAATCCAAACGCACCTTGGCTAAGGCCAGCCCCAAGCGTTTGGCTAAAGCAGTTCCCACTAAGCCATCATTTGGTCAACTCGCTGGTTTGCATTCCACTGCCGACGACCTTGATTTGAAGTCCAGCGTGGCCTATGTGATTGACCAAGACACCAACGAAGTGCTGTTGAGCAAAAACGACCAAGCTATTTTGCCCATTGCCTCCATCACCAAGCTAATGACAGGCGTGGTGCTCAGTGAAGCCAAGTTGTCGATGGATGAGTCCATCACCATCACCCAAGACGACGTGGACACTGAAAAAGGAAGCAGTTCTCGTTTGAAGGTCGGAACAACGCTTACCCGTGGCGAGTTGTTACACCTTTCTTTGATGGCGAGCGAAAACCGGGCAGCCCATGCGCTAGGCAGAACTTATCCAGGCGGTTTGAACGCCTTTGTTGATTTGATGAACGCAAAAGCTACATCGCTGGGTATGCGCGACACACGCTATATCGAACCTACCGGGCTGTCGAGTAAAAACCAATCTAGCGCCAAAGACTTGGCCACTTTAGTTTCTTTCGCATACCAAGATTCCATGTTGCGTGAATTGTCTACATCACCTAGCTACCAGGTGGAAGTCGGCAACCACACCTTGAACTACAAAACGACCAACCGTTTGATCAAAAACCCCAATTGGGATATCGGTTTGCAAAAGACCGGTTATATCTCTGAAGCCGGTCAGTGTTTGGTCATGCAAGCCAAGATTGCTGGCCGCAAATTGATCATGGTTTTCTTGGACTCTGCTGGCAAACTCAGCCGCATTGCAGATGCAGAACGTGTGCGCCGTTGGGTTGAAGTGAACCACGCGTTTCGCCCGCAAACTTAATCTGCGCTCTCGGAACTAACTTCTCTGCGCTTACTAATTACGCGCCTTATCGGTTCTCGAGGCTAACGAGTTTCACCTTTAAAGCCCAACGCCCGTGAAATTTCTTGGGTAGTAAATTGCAACTTGGGTAGCCAAGTCTCATCGAGCCGATCGGCAGGTGCTGAGATAGACAGCCCAGCAATCAAACGGCCTTGGTCATCGTAAATGCCCGATGCCATACACCGCACACCCAGTTCTAACTCTTCGTTGTCACGCGCAACACCGTTTTGACGCGCTTTGGCGAGTTCTCGCTCTAGAACGGGTAACTGGGTAATGCTGTTGCGGGTTTGTCCACTCAAACCTGTGCGTGTGGCGTAGGCGCGGATGCGCGATGGATCGTCCAAGGCTAAGAAGAGTTTTCCTACAGACGTCAAATGCAATGGCGCTCTGCCACCGATGGCACGCACCACTTGCATGCCTGAGCGTTCGCTGAAAGCACGTTCGACATACACAATTTCATCGCCTTGTCGCAGGCTGAGGTTGACTGGCTGCTGGGTGAGTTTGTGCAATTCGCGCATAGGTAGCAAAGCAACATCGCGCACATTGAGTCGGCCCTTGACCAAATTGCCCAGTTCTAACAACCGCATTCCTAAACGATAACTACCGGCTTCGGGCCTATCAACAAATCTACCTACCGCAAGGTCGTTCAAGATGCGGTGGGTGGTGGAGGGGTGAAGACCTGTTTTTTCGCTGATTTCTTTGAGTGAAATCGCTTCTTCTTTGGAGGCTAGCACGTCAATCAAGGCGAACATGCGCTCTATGACCTGTATATTGGGCGTGGCTGGAACTGTGGATTTACGCATCCGCCAATTTTACCTTGTGAAATTTAGGGCTGCCAAATGCCTTCTACCAAGCGCTCATGCGGCGCAAAGTGCGACTTGTAATCCATCTTGTTGCTTTGCTGTATCCAATAGCCTAGATAGACATAGGACAAACCCATTTTGCGGGTTTGATCGATCTGCCACAGCACGTTGTAAGTGCCGTAGCTCGCGACATCGTTGGGTTCAAAAAATGTGTAAACCGCGGACATGCCGTCGTTGAGTACATCCACGATAGACACCATTTTTAAAACACCTTCAGGGTGCTTGGCATCTGGCAATCGAAATTCAACTAATCGCGAATTCACGCGGCTTTGCAACAAGAACTGCGTGTATTGCTCGACGCTGTCTTGGTCCATACCGCCACCCGCGTGTCTGCTGGTTTGGTAGCGCAGGTATAGGTCGTAATGCGACTGGTGGTAGCCCAACTGCAAAACGCGCACTTGCAAATCTTGGTGGCGTTTGCGCGCGCGCGATTGACTTCGGGTTGGCTTGAACGCCTTTGCGTCAATCCTCAAAGGCACGCAGGCTTTACAACTGTCGCAGTAAGGTCGGTAGGTGAACAGCCCACTTCTACGAAACCCTTGTCGCACTAATTCAGAGTAAATATCGTTGTGGATTAAGTGACTGGGTGTAGCCACCTGAGAGCGGGCGGTTTGGTCACTCAGATAACTGCAGGGGTAAGGCGCCGTTGCATAAAACTGCAAAGTTTGAAACGGCAAATCCTTGAGATGGGTCACGGCGGCAGGGGCGTCTAAAAAAGGTTTTTCCAGTATAGGGGCAAGAATTCCCAAGTCGGTGCTGTCTGGGCGACAGCCTTGTCCACTGCTTGCAAAAATGCCGCTTGCGGTATTTCTTGCGCGCCAAGAAATGCCAAATGCTTGGTATTTTGCTGGCAGTCAATCCAAGAGATACCGTGTTGTTTTGCAAAGGCGACCAAAGCGGAGAGGGCAATCTTGGAAGCATCGGTTTGACAAGCAAACATCGATTCGCCAAATACAGCCTTGCCAATCGACACGCAATACAAACCCCCCACCAATTTACCGTCTATCCACGTCTCCACGCTGTGCGCAAAACCTGCGCGGTGCAAGGCTTGGTAAGCCGAAACCATGTCTTCCAAAATCCAAGTGCCGTTTTGTCCTTCTCTTTTAAATGCGGCGCAATGTTCGATGACGCGGTCAAACGCTGTGTCAAATGTGATGCTGGCAGAGGGCGTTTGCGTAAACTTTTGCAATGTTTTACGCATGGAGCGGTGAAGTTTGAAGTTCCCCACCTCTAGCACCATGCGTGGGGTGGGAGACCACCATAAAACAGGCTGGCCCTCTGAGTACCAAGGAAACATCCCGTGGCTGTAGGCCTCCAACAACCGTTCCACCGATAAGCCACCACCTGCGGCAACCAATCCCTTCAAGCCACCAGCTTCATCCGAGCATGCACTCTGTGCGGGCGGTAAGGGATCGCTTTCTTCGATCCAAGGGATGTTGTTCTTTTGTATCGACATAAATAATAAATTAATATTTAAAGACTCATTTCCCTGAAATTAATGAAAAAGTGCTTGGAGGATGGTTCGAAATACCTACAATGCATCTCCCTGCCGGTAAAGATGACTTTACCGTCACTCGAATAATGAAAAAGCGGAGCGTAGTATGCAATTGATGTGGATGTCGGGACCTACTGATTCAGTAAGGACTGTTTCCATTACAGCTCATAAAGTGTTTGTTTGGGTTTCTTTTGCCGCTGCCGGATGCGTGCTTCTTGGAATCTTGCTGCACTTTATTGGCTTTCGCATTGCTATTGAAGTCAGCCCCAGTTTCGCCAGAAGCCTTGGCGGTGTGACCACCGAAGCCGAGCAGCAAAAAGTAGAAGCCAGTTACCGCGAACGTCTAGACAAATTGCGCGAATCGCTCAACACCACGGTACAAGACATCCACCAACTGGAAGCCCTCAAAAACCGTTTCATGGACATTGCCACCCCTGTCAACCTGCGTGACAAGATGAGCAAAAAAGACGATGCCAAGGGCGGCCCTTGGATTGCGCCAAGGTTACAGACAAATAATTCGCTGTCTCTCTCCCAGGAAATGAAGGCAGCACTCGAAGAATTTACCCAAGCCGAAGCCGCTGTTAGAGTCCTTGCCCAAAACTGGGCCACCCAGTTAAGCTGGCTTAACGCTCTACCCACAGCCGTTCCGATGGGCAAAGACTATCGAATCACCAGTGGCTTTGGTATTCGTAATGACCCATTTACCGGCCAACTCGCCATGCATGAAGGCCTAGACTTTGTGTCTGAAGTAGGCTCCCCCATAGTCTCTACAGCGGCTGGTACGGTCGTTCGTTCCGAATATGACCATGCCTATGGCAACGTAGTAGAAGTGAGCCACATAGAGGGCTTCACTACCCGCTACGGCCATTTGAGCAAGCGCCTAGTGCAAGTTGGCCAAAAAGTACAACGCAACGAAACCATTGCCTTGCTTGGCAATACTGGCCGTTCTACCGGCCCACATTTGCACTATGAAGTCATGCGTTATGACCGTGTGCTCAACCCAACCCAAATGTTGCCGCAAACAAGTGTGTCAAGCCAATAAGCTTGATTTCTTTCACCAGCAGTAAAAGGCCAAAGATGTTTGAAAAACTCAAAGACAAGTCTTTGTCTCCAACGCAAGAGCGTTTTGACACCATCATTGGTCGCACCACACAAATCTACGGACGCTTGGTATTGCTAGACAGTGTTCGCATCGACGGCAAAGTAGTTGGCAACATCGAAACCACCAAAGACAACAAAGTGACGGTTGCCATCGGATTGACTGGCGAAGTTTCTGGCGACATCACGGCGCACCGCGTTATGGTGGCCGGTAAGGTAGAAGGCAATATTTACGCAGCAGAGCGCGTCGAATTCCACAAAGAATCTATCGTGCAAGGCGATATCTCCTACGGCTCTATTGCCGTCGAGCACGGTGCACGCTTGTTGGGATTGGTCATTCAAAACCCCAACAGCTCAGCTGCTGCCAATAGCAACGCCGATGCGAAAAACGTCATTCGCAAGGCGCAAGAAGGTAGTTCTTAAAGCCCAGGCGCGACATTAGCGCCTTTTTTATTGCTTATACCTTTGATAGGTTAAGCTTCAGTTGTGTTTGCAGACAGAACTTCCTAGCGCATTAAGGAATTCACCGGTTCAACTATGCTGAAAAGAGTGCTTCTTCTTTCATCGCTCGCCCTGTTTCTTGGTTGCTCGGCCCCAAAGAAAGCAAAGGATATCGACATTGATGCCCCTCCGCCTCCTGAGCGGAAACTGCTGCTTAAAGGTGGCGCGGTTGAAATGAAGCTCAGTGATGAAGAGAAGATTCGCGCTAAGCCAAAAGGCGGGGGCGCCGTTTTTGAATTGATTATTGATTACTAGTTACATCTAGAAACGCTAGCATTTCAATTCGGTTCGTTAATCTTCCTGAAAGACTACCAACTTTGGTAGTTGCCAATCTTTACGTAGCAACCAAAAATTGACGATTTAAGAAATCAGTTTGGTGGCGGCTAGTGAAGAAAAATTCTGAGTTGACGAGTTATACCAGTTAATGCATAATTAACAAGGCGTTTTCCAGCAAAAAACCAATTGAGTGGTTGGGTAGTAGCTTCAAAGACTTGATGGGGTTACCTATTGGAATTAGGCGGTTTTTTGGATTTGCCCTCTATCTGGCGCAAATTGGGGGACAACATGAATCAACCAAAGTCTTCTCGGGATTTGGTGGATCAGGTGTCTTAGAAGTCGTCGAGGATGACGTTGGCGGTACCTTCCGCGCTGTTTACACAGTGAAATTTCCGGAAGCAGTTTTTGTCCTGCATTGTTTTCAGAAGAAAAGTAAACGTGGGATAGCAACGCCACTGCAAGACATAGAAATCATCCGAGCAAGACTGAAAGTAGCGCAAGCGTATGTAAAGGATCTTCGAAAATGAAAACTCGACATATCAACGATGTAGAAGTCCATCAAGGTTCAGACAATATTTTTGCGGACCTTGGTCTCCCTGACGCTGAAAAGCTGATGATCAAAGCCAACTTGGTGGTTGAAATTCAAAATGCCATTCGAAGAAACGGGCTAAGCCAAACAGAAGCTGCCAAACGAATGGGGATATCTCAACCTAAAGTGTCCGAGATGATGCGCGGTCATTTCAGCAATTTATCTGAGCGCAAATTGATGGATTGCTTGACGCGTCTTGGTTATGACATCGAGATCAAAGCCCGGGTAACTAAGGGTAGCTGCGGGCGAATGACATTTGCTGTCATTTGACATTTGACATTTGGCGGAGCAGGCGGGATTCGAACCCGCGGTGGGGATAAACCCACGCACGCTTTCCAGGCGTGTGACTTAAACCGCTCATCCACCGCTCCGTGCCTCAAATTCTAACAGTGGACAGTTACACTTCGGCGCTGTTGAACGCTTTGTATCCACTGCTAACTCGGAGTGCCGCATGAAATTTCGTTTTCCCATCGTCATCATTGACGAGGATTTCCGTTCCGAGAACACATCGGGCTTAGGTATTCGTGCGCTTGCTGATGCGATTGAGGGTGAAGGTTATGAAGTGATGGGCGTTACCAGTTATGGTGATTTGAGTCAGTTTGCCCAACAACAGTCGCGCGCTAGCGCTTTTATTTTGTCTATCGATGACGAAGAATTTACGCCCGGCCCTGACCTAGACCCCGCCGTAATGAATTTACGTGACTTCATCCAAGAAGTGCGCCGCAAAAACGCCGACGTGCCTATTTATGTTTATGGTGAAACTAAAACCTCACGCCACTTGCCTAACGACATCTTGCGCGAGCTCCACGGTTTTATCCATATGTTCGAAGACACGCCAGAGTTTGTGGCGCGTCACATCATCCGTGAAGCCAAGGTTTACTTGGAAGGCGTGCAACCCCCATTCTTCAAAGCATTGTTGGACTATGCAGAAGACGGCTCTTATTCATGGCACTGCCCAGGCCACTCAGGCGGCGTAGCTTTCTTGAAGAGCCCTGTGGGCCAGATGTACCACCAGTTTTATGGTGAGAACATGTTGCGTGCTGACGTTTGCAACGCGGTAGAAGAACTCGGTCAATTGCTCGACCACAACGGCGCAATTGGTGAGAGCGAACGCAACGCAGCGCGTATTTTTAATGCCGACCATTGCTTCTTTGTGACCAACGGCACCAGCACCTCCAACAAAATGGTTTGGCACCACACCGTGGCGCCCGACGACATCGTGGTCGTCGACCGCAATTGCCATAAGTCTGTCCTGCACGCCATCATCATGACGGGCGCTGTGCCGGTGTTTTTAAAGCCTACGCGCAACCATTACGGCATCATCGGGCCGATTCCACAAAGCGAGTTTGAGCCAGAAGCAATTCAAGCCAAGATCAAGGCGAACCCGTTGTTGAAGGGTGTGAATCCTAAAAAAGCGGTTCCACGTATGTTGACGATCACCCAGTCCACCTATGACGGCGTGCTCTACAACACCGAGACCATCAAGCAGATGTTGGACGGCTACATCCCTAACTTGCATTTTGACGAAGCATGGTTGCCGCATGCTGCGTTCCACCCCTTCTACGGTGCTTATCACGCGATGGGTAAGAAGCGCGTGCGTCCTATGCACTCCATGGTCTATTCGACGCAGTCGATCCACAAACTTTTGGCGGGTATCAGCCAAGCCAGCCATGTCTTGGTGCAAGACTCACAAAAGAACAAGTTGGATCGGCACTTGTTCAACGAAGCCTATTTGATGCACACCAGCACCAGTCCGCAATACAGCATCATCGCGAGCTGTGACGTGGCTGCTGCCATGATGGAACCTCCAGGTGGCACTGCCTTGGTTGAGGAAAGCATTGCCGAGGCGCTCGACTTCAGACGCGCCATGCGCAAGGTGGACGAAGAGTACGGCAAAGACTGGTGGTTCAAGGTCTGGGGGCCAGACGCTTTGGTTGACGATGGTGTGGGCCGTTCAAATGACTGGATCATCAAAGGCACTGGCAAGACCTCTAAATGGCATGGCTTTGGCAAATTGGCTGATGGTTTCAATATGTTGGACCCAATCAAAGCGACCATCGTCACCCCGGGCTTAGATTTGAACGGCAAGTTTGACAACGCAGGCATTCCAGCCAGCATCGTGACCAAGTTTTTGGCCGAGCACGGCGTGATTGTTGAAAAGACGGGGCTGTACAGCTTCTTCATCATGTTCACGATCGGCATTACCAAAGGCCGTTGGAACTCATTGCTCACCGCCTTGCAGCAGTTCAAAGACGACTACGACCGCAACCAACCGATGTGGCGCATCTTGCCGGAGTTCTGTCAAAAGTATAAGAAGTATGAACGCATGGGCTTGCGCGACCTTTGCCATCACATCCACACTTTGTATGCCAAATACGATATCGCCCGTCTCACGACAGATATGTATCTGAGCGACCTCACGCCGGCGATGAAGCCCAGCGACGCTTATGCGCAAATTGCAAGACGCAATACAGAGCGCGTTCCTGTCGACGCATTGGAAGGGCGGATCACCACCAGTTTGCTGACGCCTTATCCCCCCGGAATTCCTTTGCTGGTTCCTGGCGAGGTGTTCAACAAAAAGATCGTGGACTATTTAAAGTTCGCCCGCGAATTCAACTTGCAATGCCCAGGCTTTGAGACCGATATCCACGGCATGGTGGAAGAAGTTGGCGAAGACGGCGTCAAACGCTACTTTGCTGACTGTGTAAAGACTTAAATAAAGTTTCTAAACTTCGCCAAGTAACTCCCCAAACCTCGGACATTTGTCCAAGCATTGGGGTTTATAGAGGTTTAAGTTGGCTCAGCGATTCCACCAACGACTTGGCTAAACCCGCCATCCACATAAGTAATCTCGGCAGTAACCCCGGCTGCCAAGTCGCTCATCAAAAACGCAGCCACATTGCCTACGTCTTCGA
>JBBAOY010000001.1:62161-87037 GCA_040401095.1 Limnohabitans sp.
ACCCCGGCTGCCAAGTCGCTCATCAAAAACGCAGCCACATTGCCTACGTCTTCGATCGTCACATTGCGACGAATAGGCGAAGCCTCCGCCACCACACTCAAAATCTTGCCAAACCCCTTGATGCCGCTGGCTGCCAAGGTTTTGATGGGGCCAGCGCTGATACCGTTGGCACGCAGACCACGCTTTTTGCTACCTAAAGATTCGGCCAAATAGCGCACCGAGGCTTCTAAAGAAGCCTTAGCCAATCCCATGGTGTTGTAGTTGGGGACAGTACGAATGGAGCCTAGATAGGACAAGGTCAGAACGGCAGATTTCTCATTAAGGTACGGCAGGGCGGCTTTGGCCATGGCCGGAAAGCTGTATGCGCTGATGTCATGGGCAATTTGAAAAGCTTCACGCGTAAGGCCATCTAAGAAATCTCCCGCAATCGCCTCTTTAGGGGCAAAGCCAATGCTATGAACAAAACCATCGAAGGTCGGCCAGTGTTGGCTCAAGTCTTTGAATAACTGGTCGATTTGTTGGTCGTTGGCTACGTCACAGTCAAATATTAAAGTAGAGCCAAAATCAGCGGCGAATTCGGTGATACGTTCTTTGAAACGTTCACCCACGTAGCTGAAAGCCAGCTCAGCGCCTTGTTCGTGGCAGGCCTTGGCAATGCCATAAGCAATCGAGCGGTTCGACAAAACGCCTGTGATCAACAGTTTTTTACCAGACAGAAAGCCAGTTTTTGTACCCACGGATTGACTCCAAAAAAATCTTGCAGAATTGTCGCATGCGTGGTTTTGTTATTTTTCTGGCTTTTATGTGGCTTCCGTCGTGCTGGGCGGCGCATGCCTACGCGCAATTTGGCGACATCAAATACCCCGCTAACTTCAAATTTTTTGACTATGTCAACCCACAAGCGCCTCGAGGTGGCGAGTTGGTGCTGGTGCCGCCGTCTCGGGTGACAAGCTTTGACAAGTTCAACCCTTTTACCCTCAAAGGCACCGCTGCGCCTGGCTTGGGGCAGTTGGTATTTGAGTCTTTGTTAGTGGGCACTATGGATGAACCCACCACCGCCTATGGCTTGCTGGCGGAGGATGTGTACGTCGCCACCGACAGGCGATCCGTGATTTTTAAGATTCGCGCAAACGCAAGGTTTAACAACAACGACCCCGTCACCGCCCAAGACGTCAAGCATTCGTTCGAGACTTTGGTGAGCAAAGAAGCGGCGCCCCAATTTAGAACGCTTTACGCAGAAGTGGAACGGGTGAGCGCCCTAGACACCCGCACAGTCCGTTTTGAATTCAAACAACCCAACCCAGAATTGCCTTTGATCGTCGGTGCCATGCCCGTGTTTAGCGCACGTTGGGGCCAACAAGACGGTGCACCGCGCAAAGCGTTTGACAAAATCATCACCGAGTTTCCTATTGCCAGTGGCCCTTATGTGGCAGGCCCCACAGCTTTTGGTCGCGACATCAGTTATGACCGCAACCCTGACTACTGGGGGCGCGAGATCAATGTGCGCACGGGCATGTTCAACTTTGACCGCATCACCTACCGGCTCTACAAAGACAACACAGCGCAGCTCGAAGGCTTCAAGGCAGGCGAATTTGATTTGATCCAATCCTTCATCGCACGTGAATGGGCGAGAGGCTACACGGGCAAACAGTTTGCCAATGGCGAGTTGATCAAACGCGAACTCAAACACGGCAATGCGGGTGACTTCCAAGGTTTTTTGTTAAACACCCGTTTGGAGAAATTCCAAGATGCACGCGTGCGCGAAGCGATTGGTTTGGCGGTCGATTTTGAGTGGATCAACCGGCAGTTGTTCTACAACGCCTACCAACGCGTGCGTGGTTATTTTGTGGGCAGTGACTTTGAGGCTACTGGATTGCCAGACGCAGCTGAGATGGCTTTGCTTTTGCCTTTGCGCGACAAACTGTCACCAGAGGTGTTCAAGCAATCCGTGCCAGTGCCACCGGTGACATCGATGGACCCAGCTTCTGGCCATACATTGCGAGACCATTTGCGCCGCGCCAAGAAACTGTTAGCCGACGCAGGCTGGATTTACCGCGATGGCGCTTTGCGCAACGCCAAAGGTGAGCCTTTCACCTTAGAGTTTTTAGACAACTCGGGTTCGATGGGACGGGTGGTCACCCCCTACGCCAAGAACCTCGAAAAACTCGGCTTCAAGGTGAATTACAAAGTGATTGACTTTGCCGTGTTGCAAAAACGACTCGACGTGTTCGATTTCGAGATCATCAGCAACCGAAATGTGGGTTCGGAGTCGCCAGGCACGGAGTTGTTTGAGCGCTTCGGCTCCAAAGCGTCGCAAACCGAAGGCTCTGCTAATTACATGGGCATCAACGACCCAGCCGTTGATGCCTTGCTCCAAAAAGTGACGGCCGCCAACACCAGACCACAGTTGGTGACTGCTGTGCGTGCCTTAGACCGTGTCTTGCGCCACGGTCATTACAGCGTGCCGCATTGGTATGGTGGAATCCACCGCGTCGCTTGGCGCAATGGGCGGTTCGAGATGCCAACACGAACGCCACGGTATTACCAACCTGAGGCATGGGCCACATCCACTTGGTGGGCAACCATCAAAAACCGTGTAGACCTGTCTGCTGGAAAAGCAGCGGTGAATTGATATGACCGTCTATATTTTAAAACGCTTGTTGCTCATGGTGCCCACGTTGTTGGGTGTCTTGATGCTGACGTTTGTTGTCATCCAATTTGTGCCGGGTGGCCCCGTCGAGCAAATGGTGTCGCAATTGCAAGGCCGAGACGGCGGCGGTGAGGGCGCTGCTGCGTCTGGTGCAGGTTACCGTGGTCGTCAAGGTGTGGATGCCGCGCGGATTGAAGAAATCAAACAGCTCTACGGGTTCGATAAGCCAGCGCCAGAACGCTTTTGGCAAATGGTCCAGCAGTTCGCCCGCTTTGATTTAGGCAAAAGCTTTTTCTACCCCAAAGATGTGTGGGAATTGATCAAAGAGAAACTGCCGGTTTCTATCAGTTTGGGCTTGTGGACATTCTTTTTGAGCTATTGCATCTCGGTGCCCTTAGGTGTTGCCAAAGCAGTGCGTTCAGGTTCGCGGTTCGATACCGTCACCAGTTTGATCGTACTGGCGGGCTATGCGATTCCAGGCTTTGTGTTGGGCGTGGTGCTGTTGGTGGTGTTTGGCGGGCAGTTGCAATGGTTTCCCTTGCGCGGGCTGACGTCTGCGAACTGGGCACAACTGGGTTGGATGGAGCGCATCACAGACTATTTGTGGCACATCGTTTTACCCGTCACAGCGAGTGTGTTGGGCTCTTTTGCGGTGATCACCATGTTGACCAAAAACGCTATGCTCGAAGAAATTCGTAAGCAATATGTATTGACTGCGCGCGCCAAGGGGCTGTCCTCGCGCAGGGTGTTGTGGGTGCATGTGTTTCGCAATGCTTTGATTCCGTTAGTCACAGGTTTTCCAGCTGCTTTTGTGGGCGCGTTTTTTACGGGCTCTTTATTAATAGAGACACTGTTCTCTTTGGATGGCTTGGGCCTTCTGAGTTTTGAGAGCGTGATGCGGCGCGACTATCCCGTGGTGCTGGGTACCTTGTATTTGTTCACGCTGATTGGATTGGTGACCAAGCTCATCAGTGATCTTTGTTATGTCTGGGTGGATCCACGTGTCAAATTCGACTGACCACTCATTACCGCCTTTGAAACGCGCCTGGCTGCGCTTTCGAGCCAACCGCTTGGGCTTTTACAGCGCTGTGTTGTTTGCTTTCATGTTTTTTATCAGCCTTTTTGCAGAGGTGATTTCCAACGACAAGCCTTTGTTGGCTGGCTACAAAGGCAATTGGTATGTGCCCATCATCCAAACCATTCCTGAGACAGCTTTTGGGGGCGACTTCGATACGCCGACTGATTTCTTGGACCCTTTTATCCAAGCCGAGTTTGATAAGCCCGGCAACTGGGCCATTTACACGCTGAACCCCTACCACCACAGCACGCTAAATTACTTTGCTAAAACGCCGCATCCTGCACCGCCTTCAGCAGATAACTGGCTAGGCACGGACGACCGAGGGCGGGATGTGGTGGCGCGACTTTTGTATGGCTTTCGCATTTCGGTTTTGTTCGCGCTGGCTTTGACCGTCTTTGGCACCGTGATTGGTGTGCTCACAGGCGCCATTCAAGGTTTTTTTGGCGGCAAAGTGGATTTGGTGATGCAGCGCTTGATTGAGATTTGGAGCGCGATGCCAGAGTTGTACTTGCTGATTATTTTCTCGGCTGTCTTTGACCCGAGCATCAGCTTGTTGTTGATTTTGCTAGGGCTGTTCGGTTGGATGGGCTTGTCTGACTATGTGCGCGCCGAATTTTTGCGCAACCGCCAACTCGACTATGTGCGAGCCGCACGCGCTTTGGGTTTGAGTAATTGGGCCATCATTAAAAGCCATGTCCTGCCCAACAGCTTGACGCCGGTAGTGACCTTTCTGCCGTTTCGCATGAGCGCGGCCATTTTGGCTTTGACATCCTTGGACTTCCTTGGCTTGGGCGTGCCGCCTGGAACGCCAAGTTTGGGAGAACTGCTGTCCCAAGGCAAGAGCAATATCGACGCATGGTGGATATCGCTGTCCACCTTCAGCGTGTTGGTGGTGACCTTGATGTTGCTGACCTTTATGGGTGACGCCTTGCGTGATGCGCTCGATCCGCGAAAGATCAACGCATGAGGTTGCCGCTGCTTCAAGTGCGCGACCTGCGCATCGCTTTTAACCAAGGCGAGGTCGTCAAAGGCATTTCTTTCAACCTAGAGCTGGGTGAAAAAATTGCTTTGGTAGGCGAGTCGGGTTCAGGCAAAAGCGTGCTGGCTTTGAGTTTGGTCAAACTCATTGAAGGCGCCAAACTATCAGGCAGATGTCTGTGGACACGCCAAGACGAGCAAAACTTAGCACCCGACGCAACGGACGCCCCCAACACCCTTGATTTGGTCAAGCTCACCGAGCGACAGTTAGAACCTATTCGCGGCCAAGACATTGCGTTTGTCTTCCAAGAACCCATGACCGCTTTGAACCCCGTGTTTTCAGTGGGCGAGCAAATTGCCGAGGTACTGCAGATCAAACGCGGCATGACCCGCGAAGAGGCTTGGCATGAAGCCATCGACTTGATCAAAGTGACGGGCATCGCCGAGCCCGTGCGTCGCGCTAAGTCGTATCCGCACCAACTCTCAGGCGGCCAAAGGCAGCGGGTGATGATCGCCATGGCTTTGGCCTGCCGTCCCCGCTTATTGATTGCCGACGAACCCACTACCGCCTTAGATGTGTCGGTGCGCAGCCAAATTTTGGATTTGCTCGACCATTTGCAATACCGATTTGGCATGGCTGTCTTGCTCATCACCCATGACTTAGAAGCCGTTCGCCGATTTGCTGACCGCGTGTTGGTGATGGAAAAAGGCGTTGTGGTTGAGCAGGGCGAAGCCAAACAGGTGTTGTCCGAGCCGCAGCACGCTTACACCCAAAAGTTGCTCAACAGCCAACCCATACGTGATGTGGTGGTGCCACCGGCGGAAGCGCCCGTCATGCTGCAAGGGTGGGGCTTGGGTGTCCAGTACCCAGCATCTGGCGGAGGAATCAAAGCTTGGTTTATCCCCAAAAAATTCACCGCTTTGCAAGACGTCAATTTTGTTTTACGCCAAGGCCAGACTTTGGGCGTGATTGGCGAGTCGGGTTCGGGCAAAACCAGTTTGGCCTTGGCGGCTTTGGGCTTGGTTCCTATTCAAGGCCAAATGAAAGTGTCAGGCCACTCTTGGACGGGTAATGCAGAAGTGGATTTGCCTTTGCGACGCATGGTGCAAGTGGTGTTCCAAGACCCCTTTGCGTCTTTGTCACCCCGCATGAATGTGGCGGAGATCATCGCCGAGGGTATTGCAGTCCATTTGCCCGAGTTGGATGCCTTAGGCCGATTGCGACGCGTGTTGATTGCTTTGTCATCCGTTGGCTTGACCGAGCAAGAGTTTCCCAATTTGCTCTCGCGCTATCCGCATGAGTTCTCTGGCGGACAGCGCCAGCGTTTGGCTATTGCCAGGGTGTTGGTGCTCGACCCCAAAGTGATTGTTTTGGACGAGCCGACCAGCGCCCTGGACGTCACCACCCAAAAACAGGTGCTGCAATTACTGCAAAAGTTGCAAAAACAGCGCGGCTTGAGCTATTTGCTGATCACCCACGATGTTGGCGTGATTCGCGCCATGGCGCATCAGGTGTTGGTGGTGCAAAACGCCAAGCTGGTGGACTCGGGAAATATCGACCATATCTTGCACCATTCCACCCATCCTTACACCCGACTTTTGGTCAATGCGGGCTATGACAAAAAATGAACTAAACCTATTCAAATCAAGCATTTAGGCGTTACAATGAGCGCTTCACGACCAAACGGGCGGGTAATTACCGCCCGTTTTTTTTGGTCGATTGTTTTTCGATGGTTAGGTTTGGAAGGTTTTTTGTCGAAGTGGCCTTGCAGCAAATAGTGGAAGAAACCGTGACCGGCTTAGGGTACGACCTAGTGGAGATTGAACGCTCTGCAGGTGGCCTTTTGCGCATCACGATTGACCATCCCTGGAGCGCAGAGTCGCCCGAGCTTTTCGTCAATGTGGAAGATTGCGAACGGGTCACCCGTCAGTTGCAGTTTGTCCTCGAAGTCGACGGCTCTGAGTACCAAAGGTTGGAGGTTTCTTCGCCAGGTATTGATCGGGTGCTCAGGCATGTACAAGACTTTGAGAGGTTTACCGGCGCGCTGGTCGACCTGACGCTAAAAGCACCCATGGGCGCTGCGGCGGCAGGCCAAGTGTCGGCCAACCGCAAAAAGTTTCGCGGCACGCTAGAGCGCACAACGGACGGCGCGGGTTGGCAGATCACTTGGCGTGACGTGCCCGAAGCAAAACCGGGACAAAGAATCAGCGAAAAAAGAATGAATACGCCAGTACATGTACTGGGGTTCACGTTAGACGAGTTGCGCGAAGCACGTCTAGCACCGATTGTGGATTTCAAGGGCAGAAAGCCCCGTTGAACTTAGGTCTTGAGAAGGAGTAGTCGTTATGAACCGCGAAATGTTGATGTTGGTGGATGCCATCTCGCGCGAAAAAAACGTAGAGCGCGATATCGTTTTTGGTGCCGTTGAATTGGCACTTGCGCAAGCAACTAAAAAGCTATACCAAGGCGATGTAGACATCCGTGTCTCCATGGACCGTGACAGCGGCGATTACGAAACTTTCCGTCGCTGGTTGGTGGTGCCTGACGAAGCCGGCCTGCAAAACCCCGACGCCGAAGAACTCTTGATGGACGCCCGCGATCGCGTGTCTGATGTCGAAGAGGGCGAGTACATCGAAGAAGGCATCGAGTCTTTGCCCATCGGCCGTATTGGCGCAATGGCTGCCAAGCAGGTTATTTTGCAAAAAATCCGTGATGCAGAGCGCGAAATGTTGCTCAACGACTTCATGGCACGCGGCGAAAAAATCTTTGTCGGTACCGTCAAACGTATGGACAAGGGCGACATCATCGTTGAAGCAGGGCGTGTCGAAGGCCGCCTGCGCCGAGGCGAAATGATCCCCAAAGAAAACTTGCGCAACGGCGACCGTGTCCGCGCCATGATCATGGACGTCGACCTTACTTTGCGTGGTGCGCCCATCATCTTGTCGCGCTCAGCTCCTGAATACATGATCGAGTTGTTTAGCCACGAAGTCCCAGAAATCGAGCAAGGTTTGCTTGAAATCAAATCATGCGCCCGCGACCCTGGTTCGCGCGCCAAGATCGCTGTGTTGTCGCACGACAAACGCGTTGACCCCATCGGCACCTGTGTCGGCGTGCGCGGCACCCGTGTCAACGCCGTCACAACCGAGTTGGCCGGCGAACGCGTCGATATCGTCTTGTGGAGCGAAGACCCCGCCCAGTTTGTGATCGGTGCCTTGGCACCAGCCAATGTCAGTTCCATCGTGGTGGACGAAGAAAAACACGCCATGGACGTGGTGGTCGATGAAGAAAACCTCGCCATTGCCATTGGCCGTGGTGGCCAAAACGTGCGTTTGGCTTCTGACCTCACCGGTTGGAAGATCAACATCATGGACGCTGCTGAATCTGCCCAAAAACAAGCCGACGAATCGCATTCGATCCGTGCCTTGTTCATGGACAAGCTCGACGTCGACCAAGAAGTGGCCGACATCCTGATCGAAGAAGGCTTCACCAATTTGGAAGAAGTGGCCTACGTTCCCCTACAAGAAATGCTCGAGATCGAAAGCTTCGACGAAGACACAGTCAACGAGTTGCGCACCCGCGCGAAAGACGCTTTGTTGACGATGGAAATCGCTCGCGAAGAAAGTGTCGAAGAGGTGTCGCAAGATTTGCGTGACCTTGAAGGATTGGATGCTGAACTCTTGCCCAAACTGGCAGAGAACGGTGTGCATACCCGTGACGATTTGGCCGATCTGGCCGTAGACGAGCTCACAGCCATTACTGGCCAGAGCGAAGATGAGGCCAAAACCCTGATCTTGAAGGCGCGCGAGCATTGGTTCGCGGGTCAAGAGTAACGGTCATGGGAAGGAACACACCAAATGTCAATTACGACAGTCGCCGAGTTTGCAAAAGAACTTAAAAAACCCACAGACACCCTGATTGAGCAACTCAAAGCTGCAGGGGTGGACACATCATCAGAAAGCGATTCGCTTTCCGAGAAAGACAAACAAAAGCTTTTGACGCATTTACAAACCAGCCACGGTACTGCTTCTACCGAACGCAAAAAAATCTCTTTGGTCAAAAAATCGACCAGTGAAATCAAACAAGCTGACGCTACGGGCAAAGCCCGAACCATCCAAGTGGAGGTGCGTAAAAAGCGCACTTTCGTCAAGCGCGATGAAAACGAGCCCAATGACGTAGAAACCCCAGAACCTGATGTCGCTGTTGCAACTGCTCAACCCATCATTGACCACGCTGAACTTGCGCGTCGTGAAGAAGACGCGCGCCGTCAAGCCGAGCTGATCCGTCGTCAAGAAGAAGAGCTAGCCGAAAAACGCCGTGTCCGCGAAGCTAAAGAAGCAAGCGCACAAACTGAAGCTGAACTCATCCAGGCTAAAAACGCCGGTGTTTTGAATGACAAGGCGGCAGCCGATGCAGCTACCCAGGCTCAGGCGCTGGCAGACGAAGAAGTTATCAGCAAAGCCAAACTGGCAGCCAAAATTAGCGCCGAAGAAGACACTGTCAAAGCCAAAGATTTAGACACCCGTCGTCGCAAAGCATTGGCCGAAGCCGAAGCGATTCGCGACATGATGAATTCGCCACAAAAGGTCGCACCGAAGAAAGTCGTGCCGCCCCCAGTGGAAGCCAAACCTATCAAAGGCACTCTGCACAAGCCTGCTGGCAGCCCAGGAGCCAAAGAGCGTCCTGCTGCTGGTGCACCTGCAGCGCCTGGCAACAAAGAAATCAAAAGCGCCAAGTTGTCTTCTAGCTGGGCCGACGAGCAAGCCAAGAAGAAAGAAATCAAAACCCGTGGCGACTCCAGCGGTGGCGTGGGACGCAACAGTTGGCGCGGTGGCCCCCGTGGCCGTCGCGAACGTACCGGCAGAGAAGATGCACACGAGTCGAGCGCTCCAACCGAAGCACGTGTCATCGAAGTTCACGTGCCTGAGACCATCACCGTCGCTGAACTCGCGCACAAAATGGCAGTCAAAGCGTCTGAGGTCATCAAACAGTTGATGAAGCTCGGCCAAATGGCCACCATCAACCAACCCTTAGACCAAGACACCGCCATGATCTTGGTAGAAGAAATGGGCCACAAAGCGATCATCGCTGCGTTGGATGACCCCGAGGCATTCACCGAAGAAGAATCTTCTGCCCACCATGCAGATTCCATTACCCGTGCCCCAGTGGTCACGGTGATGGGCCACGTTGACCACGGTAAAACCTCTTTGCTCGACTTCATCCGTCGCGCCAAAGTGGCTTCCGGCGAAGCCGGTGGTATTACCCAGCACATTGGTGCTTACCACGTAGAAACGCCACGCGGCATGATCTCTTTCTTAGACACGCCTGGCCACGAGGCGTTCACCGCCATGCGTGCCCGCGGTGCCAAAGCAACTGACATCGTTATCTTGGTGGTAGCGGCCGACGACGGCGTGATGCCACAAACCAAAGAGGCGATCAAGCATGCGAAAGCGGCTGGCGTACCTATCGTGGTGGCGGTCAACAAGATCGACAAACCGGGTGCGAATCCAGAGCGTGTCAAAGGCGAATTGGTCAGCGAAGAAGTGGTTCCCGAAGAATTCGGCGGTGATTCACCTTTCGTTTTAGTCTCTGCCAAAACTGGCGAAGGCATAGACGCATTGCTCGAACAAGTGTTGTTACAAGCTGAAGTGCTGGAACTCAAAGCGCCTGTCGACGCCATGGCCAAAGGCCTGGTGATTGAAGCGCGTTTGGACAAAGGCCGCGGACCAGTGGCTACTGTCTTGGTGCAGTCTGGCACCTTGAACGTAGGCGATGTGGTGTTGGCTGGCCAAACATTTGGCCGTGTACGCGCCATGTTGGACGAAAACGGCAAAGCCATCAAAGCGGCTGGCCCTTCTATCCCAGTGGAAATCCAAGGTTTGACCGAAGTGCCGCAAGCGGGTGATGACTTCATGGTCATGACCGATGAGCGTCGTGCCCGTGAAATTGCCACCTACCGCGCTGGCAGGGTTCGCAATACCAAGTTGGCCAAGCAGCAAGCTTCGAAACTCGAGAATATGTTCTCTGACATGACATCGGGTGACGTCAAGTTGTTGCCGATCATTGTCAAAGCCGATGTACAAGGTTCGCAAGAAGCCTTGGCTGCGTCCTTACTCAAACTCTCAACCGAAGAAGTCAAAGTGCAGTTGGTGTACGCCGCTGTCGGTGGCATCAGCGAGAGCGATGTCAACTTAGCAATTGCGTCTAAAGCCGTGGTGATTGGTTTCAACACCCGTGCTGATGCAGGCGCCCGCAAATTAGCCGAGTCCAACGACGTCGAGATCCGTTACTACAACATCATTTATGACGCGGTAGACGAACTCAAAGCTGCGATGTCGGGCATGTTGACGCCAGACAAGAAAGAAGAAGTCATCGGTACTGCCGAGATTCGCCAAGTGCTGCGTGTCAGCAAGATTGGTGCGATCGCGGGTTGTATGGTCACCTCTGGATTGGTGCGACGCACCGCGAAGTTACGCTTGTTGCGCAACAACGTGGTCGTCTTCACCGGCGAGCTCGACAGCTTGAAGCGTTTCAAAGACGACGCCAAAGAAGTCAAAGAGAACTTTGAGTGCGGCTTGACTATCAAAAACTACAACGACATCGTCGAAGGCGATGTGTTGGAGTTCTTTGAAATCAAAGAGGTTGCCCGTACGTTGTAAAAGGCGAGTGCCATGGCCCGTAAACCAACTTCTACGCCTAACCGCAGTTACCAAGTAGCCGACCAGATCCAACGCGATCTGGCCGAGCTTATCGCGCGCGAGTTAAAAGATCCGCGCGTGGGCATGGTGACTTTGCAAGGTGTAGAAGTCACGCCTGATTACGCCCATGCCAAAGTGCATTTCAGCGTGCTCAATGGTGACCCTGCAGAAACAGCGGAAGGTTTAAACCAAGCAGCTGGTTTTTTGCGTAACGGTTTGTTCAAGCGTTTGCACATCCATACGGTGCCCACCTTGCATTTCATCTACGACCGCACGCCTGAGCATGCGTCGGATATGAACGCCTTGATCGCCAAGGCCGTTTCTTCCCGTGCCAAGGACGATTGAGTATGAACGCGCCGCGCACCAGGGTGCAGCGACGCCCTGTGCATGGGGTGTTGCTGTTAGACAAACCCCTATCCATATCCAGCAATGACGCTTTGCAAAAGGCCAAGTGGTTGTTGCGTGCTGAAAAAGCCGGCCACACTGGCACCTTAGATCCATTGGCTACGGGTGTATTGCCCTTGTGTTTTGGTGCGGCTACCAAATTTAGCCAACTGCATTTAGACGCTGATAAATCTTATG
Source organism: Limnohabitans sp. (assembly GCA_040401095.1). GTDB lineage: Bacteria > Pseudomonadota > Gammaproteobacteria > Burkholderiales > Burkholderiaceae_C > Limnohabitans. Next base: position 74,146 of record JBBAOY010000001.1, read on the forward strand.
AAGCCATTGCTTCTTTGGGTATCGAGACCACTACGGGCGACGCAGAGGGTGACGTGGTTGCCACCAAGCCAGTAGATTTTTCGCCCGAACAATTACAAGCGGTGCAAGAGCGATTCACCGGACCTATTGCGCAAATTCCGCCTATGTACAGCGCCTTGAAAAAAGACGGCAAAGCGCTCTACGACTATGCACGCGCTGGCATTGAAGTTGAACGTGAAGCACGCAACATCACTATCCATTCGCTCTTTTTAGAGGAAATTGAACCCGATGCAAATGTGCGGCTTTTGCGTATTCGCGTGCGTTGTAGCAAAGGCACTTACATCAGAACCTTGGCGCAAGATATAGGTAACGCCTTGGGGTGTGGTGCGCATGTCAGTTATTTACGGCGCACGGCTACTGGGTCTTTCCAAGTAGACCAATGTATTGGTCTCAAAGATCTTGAGGCCTTGTCTGAAACAGAACGAGCCAACCGTTTATTACCAGTGGACGCGCTGTTGGACGGACATACGCCTGTCACCTTGGCAAAGGAAGATGCTGGCAGATTTTTAAGTGGTTTACGTCGCAGAGGCCATTGGCCTGATTGCGAGCAAACCGCTGTGTACGGCGAATCCCCTCGCGCATTGCTCGGCACTGCGCATGTGAAAGCCGGAGAACTAATTCCTGGGCGCTTGTTAAGCCCGATAGAAATTCAAACCATTTTGGAGAGTGAAGTATGAGTAAACAAATTCGCAATATCGCGATCATCGCGCACGTGGACCACGGTAAAACCACCATGGTCGACCAACTTTTGCGCCAATCAGGCACCTTTGCCGAACACGAAAAAGTCGTAGACACCGTGATGGACAACAACGCGATTGAGCGTGAACGTGGCATCACCATCTTGGCTAAAAACTGTGCGGTGAGCTGGGAAGGTACACATATCAATATCGTCGACACCCCCGGCCACGCGGACTTTGGCGGTGAAGTCGAGCGCGCGTTATCGATGGTCGACGGTGTGGTGTTGTTGATCGATGCACAAGAAGGCCCCATGCCACAAACACGTTTTGTGACTAAGAAAGCTTTGGCATTAGGGTTGCGCCCCATTCTTGTGGTGAACAAAGTGGATAAGCCAGGATCGCGTCCAAATTTTGTAGTCAATGCAGCATTTGATTTGTTTGACAAACTTGGTGCATCCGACGAGCAACTCGACTTTCCCGTGGTCTATGCCTCTGGTATCAATGGCTGGACTTCGATGGAAGAGGGTGCCCATGGTGAGCAGTGGGGCCCTGATATGTCGGCCTTGTTCAATACGATTTTGAAGCATGTGCCTGCACAAAAAGGCGACCCTAGCGCACCTTTGCAATTACAAATCTCAGCGCTCGATTTCTCTACATTCGTCGGTCGTATTGGGGTTGGTCGTATCAGCCAAGGCACCATCAAACCCATGATGGATGTGGTCGTGATGGAAGGCGTGGATGGCAAGCCTGTCAAAGGGCGTGTCAACCAAGTATTGACATTCCAAGGCCTAGAGCGCGTGCAAGCATCTGAAGCAGGCCCTGGCGACATCGTGTTGATCAACGGTATTACGGATGTCGGAATCGGTGTCACCATCACCGACCCTTTGAATCCAGCGCCTTTGCCTATGTTGAAGGTGGACGAACCCACCTTGACCATGAACTTCTGCGTCAACACCAGCCCCTTGGCTGGACGTGAAGGCAAGTTTGTGACCAGTCGTCAAATCTGGGACCGCCTACAAAAAGAACTGCAGCACAACGTCGCCTTGCGCGTCAATGAGACCGATGAAGAGGGTGTGTTTGAAGTGATGGGCCGTGGTGAATTGCACTTGACTATTTTGTTGGAAAACATGCGCCGCGAAGGTTACGAATTGGCCGTGTCTAAACCACGCGTGGTCTACCGCGATGTGAATGGCGAGCGCCATGAGCCAATCGAATTAGTAACGGCTGACATTGAAGAAACCCACCAAGGCGGTGTGATGCAAGCCTTGGGCGAACGCAAAGGCGAACTCGTCAACATGGAACCCGATGGCCGTGGCCGTGTGCGCTTGGAATACCGTATTCCCGCGCGCGGATTGATTGGCTTTACCAACGAGTTTTTGAACTTAACCCGTGGTTCTGGTTTGATCTCTAATATTTTTGACAGCTATGAAGCACACAAAGGCGATATCGGTGGACGCAAAAACGGTGTGTTGATTTCTATGGATGACGGCGAGATCTTTACCTATGCCTTGGGCAAACTCGATGACCGTGGCCGTATGTTTGTCAAAGCTAACGACCCTGTATACGAAGGCATGATTGTCGGTATCCACAGCCGTGACAATGATTTGGTGGTGAATGCCACCCGCACCAAACAGTTAACCAACTTCCGCGTGTCTGGCAAAGAAGACGCTATCAAAATCACGCCACCAATCGACTTGACATTGGAATACGGTGTCGAATTTATCGATGATGACGAATTGGTCGAAATCACGCCTAAGAGTGTGCGTTTGCGCAAGCGTTTCTTAAAAGAACACGAGCGCAAGAAAAATAAAATCTAAGGACTAGAGCATTGCGTTGGACCCATACCCGCGCTGTTTGGACCATGGTGGCTGCTGCCGCCATGTGGTCGATTGCTGGAGTGGTCACGCGCATGTTGGAGTCCGTTCAGAGTTTTGAGTTGACTTTTTGGCGGAGTTTTTTTACCGCTATTTGCTTGGTTTTTTTCCTTCGTGTGCTGCAAGGCCCAGGCGTCTTGCAGCGTTTAGTAAAAGCACCCAATCAGTTATGGCTCAGCGGTGTATGTTGGGCTGTCATGTTCACCGCATTTATGGTGGCATTGACGCTGGCCTCGGTGGCTGAGGTTTTGGTGACGATGTCCGTAGGACCCTTGCTCACAGCCTTGGTAGCCAGAATTTTTTATAAACAAACCATACAACTTCCTACTTGGATCGCTATTGTGATCGCGGGCGCCGGGATGTTTTGGATGTATGCAAAGCCCCAAGATGTAATTTCCACCTCAAGTGCCTTCACCTTGGCAGGATTGCCATGGGGAACTTTGATTGGCTTTTTGGTACCCACTGCCGCAGCAGTGAACTGGTGTGTGGTGCAGCAAGCCCAAAAAACGGGCGACTCTTTGGATCTACTGCCTGCAGTCTTAGTGGGGGCTGTGATTTCTGGGATGCTCACATTGGCGCTCGCATGGCCATTGCATTCCAGCCCGCACGATATCGCTTGGTTAGCATTGTTAGGTTTGGTGCAATTGGCTTTGCCCTGTACCTTGCTGGTATTTTGTGCACGCATTTTGTCTGCGCCTGAAATTTCTCTGCTCTCGTTGCTGGAAGTTTTATTTGGAATATTTTTAGCGTGGGTCGGAGCTGGTGAAGAACCAAGCGCTCGCGTGATCAGTGGCGGCGCCTTGGTCATCGTGGCACTGGTGGTGAATGCCTACGGCATGAAAACTAAATCTTTGGAGTCAACAAAGTCATGAATGTCTATAGCGAAGAAGTCGTATCGGAAAAAGTAGGGGCGATTGGGTTTATTACCTTGAATCGACCTAAGGCTTTAAATGCTTTGTCGCTTCCCATGGTGAGAGAACTCACCTATGTATTGCGGGGTTTTGAGGGCGATGCAGATGTGTTGGCTGTAGTGATACGCGGCAGCAACAAGGAAGGGCCATTCGGCGCTTTTTGTGCTGGCGGAGATATTCGCTACTTTCACCAAGCCGCGTTATCTGGTGACGCTAGCTTAGAAGATTTTTTCACAGAGGAATACAACCTCAACCACATCATCAACATCTATCGCAAACCTTATATCGCTTTGATGGATGGCATTGTGATGGGCGGTGGCATGGGCTTGAGCCAAGGTATTGCTCTGCGCGTAGTCACAGAGCGCACGCAAATGGCGATGCCTGAGACGCAGATTGGATTGTTTCCAGATGTCGGTGGGGGCTATTTTTTGAGCCGCTGTCCTGGGAACACCGGTGAGTACCTCGCCCTTACAGGGCAATTGTTACGCGGTGCAGAGGCGCTGTCAGTGGGGTTGGCTGACGTGTGTGTGGCTTCTGAAGCCTTGCCTGCTTTGTGGAATGGATTACAAAGTCAAAAATGGTCTCAGGGTGATGATGTTGTTGCTTGGGTCAAAGAACAGGCATCCATAAATGCTGAACCAGTTTCCAAGACGCAAGCTAATCTCGGGCATGCTGCGCAAACAGCATCTTCAAAACCTGTTTGGTGGGATGCACAGATTGACACCGTATTTCGTTTGCCCACGGTCACCGACATGGTCAATGCTTTAGGTCAGTTGGTGCTCCAACAACCTGAAGGATGGGCAGCTGAGACTCTCAAAGCGCTCAGACAACGCTCGCCATTGTTGTTGGCAGTGAGTTTGGAGCAAATTCGCCGCGGCAGAACGATGGGCTTGGCGGACGAGTTGCGCATGGAGCGTGACATGGTGCGCCATTGTTTCCATGCAGACCACTTGGAGCGGCGTGGCGCCCAAACAGATACGGCAGAGGGCATCCGTGCTTTGGTGATCGACAAAGACCGTCAACCCAAATGGCTGCCAGCCAGTATTGAAGAGATAACGCCCGATATGGTCCAGCCATTTTTCCAAAGCCCATGGCCTAGTGGTTTGCATCCATTGCGGCATTTGGTGGATGCCCATTAGTCATCTGTGCGTTTTGTTCTTAGCGTCCCTTGGCTAACGGATTTTTTATTTTGCCAACGTATGCATAGGAATATCTTTGCTAACAGCTAAGCGATCAAGCTGTTGACGGGTTTGACTGGCAAAAAATTTAGCAAACGCGTTATGTGTTTTAGGAGCGTGCATGCAATGCATGCTCTTTTCTTCCAATCCCACAGCCAAACATAAACGCTTTGCAAAATGTGGCTCCAAGGCGGCAACCGCGACACGTCCGTTCTTGCAAGGGTAGATTTTGTAACCCGCATGGGCGCCACCTACATCGCCTTCTTTAGTGGTTAAGCCCCAGGTGCGGGGCAGGGCAAGGTAGTTAGCCGCATCGCTTAGCGCAATTTCTTGGAAAACACCAAGCCCGTTTTGACGGCCACGGCTTTGTCGCAATAAAAGGGCTTGTAATACGGCTTCGGTGGTCATTAGCGATCCACCCATATCCGCATACAAAGTAGCGGGAAGATCGAGACCGTTTACCAAGCCGTTTTCGGCCAAGTAGGTGAGGTCATGCCCAGGTTCTTCTGCACGGGGGCCAGAGGCGCCTACAACGCTCACCATGCATAAATTGGGATAAAGGCGATGTAATGTTTTCCAATCAAGGCCTAATTTTGCAAGTGCAGATGGTCGAAACGATGTGATCAAAACATCGGTTTTAACCAAAAGTTTCTGCAGGGTAGTTTGACCGCGTGGTGTTTTTAAATCTGCTTGCACCACGCGAACACCTTGGTGCATGGTTTCATAAGCGGCTGGTTTGTAAAAGCCCATAGGATCCGCTGTCACTGCGCTTGGAGGGGCTAGGGGCTCAAGCTTGGTGCAAGTAGCACCCATCTGCTGCAAACGCATCAAAGCAGCAGGGCCTGGCAGATTCAGTGCCAGACTGAGAATGCGCACAGCTTTGAGTGGTGTGATGCGTTTATTTTGTGCAGTTTGCATACTCAATTAACCACTTTTATCTTTTTTTCTAAGCTCCCTACCGAAGTAGGCAACAACAAATTGAGCGTTCATTAGACATTATTTTGCGTTGTGGTTTGCCAGCAGATTCTTCGAGGTAGAATGTCGGTCTTCGGGGCGTAGCGCAGTCTGGTAGCGCATCTGGTTTGGGACCAGAGGGTCGTAGGTTCGAATCCTATCGCCCCGACCACACATGAGAAAAGGCCCCTTTCGGGGCCTTTTTTGTTTGATTTCTGCCCGTAGCTCAGTTGGATAGAGCAACAGCCTTCTAAGCTGTGGGTCGGGGGTTCGATCCCCTCCGGGCAGACCAATACTTAATTAAATAACCAGTCCGGATGCAGCGCCACATAGCAGTTTTTGTCACCCAATAACTGCCCCTCAGGTGAGACACAAAATGAACTGCGTTTGTATTTGCGCTCATCGGTTAACACGTAAGAGCGGTAAATTTCTTGAATGGTTTTAGCCTTCTTGTCTTTGGGAAACAGCATGACTAGGCGAGTAGATATGCAGTTTTTCAGGCGAATGCACGAGACGGCTGACTTTTCATCTACGTAAAACTCTACAAACACAGCGCCTGGAAACTTTGTATCAGGCTTTGAAATTTTCACCATACAAGGCAAATCTTGCGCCCGCGGTAAATTCATGCGATCCGCAAACGTATTCATTTCATTAAGAATCGTTTCTTGGTATTTTTTGTTAAGCGTTTTGTGGCACAAAAAATAGTCTGCGTGCGAATTTTTTTGAACTACCGGTGTTAAGGGGCGGTTATTGCCATCCAACTTGATGATCGCAGGGTCATACAAAGTGCTGACGGTGGGTTCTTCTTTCTTGGGAGCGCCGTGACCACCACCGTGGCCATCATCTTTTTTAGCGTCTTTCTTTTTCTCATCTTTGGCTGGTTCACCATGGCCATCATCGTGTTTTTCTTCCTTTTTCGGAGCATGGTCATCAGCCTTGCCTTTATCCTCTTTTTTGACTTCTGCAGGCTTTGGTTCTTCTTTTGGAAGCGGAGCTGGTTCTCCGAGTGGATCTTTTAGGACACGTTTATAAACCGTTCCACTTCGACCTGTCTCACCTTGCTCTTTTGCATAATTTGGTTTTTTTTCTTCGGGCGGTGGTTTGGGTGCATCGCTAGCTAAGGCAGACGCACTAAATCCTGCCAAGGTCATAAAGAACCAGCAGGCGCAAGGAATGAGAAAAAATCTAGAAAGCCGAGACATAAAAATTAGTAGTTATCATTTATGAATCGACAGGCACTCGCTTTGCTTTAACAAGGAATCAGAAAATATCAAGGGACGCTGTAGCAGGTGGTGTCGCTATGCAGCTTGCCTTTATCCGTCACACAATGCTGGGCGATGAGTTTTCTAGACATGTCCGACAGAAAATAGGAGCGATAAAGCACTTCCCCCTTAGGAATCAGGCTGATGCTGCGAAAAACAGGACATTGTTCGTTGTGCACGCAGGCTTTTAATCGTGTTGCGTTGGTATAAAGATGGACGCTGACGCGCCCTGGCGTCAAACTGCGCGATGTTCCAATGCTGACAACACAGGCATCGCCTTTGACGAACGGCAACTCGTTTAATTCTGCAAAATAGTTCATCTCAGCAACTAAAAGCTCTCTGAACCAAGGTGCGACAATGCCATCGCAGTCGTAGTAGTCCATTTTGGTGGTGTTGAGAATTGGCTCGGAATAGGGCTTTTTCTTGGGCCCTAAGAGCAACATAGGTTCTTTTCCGCTTTGCGGCGGTCGGGCCAAAATGGCCCGAGACGCATTCGGGGTCTCAGCCTTGGTTTGCGCGTCTGCTTGGCTCCAAAAGGAAAAGAACAAGCACATCAGGATGCAAAACTTATTAATCATGGCACTAGACCGGTCGGTTGAAACAGGGATTACTTTATCAGTAACAGCCCTTGGGTTACAAGTTACTCTAGAAAGAGGGCGGTTGGTCGATCCTAGTAAGTATGCGAAGTAAATTATCTAACTTGTTTTTAGTCTGGGCCCTACTTTTTTTGAGTGGTTGTGGAGGAGGGGGAGGGTCCTCTAGTTCAAGTAGTACCTACACAGCTTCGCCATCGGTTTTTATCAATAGTTCTACTGTCGGGCTAACGCTTGGATACCTCAGACAAATGTTTTTTGACGGAACTTATTTGTACGTTTCTAGCTCTTTAGACGCAGCTCAGACTACGTCACTGGGTGGGGCGATTTATAAATTTAATACCTCTGGCGCTTATGTATCAACTGTCTCTTCTTCAATAAAGTGGCCATTTTCTGTTGCTGTTTACAACAGCAATGTATTTGCTGTAGCTACTGATACAGGTGGTTCAGGTAGCACTGGTTTAATAAATATGACCTCTAGCACTACCCCTGTAGTGACTGCCCTTTCGAGCCCATATGGTGTTGGTATCGACAGTACAAACGCTCGTGTGTATGTTTCAGATGTTGGGGGTGGAACTTATGCAAATTCTGTTGTCGTCTACTCTATAGGTTCCTATGGTTCACCCCTTACTTTTGTGTCAATTGGTTCAAGTCCAAGTGGAATAGCTTTTGACAGTACTCTTGGTTATATGTACGTCACAAGACAGAGCGCTACATCTGCTGGGGTTTATAAAATCAGCACTTCTTCTTATGCGGCTTCAACTTTTGTAAGCTCTTCTTTCGGGAGCATTTTTAATAACCCCACAGGAATTGCTGTTAGATCGGCTTACAAAGAAGTGTATGTAGCCAACACAGGAACGACTGCTGGCGATACAGACAGCAGTATCTTAAAAATCACCTATGACAGCTCGGGTAATGCAACAGCTGTTACAACTTTTTTAAGTGGAACATCCGCTAGCAGCATGTTGTGTGGCCCAGTTGGATTGGCTATCAATGGAACCACTCTCTACATTTCCAATGGAACCTGCACTACAAATAGCACTTACGCCAAGTCAGTCATCAAAGTAACTTTGGACAGCTAAAAATCCAACCGTAACTGCCTCTTCATCACCTTACCATTCGCATTCCTAGGCAGTGGTGCATCCAACCAAGTGACAGTCTCAGGCACCTTGTAGTCTGCTAAAGCCTGTTTGCAATGTGCAGTTACTACCTCTTGCGACACCGACTGATTAGGCGCATAAATAAAAGCATGCACCCGTTCCCCTAAAACAGGACAAGGCTTCCCAACAATGGCTGCCTCGAGAATTCCGGGTATCCCCATTAAGCAGTTCTCTACCTCTACAGAATAAATTTTGAATCCGCCTCGGTTGAGCATGTCTTTTTTACGGTCGAATATTTTGACGAAGCCTTCTTCGTCCATGCAGCCTAAATCACCTGAGTGCCAATAGCCAGCAGTGAATGATTGCGCCGTGGCTTCTGGGTTATCCCAATATCCCGGAACAACCATGGGCCCATTAATCCAAAGCTCTCCTGTTTCACCAAACGGCACCTCTTGGCCTGTATCGTTCATGACGCGCACATCGGCACAAGGTAAAACACGACCAACGCTGTCTAAATGCGCATCGTTCATACCAGCAGGAATCAAGGTAACAGGAGAAGTGGTTTCTGTTGCTCCGTATGCGTTGCGCAAATCTAAGTTTGGCAAGTGTTTGGCTAATTGCTCTATCACTGCTACTGGCATAGGAGCACCACCGTAGCCACCGATACGCCAGTGCTTCAAAGCTTGGGCACTAAAGCTCGGTTCTAACAAACACAGGCTGTACATCGCAGGCACCATCAGGGTGTGCGTCATATTTTCTTTGGCTGCAAATTCTAGAAATTGTTTTGCCTTGAATTCCCGCATGATCAAAGTGGCGCCACCGACCTGCACCATGGTGGCGATGATGGCGATCAAGCCTGTGACATGGCTTGCAGGCACTGCCAGCATAGAAGAATCGTTCTCCGTCAAATGCATGCCATATTGGTAATGCAATGCCGAATGCACTATGTTGGCATGCGTGATCATGGCCCCTTTGGGGTTTCCCGTGGTGCCAGATGTATAAAGAATGGCAGCCACATCAAATTGATCGGCTACAAAAATAGGAATTTCTACACGGCTTTGCTTGGCTAATAAATTGGGCAAAACAACTGTTTGGGTGGAAGAGGCAAGTTGATCACTCGTATCGATGTCTATGCAAATACGCTGTTCCAAAGAAGCAACATCACCTTTGACTGGAATACGTTCCGCCAAACTCAAATCAAACGCAACAGCCTTGGCTTTGCACTGATTCATGATGTATGTCAGTCCTGGGCGTTGTTCGCGAATACCCACAGGGACTGCGATTGCGCCTAGATATTGAATGGCAAATAACAAGAAAACAAATTCAGCACGGTTACTCACAAACAGAACAACTCTGTCCTGTGGCTGTATTCCTAAGTTATGCAGGACATGTGCGTAATGCTCTACTGAACTCCAGAATTCTTGGTAAGTCCAGTGCTGGTCTTCAAACACCAATGCTTTACGAGTCGGGAATCGCGATACTGCAGTTTGCAGCATGGATAAAAAATTAGCTGGGCGTTTAACGAAGCAACGCACCAGCCGATCGTTTCCCCAAGCTTCAATTCGATGGGCAGGTAATTGTGGGTCTGTCCAGTACATCTAGCGATTTAAGCCACGTTGGCGCCGCGTTCAATCACTACTTCTTGTGACACCAAACTGCTGGAATGGTTCAAGTCAGATTGCGCAATCAAAACGGATAAATCCATTCCGCGTAGTCCACTGATAACGTCACTTAAGCGTATCGATAAAGCTGGTGCAACGCCTTCAAAAGGCTCATCTAACAGCAAGAGTTTTGTTCCGATAACCAATGCACGGGCTAACGCTACTAATTTTTGCTGACCACCAGATAAAAGTAACGCTTTGCGGTCGGACATGGCCTCCACCTCAGGCAACACGCCATATACAAAACGCAGTCTTTCTTGTGCATTCAGATTGGGAGAGACCCATAAGGGAATCAAAATATTTTCTTCAACAGTTAATTCAGGCACCAAGCCCCTGTCCTCAGGCATGTAGCCAATTCCAAGAGCGGCGCGCGCTTCAGGTGGCAACTTGGTTAAGTCTTGACCGTTAAACACCATAGTGCCAGAGCTAGGCTGTAGATGCCCCATGACACTGCGCATAAAACTGGTTTTACCAGCGCCGTTACGTCCTATGAGGCCCGACATGGCACCATTTTGAAGCGACAGGCTAAGCCCGCGTAAGACTTGAACGGACTCTATGCTGACATGCAGGTCCTTCACCTCAAGCATGACTTGCCTCCTGCCGTAACTCGCCAGTGACATAGCGGCGCACATCGTCATTGGCTAAGGCCAGATCTGGCGCAGCGTCTGAAATGATGCGGCCGCTGTAAAAAGCAATTACACGGTCAGCATAGCGGCGCACGATATCCATATCGTGCTCTACAAACAAAGCAGTGAGCGGTTCATTTCCCAACACACGCATGATGGTGTCCATCATTGGGAATTTTTCTTCTGCAGATACGCCGCTGGTGGGTTCATCTAGTAATAAGAGTTTGGGCGAACCTGTCATAGCTAAAGCGATATCTAGCAATTTACGAATGCCCCCTGGGAGCTCTTTGACACGTCTTTGGCTGTGCTGTGACAGTTCAAACCGATGCAGCAGATCAGCGGCTCGTGCGAGGTGTTCTTTGTTGGATGAGGGACGCCACATCGAAAGTTTGTTTTCATGGCAAGCCATGGCGACCAACATGTTCTCCATCACTGTCAACGCTGGATAGAGTTGTGGGATTTGAAATGAGCGTGCCACCCCTAAATGGGTAATTTGCCTAGGAGAGAGTGCCGTGATGTCAGAGTTATCGAATTCGATCACACCACTGTCTGGCTTGAGATAGCCGGTGATCATGTTCACAAACGTTGTTTTTCCAGCGCCATTGCTACCAATGAGACTGACACGTTCTCCTGCCTGAATATCGACACAGATATCTTGCGCGGCAACAACTGCACCAAATTGTTTATGTAAATTTTTAGCACTGAGCAGTGGCATGCTGGTCATGGTTGCTCCTTAGTTGTTGTCCGACTCCACAACGAACCCAATCCGTGCGGTAAAAAGCGAATCACTACCAATAAGAAAATACCCAAAGCCAGCTGCCAAGTGTTAGGAAAGTACGCACTAGAAAAAGAACGTACTGCTTCCAAAATAATCGAAGACAACATGATGGCCACCACGCTTTGCGTGCCAGCCAAGATGGCTACGAATACAAATTCACCCGACGTTGTCCAGTAACTGAATGTGGGATCAATATGCCCCAAGGCCATCACAGCCATCGCACCACCGCATCCTCCCAGGAATGCGGCTATTAAAAAATTAATCGCCATGGTGTGTCGCACAGAACCGCCCAGATATTCAACACGTAATTCATTTTCACGAATGGCTTGGGTGATCAAGCCTCGGGTGGAATCGAAATAGATACGGCAGATGAAAGCCATCAAACACGCCAAACATGCAGAAATGCCGTAGAGCACATAACCGACCCACGCATCGGCCAAGCTTTGTCCGAACAAGGTGACGCGTCCTAAATTAAATCCATCGGACCCGCCCAAACTCTCGGTTTTGACCAAAATGCCATAGCCAACCATGGAAAGCGCCAAGGTGAGCATAGAGAAAAAGATACCGCGGTACCGCGACAGCAAAGGTGCAAAGGGTGCTGTTATCAGCAGAGCAGTCACGCCGCCACTCATGGTGAGTAAGAGGGCGTCTTTCATTCCTAGTTTTTGAAACATCAATGCAGCGGTATAACCACCAATGGCAGACATCAAACCTTGGCCAAATGCTACGACACCGCCGCGCATGAGCAACACGATGCCTAAAGACACCAACCCATTGGCAAATGCCATGGTGCACATAAAAAGCAACCATTTAGGTAATGCCAATCCCAAGGCGAGCAGTGCCGCTGCCGTGAAAACGGTGATAACCGTCAACGAAACAATCGACCGCTGCATGCTTAGATTTTTCGCGCCTGTATACGTTGGAACAAGCCTTCAGGTCGTACCATCAACACCAGCGCCATCACCACATAAATAGAAAATAGCTCGGCCACTGGAGCAAGATGTACCGCAGTAGCACGCGAAAGTCCAACAATCAAAGCCCCAATGGCGGCACCTTCAATACTGCCGAGCCCACCAATGATGACGACAGCGAAGGACAGGATGATCACGCCGACGGATAGTCCGGGTTGCACCGAAATCATGGGAGCAGTGAAAGCGCCACCAATTGCAGCCAGAAAAACGCCGACTCCAAAGGCATACATATAGACCTTGGAAACTTTCACGCCCATGCTTGAAGCGA
>JBBAOY010000002.1:0-31820 GCA_040401095.1 Limnohabitans sp.
CAGGATGGTTGCGCGGTCAGGGACCTACAGGAATTGAATTGCGCGAGCACGATTGGAAACTATCACTCGATATTGCCGAGGGCCATAAAACCGGCTTCTACTTAGACCAACGCGACAGCCGTAAAAAATTCGCTGACTATACGAAGCGCCTGCAGTTTCAGCGCGTGCTCAATTGCTATTGCTATACAGGCGGTTTCACCGTTGCCGCTTTGGCGGGCGGTGCCGCGCATGTCACCTCGATCGATTCCTCAGGCCCTGCTATAGAGCGCGCCAAAAGCAATGTGGCGTTGAACGGCTTTGACGCCGCGCGCACCACCATGATGGATGCCGATGTCAATGCATCACTGCGCCAGTTCTATAAAGATGGACAAACGTTTGACGCCATCGTGCTAGACCCGCCCAAATTCGCCCCATCGGCCGCGCACGCGGATCGGGCAGCACGCGCTTACAAAGACATCAATCGCTTGGCTTTCAAAATTTTGGAGCCAGGCGGCGTCTTGTTCACCTACAGCTGTTCGGGCGGCATAGGCGCAGAGCTATTCCACAAAATCGTCGCTTCTGCGGGGACCGATGCGGGCGTCGATGGCTATATCAGCGAGCGCATGCAAGGCGCGCCAGACCATCCCATGACCTTGACCTTCCCAGAGGGCGAATATCTGAAGGGTTTGGTGGTCATGAAATCTGCCGCCTTGGTCGACAAGGCAGAACGCGCGACAATCGCGGGTTGACCTCTTTTATTTCTACAAGGTAGTTCTCGTATGTTGATTCCAGCCACCATCCTGACCGGTTTTTTAGGCGCAGGCAAAACCACCTTGCTCAAGCGCGTCTTGACCGAAGCCCATGGCCAAAAAATTGCCATCATTGAAAACGAGTTCGGTGAAGAAAACATCGACAACGAAATCTTGGTCTCTGACACCAACGAGCAAATCATTCAAATGAACAATGGCTGCGTGTGCTGCACCATCCGCGAAGACTTGCGCACCACCTTGCAACTCTTGGCCGCCAAAAAGCGCAAAGGCCTGCTCGACTTTGAGCGCGTGGTGATCGAAACCACAGGCTTAGCAGACCCTGGCCCTGTAGCGCAAACCTTCTTCATGGACGACGAGATCGCAGAGAGCTTTTTGCTCGACTCCATCTTGACCCTGGTAGACGCCAAGCACGCCGCCCAGCAACTCAACGACCGCCAAGAGGCGCGACGCCAAGTAGGTTTTGCAGACCAAATTTTTATCAGCAAGTCTGACTTGGTCTCTGCAGAAGAATTGGATGCGCTGCAACACCGCCTCAAACACATGAACCCCCGTGCGCCACAAAAGGTAGTGCATTTTGGCGATGTGTCTTTGGCGGAAGTGTTTGATTTGCGCGGCTTTAACCTCAATGCCAAACTAGACATTGATCCAGACTTTTTGGCAGACGATGGCCACCACCATCACCACGACGGTGAACACTGTGACCATCCCTCGCATAAGCAGGGCCATGATGCGCATGGGCACGACCATGGGCATGACAACCATGCTCACGGTGACCATGGTGACCACGCCCACGGCGAACATGCCCACGGCGCAGACCACGGGCCCGGTCACCACCACCACCATGACGATGACGTCAAAAGCTTTGTTTTTAAATCCAAGCGACCCTTTGATCCCGCCAAGCTCGAGGACTTCTTGGGCACCATCGTCAACATCTACGGCCCCAAAATGCTGCGTTACAAAGGCGTTTTGAATATGCGCGGGACCGAGCGCAAAGTTATTTTCCAAGGTGTTCACCAGCTGATGGGGAGTGATTTAGGACCCGAATGGGCTAAGGGCGAAGAAAGAATGAGCAAGATGGTGTTCATTGGTATTGATTTACCCAAAGATATCTTGATGCAAGGCTTGGAGCAGTCTCTGGTTTAGCGTTTTGAATGTGGCTACAATCCCGCGCGCCAGACCTCCTTTAGTACATATTCGTACATGGAAGGCAAGGCGAGGAGACAAAACGTGAACGCACAAGCCCGCCATAAAAAACCAACAAAATCTGCGGCAGCCAAAAAGGCTGTCAAACCTGCTGCAAAGCCAAAAACGCTAGCTAAAAAGCTGGTGAAAAAACCAACCCCTGTTAAGAAACCTGTGACTAAAAAAATAGCTGCCAAAGCGGCCCCCAACAAGGCAACTGCCAAGAAAGTAACGCCTGCAAAAGTCGTCGCTAAAAAACCCGTCGCAAAAAAGCCAGTAGCAAATAGGGCCCCTGCTAAAAAAGTAGTGGCCAAAAAAGCACCAGCTAAGAAAGTCGTCGCCAAAAAGGTTCCTGCTAAAAAGGCGCCTGCTGCCAAAGCAAAAGCCCCCGCTAAAAAAGTAGAAGCGCCTAAAAAATCAGCTGCGACCAAGGTGGCGGCTAAACCGGTGGTTCCCGCGCCTGTGGTGCACGTCACCCCCATCATTCCTGGCTACACACCGGTGGTGCACAAGAAAAATTCCAGAGCTGCCAAGATGGCTGCGCTCGTTCCTCCTCCACCCACGCAAGTACTGGCTTCAACGGCAGCAAAAAATAGCTTTATGCCGATTTCGAACCAGGCTGCAACCACCATCATCCCTGTGATACCGAAAAAAGACGCCAAACTTGTGAACAATTGGAAGACCAAAACGGCCGACCAACTCAGCGATGCTGAAGTGATTGCCATGCCTGATGACGAGTACATGAATGACCTGCAAATGGCATTCTTTCGCATCAAGTTGGTCCATTTGAAAGATGAGGTGTTGACCAACGCCAGCGAAACCACCGAGCATCTGCGCGAAGACACGGTCGTCGTACCCGATCCCGCAGACCGCGCCACCATCGAAGAAGAGCATGCTTTGGAGTTGCGCACCCGTGACCGCGAGCGCAAATTGCTGAAAAAAATCGAGCAGTCCATCCACCGAATCGACGGTGGCGATTACGGCTATTGCGATGAAACTGGCGAACCTATCGGGGTCGCACGCCTGCTGGCGCGTCCCACTGCCACTTTGTCCCTAGAGGCGCAAGAGCGCCGTGAGTTGAAGCAAAAAATGTTCGGGGATTGAGCCGTTGTTGTCTGGCAACGCGAAAAACAGGCCTTTAGCCTGTTTTTTTTCGACCATTTCCATCTTGATAAGACACTTTTAATAGATCTTCTAAGTGCTTGCTTTATAACGATTTTTACTTCTAGACTCGTTTATGAAATCGCTCCTAAGTTGTTGATTTCATTGAAAAAAATAGAAAACCCCTTGGTAGAGCAGTGAAATCCTGATACAGTGCAAATAAGTGCAATTAAGTGGTGAAAAGTGTCAATTCACTTTCACTGTCGGTTGCGTATTGTCTGTTTGCCAAGGAAAGCCGCTGTGTTTCAAGGTGCGTCATCGCTGAGTCTCGATGCCAAGGGCCGTTTGTCGGTACCTACGCGTCATCGCGACGTCTTGAGCGCCACAGCCGCAGGACAACTCACGATCACACGCCATCCCCACGGATGTTTGATGGTGTTCCCACGTACCGAGTGGGAGAAATTTCGTGAACGTATCGCTGCGCTGCCAATGAGCGCGCAGTGGTGGAAGCGTGTCTTGCTTGGCAACGCCATGGACGTCGAGATGGACGGCACAGGCCGAGTGTTGATTTCCCCTGAACTACGAGCGGCAGCAGGTATTTCAAAAGACACCATGTTGTTGGGCATGGGTAACCACTTCGAGCTGTGGGACAAAACGACTTACGACACGCTAGAAGCGCAAGCCATGCAAGGCGAAATGCCGGACGTCTTCAAGGAATTTTCTTTCTAAAGGATGACGGTGGACACGCCATGGCAGCACACCACCGTCCTACTCAGCGAAGCCGTCGATGCACTCGACCTTCAGCCGGACGGTACTTACATAGATGCAACCTTTGGACGCGGGGGACACACGCGTCTGATGCTCTCCAAACTCTCCGACAAAGGACGGGTGATTGCATTCGACAAAGACCCCGAAGCGATCGCAGCGGCCCAGCAAATTCAAGACCCACGTTTATCGATACGGCACGAAGGATTTGCGCACTTGGGCGATTTACCTTCTGCATCGGTCGATGGCGTGTTGATGGACTTGGGCATCAGTTCGCCACAAGTCGACAACCCAGCGCGGGGATTTTCATTTCGACACAACGGCCCTTTGGACATGCGCATGGACACCACGCGTGGACAGAGCGTGCAAGAGTGGTTGGCAGAAGCAGACATTCAACACATAGCGGAGGTGATACGTGAATATGGCGAGGAACGGTTTGCTTTACAGATTGCAAAGGCGATTGATGCTCGCCGACAAGAACGGGGCGTTCCTACAAGCACCGCTGAACTGGCCCAGCTCGTGGCTGACACGGTCAAAACCCGCGAGCCGGGCAAGGACCCTGCAACGCGCACATTTCAGGCTTTTCGGATTTTCATCAACGCCGAGCTTGAGGAGTTGCAACAAGCGCTAGACGCTACGTTGCATGTACTGCGCCCGCATGGAAGATTGGCTGTGATCAGTTTTCACTCTCTAGAAGACCGCATCGTGAAGCAGTTCATTGCGCAACACGCGCGTGAGGTGTATGACCGTCGTGCGCCATTTGCAGCGCCGCAAGTCATGGATTTCAAGGCAGTGCAACGCATCAAACCGAGTGAGCAAGAAATAGCCAGCAACCCCCGTGCGCGAAGCGCCATCTTGCGTGTTGCAGAGCGCCTGCCAACAGCGCAACACGAGGTGCTGGCATGAGCCGTGTGAGCATAATTTTGTTGGTGGCAGTTTTGCTCAGTGCTCTTTATCTGGTGCGAACCCAATATGAATCACGTGCACTCACGACTGAGCTAGACCACGCGACAAGTGAAGCGCGTCGTTTAGAAATTGAGAACGACCGTTTGGATGTTGAGCGCCGCGCACAAGCAACGCCCAAGCGGGTTGAAAAATTAGCGCGTGAACAGTTGCACATGCGAACCATCACCCCAGCGATCACGCATTACGCCACGCTACCAGCCCAAGGTGCCAACACTGCAGAGGCGGTGCGTCCATGAGCAGTCGCAGCGTCCAATACACCTCGAGCCCTTTACTGGCAAGCAAGACGCCTATTTGGCGTAGCCAATTTATCGTGGCGTGTATTGCGTTGGGCTTCTTAGGCTTGGTAGCGCGTGCTGCGTATGTGCAACTCATCGGCAATGCATTTTTCAAACGCCAAGGAACTGTGCGCCATGTACGCACCTTAGATTTGCCCGCCAACCGCGGCCGCATCTTGGACCGCAATGGCCATATCTTGGCGTCAAGCGTGCCTGTGCCCAGTATTTGGGCGAATCCTGAGAGCATGGACCGCGATCCAGAAAAATTCAAAGCGTTGGCTAAGTTGCTTGGAATGACGCAAGTAGAACTAGATAAGAAACTCAGCGATGAAGACAAAAACTTTGTCTGGCTGAAACGCCAAGTAGACGAACCTGTTGCCAAAAGCATAGAAGCCCTCAAGATCAAAGGTATCTATGCACGCAAAGAATACAAGCGCATTTATCCAGAAGGTGAAGCGGTTGCCCATGTGGTGGGCTTCACCAATGTAGAAAACATCGGACAAGAAGGCGTTGAGCGCGAGTTCAACAAAGACTTGGGCGGCAAGCCTGGAACACGTCGAGTCATCAAAGATAAATTTGGCCAAGTGGTAGAAGACATTGGCGAAATCATCTTGCCTGAAGACGGCAAAGATTTGCAATTGAGCATTGACAGCAAAGCGCAGTACTTTGCTTATGAAAAAATCAAAGAAGCCGTTATATCCAACCGTGCCAAAGCAGGCAGTGTGGTGGTGCTGCATGCGCAAACCGGTGAAGTATTGGCCATGACCAACTACCCCAGTTTTGTGCCAGATAAGCGTGGCAATCTGGTGGGCGAACAACTTCGCAATCGCGCATTGACCGATACATTTGAGCCGGGTTCTGTGATGAAGCCATTCACCATTGGCATGGCGTTGAACTCAGGACGTGTCACACCTAACTCAGTGATACAAACTGCGCCTGGCTCCATGGTGTTAACGGGAACCACGATTCACGACTCACATCCACACGGTGCCCTAACTGTTGAGCAAGTGATTCAAGTCTCTAGCAATGTAGGCACTACCAAGATTGCTATGCAAATGCAACCACAAGAAATGTGGGAAACATTTTCGCAAGCTGGTTTTGGACAAAAGCCGCCGATTGCATTTCCCGGCGTCGTGTCTGGCCGACTGCGCCCTTACAAAACATGGCGTCCTATTGAACAAGCCACTATGTCGTATGGCTACGGTTTGTCTGCATCGCTATTTCAAATGGCGCGCTCGTACACCGTGTTCTCGCATGAGGGGCAAATCATTCCCGTCACTTTGTTAAAGAACGAAGCCACTGTGTCAGGCGAACAAGTGTTCTCAGCGAACACCGCTAGCCAAGTGCGCAAGATGCTCCAAATGGCCGCAGGGCCTGGAGGCACCGGCCCTAAGGCGCAAACCATGGGTTATTCGGTAGGCGGTAAGTCGGGTACAGCCTATAAACAAGTCGGTAAGACCTATGGCACCGACAAAAACCGCAAATACCGCGGATGGTTTGTCGGTATGGCCCCGATTGATAAACCCTTGATCATCGTCGCGGTCATGCTCGATGAGCCGAGTAACGGCCGTTACTTTGGTGGCGATGTGGCGGCACCCGTGTTTAGTGAAGTGGTGCAGCAAACACTACGCATGATGCGTGTCCAACCCGATATTGCCGTCAAACCGTTGGTGGTGACGCAACTAGAAAAGGAGTCTTTGTGATGCAAAGACTCCAAACGCCCGACCAAGCAGCGCAGTGGTTGCGCGAGCGCGTCACGGGCAGCCTATGCACGGACAACAGAAAAGTGCAAACCAACGATGGATTTATCGCTTGGCCAGGTGCAGCGCATGATGCGCGCCGTTTCGTACCTATCGCACTTGAGCAAGGTGCCAGTGCCTGCCTCGTAGAAGAATCTGGTGCAGATATGTTTGCGTGGAGTGATGTTCCACACATGAGTGACCGTATTGCAAGTTACAGCGGACTTAAATCTGCATGTGGTCCTATTGCTGCCTGTTTTTACCAACATCCCAGCGTAGTCATGGACGTGATTGCGATCACGGGGACTAACGGCAAAACAAGCTGCGCTTGGTGGTTGGCGCATGCACTACAAAACCTGGATAAACCATCTTCCATGGTTGGAACGCTAGGACTGGGTCGTCCTGATCGATTGACGTCTACAGGAATGACTACGCCAGACCCCGTCTTACTGCAATCACATTTACGCGACATGGTGGATGAAGGCGTCACCAGTTGCGTGATGGAAGCGTCTTCTATTGGAATAGCTGAACACCGCCTAGACGGAACGCACGTGCGGTTGGCCATGTTCACCAATTTTTCGCAAGACCATTTGGATTACCACTGCGATATGGATCAGTATTGGCAAGCCAAAGAAGCCTTGTTCGATTGGCCAGGATTACAAGCCGTAGTGATCAATATCGATGACTCCAAAGGCGTATTGCTGGCTAACAAGTTGCAAAAAACAGGTCAAGTCAAAGTTTGGACGTACGCAACACAAGAACAAGATATCAAACTAAGTGCCCAGCATATCCAAGCCGTGAAAGTTGAATATGCGAACCGCGGTATGCGGTTTGACATAAAACTGGGCGATAGCACTACCTCAATCGAGACCACCTTGGTGGGTCACTACAACGTCAGTAATTTGACGGGAGTGATCGCCTGTTTGTGTGCTCTAGGACACCGCTTAGATGATGCGGCGCAAGCTTGTATGAATTTACCCTCAGTACCCGGCCGCATGGAGTTGTTTGGCGCCACTGGCGATCCTCTGGTGGTCGTTGACTTCGCACACACGCCAGACGCGATTGAAAAAGCGTTGCTTGCATTGCAGCCCTTGGCGGCTTTGCGAGGCGGAGACATTATTTGTGTACTGGGTTGTGGCGGTGATCGCGACAAAGCTAAACGCCCCTTGATGGCTTCTGCTGCAGAAATGTATGCACAACATATTGTGTTGACCAGCGATAACCCGCGCAGCGAAAGCCCAGAAGCCATCTTGCGCGATATGTCCGCGGGATTGAAAGCGCCACAATCTGCGCGTATCGTCGTCAATAGAGCGCAAGCCATAGCACAGGCTATCCAACACGCCAACCAAAATGATTTGGTGTTGATCGCTGGTAAAGGGCACGAGACAACCCAAGAAATAAATGGTGTGAAGCATCCATTTAGCGATCAGTTGCATGCACAGCAAGCGATTCACAACAGGAGCATGCATGTCTGATATGCACCTACGCCTGCAAGATGCTGCTAAGTGGATAGAGGGTGCGCACGTCCGAGGTGATGCGTCGGTATGCATTGAGCGCGTGCATACAGATAGCCGCAGTGTAGAAGTTGGCGACCTATTTGTTGCGCTACAAGGCGAGCGCTTTGATGCCCATGATTTCCTTAAACAGGTCAGTCAAAGTGGCGCTAGCGCTGCGATGGTGGCGACTGGAAAAGCCGATTTACATTTATCTTGCATTGAAGTGCCCGACACGCGCTTAGGGCTAGGCCAGTTGGCCAAAGGCTGGAGAAGCCAAATGCATATTCCTGTGATTGCCGTGACAGGTAGTAATGGAAAGACAACCGTCACCCAAATGCTTGCAAGCATTTTGCGTTGTGCGTTTGGGGATGGTGCTTTGGCGACACAAGGAAATTTGAATAACGAGATTGGTGTACCGCAAACCGTTTTGCGCTTACGCAAATTCCATCGCGGTGCAGTCATCGAATTAGGTATGAACCATCCGGGTGAAATTACTTGGCTCGCTGAGATTGCACAACCGACAGTGGGATTGGTGATCAACGCACAACGCGAGCACCAAGAGTTCATGGCCAGCGTAGAAGCTGTAGCCCAAGAAAATGGCGCTGTTATTTCTGCGTTACCTGCAGATGGCCTAGCGGTGTTTCCTGCGGACGACGCATACACAACGCTTTGGAAAAAAATAGCAGGCGAGCGAGCTTGCATGACTTTTTCAATGCAAGCGTCTCAACAAAATGCAACGAAGGCAGATGTGACCTTAGTCGATGCTGATTGGGTTGGCGACCATTGGTTGGTCGATATAAAAACACCCCAAGGCAACTTAAAAACCAAGTTGCAGTGCGCTGGCCGTCATAACGTTAGCAATGCTTTAGCCGCCACAGCTGCGGCTTTGGCCGCGGGTATCGATCTTCAAAATATTGCACAAGGCTTAGAAAAATTTGAATCGGTCAAAGGTCGCTCGCGCGCCTATGTAGCGCATATCGCAGGCAAGCAAGTCAGTGTGGTCGATGATTCCTACAACGCTAATCCTGATTCAGTTAAAGCAGCGATCGATTTGTTGTCTGAACTGCCCAAGCCCCAAATGTTGGTGCTGGGGGACATGGGTGAAGTAGGCGACCAAGGCCTAGAGTTCCATAAAGAAGTGGGTCTCTACGCCCACCATAAAGATATTGACCGCGTGTTGTGTTTGGGTGAGTTGACAACCCATGCAGTGCAAGCATGCGGAACACGCGCGCAGCACTTCGGCGACATCGATGCACTCAACATCCAAGTACGCCATGAATTACCCAAGATGGCCAGCGTGCTGGTGAAGGGCTCACGGTTCATGAAGATGGAACGCGTGCTCGAAGCCATTGCAAAACAATCAGAACAACACCCGCAGGAGACCACGCCATGCTGATCACTTTGGCGCAATGGTTACAAACCTTGTCGCCCGAATTCGGATTCTTTCGAGTGTTCCAGTACATCACTTTCCGGGCAGTGATGGCTGCGTTAACTGCTTTATTGATTGGCTTGTTTGCGGGCCCTGCAGTTATCCGACATTTAGTGGCTTTGAAGATAGGCCAACCCATCCGTGATTACGCCATGCAATCGCACATGATTAAAAGCGGCACGCCCACGATGGGCGGTGTGTTGATCTTGATTGGTATTGGTACTTCCACCTTGTTATGGGCAGATCTCACCAACCGATTTGTGTGGATTGTGATGCTCGTGACCTTTGGCTTTGGCGCCATTGGTTGGGTCGATGACTGGCGCAAAGTGGTGCGAAAAGACCCTGAAGGCATGCGTTCAAGAGAAAAATATTTATGGCAATCCTTGATTGGTTTGTTAGCCGCTTTGTATTTGGTATTTAGTATTTCTGAGAGCAGCAACTTACGCGTACTCGAATTGTTTTATTCGTGGATGCAGTCTGGTTTTGACGTGAACTTGCCGCCTAAAGCTGGCTTGCTATTGCCATTCATGAAAGAGGTAAGTTACCCCTTAGGCGTTTTTGGCTTTGTGATTCTGACGTATCTCGTCATCGTCGGTTCTAGCAATGCAGTGAATTTAACGGATGGCCTAGATGGATTAGCCATCATGCCGGTAGTGATGGTGGGTTCTGCGTTGGGCGTTTTTGCTTACGTTACTGGTAGTTCGGTGTATTCCAAGTACCTGATATTTCCCTACATCCCAGGCTCTGGTGAATTGATGATTTTCTGCGCCGCCATGGCGGGCGCGGGCTTGGCATTTTTATGGTTCAACACCCATCCAGCACAAGTGTTCATGGGAGATGTAGGCGCTTTAGCGCTAGGTGGTGCCTTAGGCACGATTGCTGTGATCGTGCGGCAAGAAATTGTGCTGGCCATCATGGGCGGAATTTTTGTGGTGGAAGCCCTGTCGGTGATGTTGCAGGTCGGTTATTTCAAATACACCAAGAAAAAATATGGCGAAGGCCGACGCATTTTGAAGATGGCGCCCTTGCATCACCATTTTGAAAAATCAGGTTGGACTGAAACGCAAGTGGTGGTGCGGTTTTGGATCATCACCATGCTCTTGTGTTTAGTCGGTATGTCGACTTTGAAATTAAGGTAAGCATTTAATGCGGGCATTGCAACAACTCTCCGTACTTGTCTTGGGTCTAGGCGACTCAGGGCTTGCCATGGTGCGTTGGTGCGTCCGCCACGGCGCAGACGTGGTGGTGGTGGATACGCGTGAACAACCGCCCCATCTTGCGCAATTAAGAAAAGAACACCCAAGTGTTGTGTTCAAGCATGCATCATTTGATGTGTCATTGGTAGAAGGACAGCCCATCCGCGCTGTCTTCAAGAGCCCAGGTCTAACGCCTGATTCGGTAGCGCCTGTATGGCGAGCAGCACAAGCAGCAGGTTTGTGGGTAGGCACCGAACTTACCTTGTTTGCACAAGCCTTAGAAGAATTAAAAACAGAACAGCAATACGCACCGAATGTATTGGCTATTACAGGAACGAATGGCAAAACAACAGTCACGGCATTGACAGGTCAATTGCTAGAGCGTGCTGGCCTGCGCGTAGCAGTAGCCGGAAACATTGGCCCCACTTTGCTCGACACCTTGTGTGCTGCTATGGACCAAGAGCGAGCCCAATGGCCACAAGCCTGGGTGTTGGAGTTGTCCAGTTTTCAGCTCGATGAGGTGGATACCTTTGAGCCTACTGCAGCCACAGTGCTTAACCTAACCCAAGACCATCTCGACTGGCATAGTGACATGCAAGCCTATGCAAAAGCCAAAGCGCATATTTTTGGAAAAAAAGCTTGTATGGTGTTGAATCGTGAAGACGCGGAAGTCATGGCTATGCTGCCAGCGCCCGTTGCCAAAACCAAAACAAGCAAGCAGACACCGCGTGAGGTGATGCGATTTAGCGGTGATATGCCAATCCAGCATGGTGATTGGGGATTAGAAACTGTCAACGGCATGACCTGGTTGGTGCGCGCACTAGATGTGGATGAAACCAGAAAGTCACGCGCCACTTCTGAATCTGAAATTTACATCCAACGTCTACTACCAGTAGACGCATTGCGTATTCGCGGCCGCCACAACGCGCTCAATGCTATGGCGGCGTTGGCATTGGCGAGTACAACAGGCGCACCATTGGCTGCCATGTTGTATGCCTTACGCGAATACCGAGGCGAGCCACATCGTGTGTCGTCTGTGGCTGTTTTGCAAGGTGTCGAATACATCGACGACAGCAAAGGCACCAACGTAGGCGCTACGGTCGCGGCTATCAATAGCGTGGGGGCCGATCGCCGAATCGTGTTGCTATTGGGTGGCGACGGTAAAGGGCAAGACTTCTCTCCATTGCAAGCGCCCATTCAAAAATATGTTCGATCGATCGTATTGATTGGAAAAGATGCGGTGGAACTGCGTCAAGTATTGCAAGGTGTTGGTGTACCCATGCATGACGCTATCAGCTTAAGTGACGCAGTGAAAGTCTGTCAAAGCTTGGCCCAGACGGGAGACGCAGTGTTGCTGTCCCCAGCCTGTGCCAGTTTCGATATGTTTAAAAACTATGTGCACCGCGGCGAAGTATTTGCCCAAGCGGTGCAAGAACTGGCGCTAGATTTGGGTGTAGAACTAGACGTGCAGGGAGGTGTGCTGGTATGAACGAACGCATGGCACGTCTTCCCTTGGGTTTGCCCGTACGTTGGTTCCATGCGGTGCGTGCGATGTTTGGTGCGCGTCCGCAGGCTGACTTTGACGCATTACCCGTGCGTGTGCACGGAACCGAATTCACCCGCACAACGGCTGCACCTGTGCACGTCAAAGGGTTTGACCAACCTTTGGTGTGGGTCACATTTGGTTTACTCATGATTGGTTTGGTGATGGTCTATTCCGCTTCCATCGCATTACCAGACAACCCGCGTACTGGTGGACATTACTCGTCTACCTACTTTTTATTCCGCCACTCGGTGTCGCTGATCGTGGCCTTTGTGGCAGCGGTGATTGCATTCCAAATCCCGTTGAATACCTGGGAGCGCATTGGTCCATGGGTATTTGTGGTGTCCATTGCCTTGTTGATTGTGGTGCTCATTCCTTATGTCGGCAAAACCATCAACGGGGCGCGTCGCTGGATCAGTTTTGGTTTTATGAATTTCCAACCCTCTGAATTGGCGAAATGGGGCGTGTTGCTGTATGCCGCCAATTACATGGTGCGCAAGATGGAAATCAAAGAGCAGTTCTTTGCTGCTGTTTTGCCTATGGCTGCTGCCGTAGCGGTTGTGGGAGGCTTGTTGCTGGTAGAGCCAGACATGGGTGCCTTCATGGTGATAGCCGTGATTGCCATGGGCATCTTGTTTTTAGGTGGGGTGAACGCCCGGATGTTCTTGTTAATGTCGTTTTTGATTGCTGGCGTTTTTGTATTGATCATTGCGTCGTCTGAATGGCGACGCGAACGCATCTTTGCCTACCTCGATCCATGGAGTGCAACGAACGCAATTGGCAAAGGGTACCAACTTACCCATTCTTTGATCGCGATTGGTCGTGGCGAAATATTTGGTGTGGGTTTAGGTGGCAGTGTTGAGAAATTACATTGGTTGCCTGAGGCGCACACCGACTTTTTACTAGCCGTTATTGGTGAAGAGTTTGGCTTTGTTGGATTGGTATTGATCATCGGTTTGTTCATGTGGTTAACCCGCCGCATCATGTATATCGGTCGTCAAGCCATTGCGATGGACCGCGTGTTCGCTGGTTTGGTCGCGCAAGGTGTTGGGGTATGGGTCGGCTTTCAATCGTTCATCAACATTGGGGTGAACCTTGGCGCACTGCCGACAAAAGGTTTGACCTTGCCCTTGATGAGCTATGGCGGTTCGGCCATATTGCTCAACTTAGTAGCCATTGCAGTGGTCTTGCGCGTGGACTTTGAGAACCGCGTGCTGATGCACGGAGGGCGGCTATGAAAACTGCACTCGTCATGGCTGGCGGAACGGGCGGACATATTTTTCCGGGCTTGGCTGTCGCGCATCGCTTGCGTGAGCGTGGATGGAATGTGCATTGGCTCGGTGGGCCCGCACCGAGTATGGAGAGTCAGTTGGTCCCTCCGCACGGATTTGACTACGAACAAATTCAGTTCGCGGGTGTGCGGGGTAAGGGCTTGTTAACCCTTTTCACCTTGCCATTTACTTTGCTACGCGCCTGTTGGCAAAGCGTGCAAGTGCTGCGCCGTGTCAAACCCCATGTGGTGTTGGGCTTGGGTGGCTACATCAGTTTTCCAGCAGGTCTTATGGCTGCACTCACTGGACACAAGTTGGTCGTGCATGAACAGAATTCTGTAGCGGGTATGGCTAACAAAGTGCTGGCCCTATTTGCGCAATCTGTGTTGACAACTTTTCCGCATGTTTTGAAAAATGCAGAATGGATTGGAAACCCGTTACGTGAGGGCTTTGTAAAACAAGCGCGCCCGACAGAACGTTTAGGCAAGCGCCACGGTCCTTTGCAACTTTTGGTGGTGGGTGGAAGTTTGGGCGCGCAAGCGCTCAACACAGTTGTACCGCAGGCCTTGGCTTTGATGTCGGAATTTCGTCGTCCTGTTGTTATCCACCAAAGTGGCGCTAAGCAAATAGATGCTTTGCGTGCAGCGTATGAAGAGGCGGATGTGCAAGCTACTTTGACGCCGTTTATTGATGATACAGCGCAAGCTTTCGCCAATGCCGATGTGGTGATTGCACGCGCAGGAGCCAGCACAGTCACGGAATTAGCAGCAGTAGGTGTGGCCGCTATTTATGTGCCGTTTCCCCATGCGGTGGATGACCACCAAACAACGAACGCCAAATTTGTAGTGGATACAGGTGGTGGTTGGCTCATACCGCAATCCGAACTGACAGCGCAGGGCTTGGCAGATCAGTTGCAAGCACTGACACGCGAAAAATTAGTAGAGGTTGCAGAAAAAGCCTTTGCCATGCGCAAAACAGATGCAACTGAAAAAACAGTAGCCATCTGCGAACAACTAGCAAGCCAAGGAGTTGCTGCATGAAGCACGCCATTCGCCACATCCACTTTGTAGGCATTGGTGGCTCTGGCATGAGCGGCATTGCCGAGGTCTTACTGAATTTGGGCTATGCCATTTCAGGCTCAGATATATCTGACAGCGTGGCTTTGAAGCGATTGGCTGGACTGGGAATTCGCACCTATGTCGGTCACGCGGTTGAGCATATTGCGGGTGCAGACGCTGTGGTGACGTCCACTGCAGTGCAAGCCAACAACCCAGAAGTGGTTGCCGCGCACGCCAAGTTAATACCTGTTGTACCGCGGGCTGTCATGCTCGCAGAGTTGATGCGTTTGAAACAAGGCATCGCGATTGCAGGAACCCATGGCAAAACCACAACGACTAGTTTGGTGGCGAGTGTTTTGGCAGAGGCGGGCTTAGACCCTACTTTTGTGATCGGCGGACGTTTAAACAGTGCAGGCGCAAATGCGCAACTCGGCGCAGGGGACTACATCGTGGTCGAAGCCGATGAGTCGGATGCATCGTTTTTAAATTTGTTACCAGTGATGGCCGTGGTGACCAATATTGACGCAGACCACATGGACACCTATGGCCATGACTTCAATAATTTGAAAAAAGCCTTCATCGAGTTTTTGCATCGCATGCCTTTTTATGGCGCGGCTATCTTGTGTACCGATGATCTGGCCGTGCAAAGCATCTTGTCCGATGTCTCGCGGCCCATCACCAGTTACGGCTTTAATGCAGACGCACAAGTGCGTGCGGTCAATGTCAAGGCCAACAACGGGCGCATGCAATTTACCGTTCAGCGACGCAACGGTGTGGAGATGCCCGATATGGACATCGATTTGAACTTAGCAGGCGAACACAATGTTTTAAATGCTTTGGCTGCGATTGCCATCGCTGTGGAATTGAATGTCCCCGATGCATCGGTACAAAAAGCCTTGTCTGAATTCAAAGGCGTAGGACGACGTTTCCAACGCCATGGAGAAGTGGCGGCCAAACATGGCGGGCATTTCACGCTGATCGAAGACTATGGTCACCATCCTGTAGAACTCGCCGCCACCTTGGCAGCAGCGCGTGGTGCCTTCCAAGACAGACGACTTATTTTGGCGTTTCAACCGCACAGGTATACCCGCACAAGAGATTGCTTTGAAGACTTTGTCCATGTGCTGTCGCAATCCGATATTTTGCTACTCACAGAAATATATGCAGCTGGCGAAGCACCAATAGTCGCTGCCGATGGACGCGCTTTGACACGCGCATTGCGCATGGCGGGATTTGAGTCTTTGGTGTTTGCAGAGGACATCCACAAACTAGCCCAAGTTATTTATGAAAACGCCCAAGACGGTGATGTGGTGATGTGTATGGGTGCAGGGTCCATCGGACAAGTGCCTATGCAAGTTCTAGCGATTGCGCAACAGCAGTTGGAAAGCGCAGCGTAAACAGTATGACAACGACTAAGCCATTCGATATCAGTACCGCCAAAGTGGCGGTGCTAATGGGTGGGCGCTCAGCAGAGCGTGAAATTTCTTTGATGTCTGGTGAAGGCGTTCTCAAAGCTTTGCAAAGCAAAGGGGTGAATGCACATGCATTTGACCCAGCGAATCAAGCTATGGACCAACTCACTCAGCAAAGCTTTACCCATGCGTTTATCGCTTTGCACGGTCGCTATGGAGAAGATGGTTCTGTTCAAGGCGCATTGGAGTTGCTGGGCATTCCATATACCGGCTCTGGTGTGATGGCGTCGGCCATTGCGATGGACAAGGTGATGACCAAACGGATTTGGACCGCAATGGGGCTATCAACACCCAAGTCGGTGAGCCTTGCGCCCGATGAGCAATCGGATCAAGCCATTGCCGCAATCCCACAAACATTAGGTCTTCCGCTGATCGTCAAGCCTCCGCGTGAAGGCTCATCGATTGGCATTACCAAAGTCACAACAGCTGACGAAATACAAGCTGCTGCCAAGTTGGCAATTCAGTATGACCCTGACTTGTTGTGTGAAGAATTCATCGATGGCGAAGAGTTGACATGCCCTGTGATTGGCAATGGCATACACGCACGAGCTTTACCAGTAGTGCGCATTGCAGCGCCAGATGGCGCCTACGACTACCAAAACAAATATTTCACGGACGATGTGAAGTACCACTGCCCGAGTGGTTTACCTGACAAAGAAGAACAAGCGATCCAAGCATTGGTGGTTGCTGCCTACCGTGCACTGGGTTGTCGCGGCTGGGGCCGTGCAGACATCATGCTGCGCGCTTCTGACCGCAAACCTTATTTATTAGAGATGAATACATCTCCTGGCATGACCAGCCATTCCTTGGTGCCTATGTC
The DNA here is from genome assembly GCA_040401095.1 of Limnohabitans sp. Taxonomy (GTDB): domain Bacteria; phylum Pseudomonadota; class Gammaproteobacteria; order Burkholderiales; family Burkholderiaceae_C; genus Limnohabitans. The sequence goes on from JBBAOY010000002.1 coordinate 17,063, forward strand.
TGCACGTGCAGCAGGCATCAGTTATGAAGACTTGTGCATTCAATTACTGCAAAGCGCAACCCTAGACCACTTAGAAGGTGGCAAAAAAGCATGAGCACTTCACGCTACACCACCCACACACGCGTGCGTGCTGAAAAAAACACAACCGTGGAAGTGCCGTGGGATGTGAAATTGATGCACATGGTGGGCTCTTTCATGTTTGCATGTCTGACTTTGGGCATCGTGTTCACGGTGTTTTGGGCCGCGGTGCATTTGCCGGTATTTAACTTGGTTGGCATCACGGTTGAGGGCGAGGTGGATCACAACAATGCATCGACCTTGCGGGCGAATGTGACGACCCGCATGACCGGCAATTTCTTCACGGCAGATCTGCGTCAAGTACGCACTGCATTTGAGGGTGTGCCATGGGTTCGCTTGGCTACGGTGCAGCGTGAATTTCCCAACCGCTTACGTGTGACATTGCAGGAGCACCGACCCGTGGCGTATTGGGGCGAACAAAACGAATCGCGCTTACTCAATATGTATGGGGAGGTGTTCGAAGCGAATTTGGCAGATTTAGAAAACGAAAAAATCCCTCGGCTCAAAGGCCCAGACAGTGAATCGAAATTGGTCTGGCAGATGTACCAAGCATTGGTCCCCTTATTCCATGGCTTGACCCTTGACATGGGTAATTTGGAACTCACAGAGCGTGGCAGTTGGCGCGCTTATCTGAAACAAGGTGCAGTGATTGAACTTGGGCGCGGTGATGTGGCGGAAGTAACTGCGCGCATGCAACGGGTCGACCAAACATTGGCTGGTGTCACGCAGAAATTGGGAAGAAAAATTTCGTCACTGCAGGCGATTGATTTGCGGCACGACAACGGCTATGCGATTCGTTTGCATGGCGTGAGCACGATGGAAGCCGCGATTTCGCGCAACTGAAAAGACTAGGTAAGAAACGAGGCTGTTATGGCAAAAGAGTACAAAGATTTAGTAGTGGGGTTAGACATTGGTACGGCCAAGGTGATGGTGGTCGTGGCTGAAGTCTTGCCCGGCGGTGAACTCAAACTTGCCGGCATGGGTGTGGCGCCTAGTAATGGTTTGAAACGCGGTGTGGTGGTCAACATAGATGCCACTGTGCAAAGCATTCAGCAAGCCTTGAAAGAGGCTGAGTTCATGGCGGACTGCAAGATCACCCGCGTGTACACCGGCATCACGGGTAGCCATATTCGCGGCATGAACTCTACGGGCATGGTGGCGGTGAAAGACCGCGAGGTGACTGCACCCGATGTAGCGCGCGTTGTAGAAACCGCGAAGGCTATCAATATCTCTACGGATCAGCGTTTGCTTTTGGTGCAACCCCAAGAGTTTGTGATCGATGGCCAAGAGGTGCGTGAGCCGATTGGCATGAGCGGTATCCGTTTAGAAGCCAAAGTGCATATCGTCACCGGCGCACAAAGTGCGGCGGAAAACATCATCAAATGCGTGCGCCGCTGTGGGTTGGAAGTCGACCAATTGATGCTCAACCCACTAGCTTCGAGCTTGTCTGTTTTGACAGACGATGAGCGTGAATTAGGCGTGGCGCTTGTAGATATTGGCGCAGGCACCACCGACGTAGCGATATTTACCAACGGTTCAATTCGCCACACAGCGGTTATTCCGATTGCCGGTGACTTGATCACCAGTGATATTGCGATGGCTTTACGCACCCCTACCAAGGATGCTGAAGAAATAAAAATTGAATCAGGTTTTGCCAAACAAATGCTGGCAGACCCAGAGATTCAAGTAGAAGTTCCTGGCTTGGGTGATCGCAGTCCGCGTATGTTGAGCCGCCAAGCTTTGGCCGGTGTGATCGAACCGCGTGTGGAAGAAATTTTCTCGTTGGTGCAACAAGTCATCCGCGACTCGGGTTACGAAGAGGTTCTCTCTTCAGGCATTGTTCTCACGGGCGGTAGCGCAGTGATGCCTGGCATGGTGGAGTTGGGCGAAGACATTTTCTTGAAACCTGTGCGTCGAGGTGTCCCTAATTACAACAGCGGTTTGGCAGACATGGTGTCGCAACCGCGCGCTGCTACCGCCATGGGCTTGTTAGAAGAAGCGCGTGTGGCACGCATGCGCGGCTTTAAGGTATCGCAAAAAAGTAGCACGGTCAAAACGGCAGTCGACCGTGTCAAAGATTGGTTTGTGGGGAACTTCTAAATATGACACCACAACGCTTGCTTTATTTGGCCCGAGGTAGTCCCCCGGACCCCACGCACAGAGGTCGACGATGGCGACCTTGTGTGGCAACTGCACCCCCTTCATAAGGAGATGCATGAAAAACAAAAAACATATTCGTTTAAGGCAACTGCAAATTTTTAGATTGATCGGAGAAATAACATGGGTATTGAAATGATTGAGGTAGAAACTTTCAACTCTGGCACGCAAATCAAAGTGATTGGCGTAGGCGGCGGCGGCGGCAACGCGGTGGAGCACATGATTCGCTCAGGCGTGCAAGGCGTTGAGTTTGTCTGTGCCAATACCGATGCGCAGTCGCTGCGTATCAGCAATGCACACAAGGTGATTCAACTAGGCTCTAACGGTTTGGGTGCTGGCAGCATTCCAGAAAAAGGCCGTGAAGCGGCAGAAGCTGCAGAAGACCAAATCCGTGAAGCCTTGGAAGGCACCAATATGCTGTTTGTCACCGCCGGTATGGGCGGCGGAACAGGCACGGGGGCTGCGCCCGTAGTCGCACGTGTGGCGCGTGAAATGGGAATTCTCACGGTGGGTGTGGTCACCAAACCTTTCGAATTTGAAGGTACACGCCGCATGAATAATGCGGAGTCAGGTTTGGCTGAGCTAGAAGCCAATGTCGATTCGTTGATTGTTGTCTTGAACGAAAAACTCTTAGACGTGTTGGGCGAAGACGCTAGCCAAGACGATGCTTTTGCATTTGCCAATGATGTGTTGAAAAACTCTGTCGGCGGTATTGCCGAGATCATTAATGTAGAAGCCTTGGTCAACGTTGACTTTGCAGACGTGCGCACCGTGATGAGCGAAACGGGCAAAGCCATGATGGGTACTGCGGCAGCCAACGGTCCAGACCGTGCTCGCATTGCAGCGGAACAAGCGGTGGCTTGCCCGTTGCTTGAAGGTGTGGATATGTCAGGCGCTAAAGGTGTCTTGGTGTTGATCACCGCGGCCAAAGGCGGATTGAAGTTGTCAGAGTCGCGCGAAGCGATGAATACGATTCGTAAATTTGCATCACCCGATGCGCATGTGATTTACGGTACCGCGTATGACGAGTCGTTGGACGATCAAATCCGCGTGACCGTTGTTGCGACAGGTCTAGCAGGTGGTCGCCGTGTTGCTCCGCAATTACAAGTGTTGCGCACGGGTACAGACAACAACAGCTTTAGTACACACAATGCGCCCAACGCATCACCCGCAGGCATCATGGCTGCTGCTACAGCAGGCTTGAGCAACTTGGCCTCAGGACTAGGCGTGGGTGTCACAAAAGCACAACCTGACTACAACAGTATGGCCGTTCCTAGTGTGTGGCGAACCAACCGCACCCAAGCCGCTGCCAAAGTAGATGCTTTGTCTTCAGGCGGCATGGACGACTACGAAATCCCAGCGTTCTTGCGCAAACAAGCCGACTGAGATTCGTAGAAAATAGCTACGTGCTGAAACAAAGAACCATCCAATCACTCACCAAAGCCGTTGGTGTCGGTCTCCATAGCGGTCAACGCGTGGAACTCACCCTGCGGCCTGCACAACCTGAAACGGGGATTGTGTTTAGGCGAGTCGATTTGCCTGTCCCAGTAGACATTCCCATTACCGCGACTGCGGTGACGGATACCCGTTTGGCGTCGACCATTTCGAATGGTGGCGCCAAGGTCTACACGGTGGAGCATTTGATGTCGGCATGTGCGGGCTTGGGAATTGACAATATGTATGTCGATATCACTGCACAAGAAGTGCCGATTTTGGATGGGTCAGCATCGTCCTTTGTTTTCCTTTTACAAAGCGCAGGCATCGTGGAACAAAACGCGCCTAAGCGTTTTATTCGTATTCTCAAAAGTGTGCAAGTGCAAGAAGGGGAAGGCGAGTCCACCAAGTGGGCGCGCTTAGATCCGCACCATGGTTACAAACTCACGTTTGAGATTGACTTTCACCACCCTGCGGTAGACCAAACTGGGCAGCGCGTAGTTTTTGACATGGACAAAGATATCTACACCCGCGATATTGCGCGGGCCCGTACCTTTGGCTTTACCAAAGATGTGGAGACCATGCGTGCCAACGGATTGGGCATGGGTGGCGGTCTAGACAATGCCATCGTGATGGACGACTACAAAGTATTGAACAGCGATGGCTTGCGCTACGACGATGAATTTGTGAAACACAAAATTCTCGATGCCATGGGCGATTTGTTTTTATTGGGCAAGCCCTTGTTGGCTTCATATTGCGCATTCCGTTCAGGCCACGCGATGAACAACAAGCTTTTGCGTGAATTATTGAGTCAGCCTGATAGCTATGAAACCGTGACATTCCAAGACGTACAGCATGCACCACCAGGATTGGCACATTTAGCCCCTGCTTGGTAATTATTTGCTGCGGCCCGCGCGGTACATGCCGCTGGTAGTTCTCGTCAAAGAAGTCTCTTGCGCCAACTGATGCATCACATGGCCCGCATGGGCATGGGTAATCGCTAAGCCCAAAGCATCCGCAGCATCGGGTCCTGGCAATGTAGGCAGATTGAGTAATCGTTTCACCATTTCTTGTACCTGCGCTTTTTGCGCCTTGCCGTGCCCTGCCACTGCTTTTTTCATTTGTAAGGCTGTGTATTCGGCTACAGGTAAATTGCATGACACCAGCGCAGTGAGGCATGCGCCGCGTGCTTGGCCTAATAGCAAAGTGGCTTGCGGGTTGACGTTGACAAAGACAATTTCAACCGCACTGCTGTCTGGTTCGTAACGGGCAATCACCTCATGGATACCGTCATACAAAACTTTGAGACGCTGCGGCAAAAGCCCTTGCTCGACTTTGTCGGTACGAATCGTTCCACTGGCGATATAGCGCAACTTTTGTCCGTCTAAATCGACCACGCCAAACCCCGTGGTGCGCAGGCCGGGGTCAATTCCTAAGATGCGCATGGATGGGCTTTAGGGAAGTTGCGCACGCGGCATGCGGGTCATGATGATTTCTGTCCGACCCGCGAGGTATTCAGATGAAGGGAATTTTTGGTAATGCTTGGGACGCGGCAGCATCACTGCTAAGCGACCAGCCTCCCATGCGCTGAGTTGGTAAGCCGATTTAGAAAAATAATGTTGCGCTGCTGCTTCCGCGCCAAAAATGCCTTCACCCCATTCCACATGGTTGAGGTAGATTTCCAAAATACGTTGCTTAGGTAATAGCGCTTCAAGCATCAAGGTCAGCACAAACTCTTGGCCTTTCCGAAGAAAAGTGCGCTCGCCTGCTAAAAATAGATTCTTAGCCAACTGTTGGGTGATGGTGGACCCCCCCACCACTTTGACAGCAGGATTTTTCTGGGCGGCTCGACTGGCTTGCAGTTCTGCTTTGGCGTTTTTGGCCCAGGCTTTTTCGATGGCCTCCCATTGCACGCCATCGTGTTGGGCAAATATGTCGTCTTCGGACACGATCACCGCACGCTTGAGTTGGTCAGAGATTTTGCTGTACGGCACCCAGGTTTGTCGCCAAGGCAAGCGTTGCTTGGTTTGGAGTATTTGCCAAGCTTGTGAGCGCTCGAACGCAGTTGACTCGGGTGCAATGCGTGCCATCAGTGCGATTTTGGTCAAGAAAAATAATTGCAAACCAAAAAATGCACAGATGACTAAGAGCAACCATCGCGTGATGGGATGATGGGCAGAGCGCAATATATGTTGAAAAGCCATGCGCTAGTGTCTCAATTCGTCTTTTCGCCAAGCGTGCGCAAGGCGTTGTCGCTGCTAAAAATAAAACGTGAAATGATGGCGAGCTGATCCGCCTGTTTGCGCATCTCTTTGGTAAATTCACCAAAAGGGCCAGCACTCACTGCAATGGCTTGGGCACGCCTATCGAGTTCATTGTTACCAGATGCTTGCACTACTTCTGTATTGAGAACACGACCATCTGCGTTGATGGTGATGATCATGGTGAGTTCGCCATAAATTTTTTGGCCCATGCGCTCAGGAAAATTGCGCGTGCCACGTTCTTCAATTTTGCGTCGCATGCCATCGTAATACTGGGCATAGGCGACTTCACGCGTGGCAGGGCTGATGTAGTGTTTGCGCGGACGCAAATTATCTTGCTCGATACGCAATTCGATTTCAGCTAAAAGTTTGAGTAACTGGCGACGCTTTTGTTCGATCGCCTCATTGGCGACACGTCCCTTTTCTGGCTGCGGGGGAGGAATGGCCGCAATCATGTTTTTCACTTGCGCGAGTAACAAAGATTGTTCTTTGCGCATGGCAGCCACTTGTTGTTGCAACATTTGCGTGGTTTCGCCTTGGGTTGTTTCGTTGGCGCTTAAAAGAGGTGATGCGGCACGTCCCGATTTGAGTTCACCACCGCCAGCCAATTGCGTTTGGGCTAAGGCTTGCGCTTTGTCAGGTGGCGTGTCTTGAATTCGGGTGTTGACCAAAATCACTTCAAGCGGCGCATCTTTGAAAACACGGTCCATGCGTTCTGCTACTTGTAAACGCACAAAAGCCAAGGCAATGTGGATCGCCAGAGACACACACAAAGCAATTTGCAAAATGCGACGGTGTCGCACAACCCCCTGGACAAACATCCCTGTCACGGTTGGGTGGCCTCTGCGGCGGGAGCTTCATCGACATCCACGGCAATGGCCAAGGGGCCTGCAGATGTTTCGTCATCGTCGTCTTGTTGGGATTGCGCTGTGATATCGCCTGTAAGTGTGGCGGCATCTTGCAAGACTTCTATAAATTGACCATGCACATCGAGCGAAATATTGTCGATGCCGCTGATGCGCAACAAGACACGCGTTCCACGCGGCAAATTGCCACTGCCCATGACGGGCAATACCAAGGGCAAGTTGTCGGCGCGCGCAATAGGTGGCTCACCTTCAAATGATTTGAAGATGGTGGCTTCCACTTCCACTATGGCGTTTTGTTGCAGATATTGCAGGGTCCAAAAACGCTCCATGCTCGATTGGTAACCGTTGTAACTGCTGTACGCAGCTTCAAAACCAGAGATGATGGAAAACAAATCCACATCTTTGGGTTTAAAGGGCGCGGCTAAGGCAGCCGTATTGCCGTGTTGCGCGCAAGCGATGATTTGCCATTGGTTGACTAAATCGGTGTAACGACGTAGGGGCGATGTGCTCCATGCATAGCAAGGCACACCAATGCCGGCATGGGGTAAAGCTTTGGTGCCCATGCGCACTTTGACACCCGGCAACAAACTCGCTTGGCTGCGGTAGATACCTGGAACGCCTAAGTCGGCCAACCATTGGCCCCAGGTGCTGTTAGCCAAGATCATGGCTTCTGCCACCATCAGATCTAGCGGTGCGCCGCGGTGGCGTTGTGAAATCTCAACCCTTTCACCACCCTTAGGCGTTTGTCCATCTGGTGAGTTGACTCGGAAGTTGTAGTCAGGGCGGTTGAAGTTTTCGGGTTTGCCGCGCACAACTTCACGCTGAGCTTTTCGGTGTTGTGCAAGACGATACAAAAATGCCAATTGCGCATGGGGCATGTGCGGAATGTCTTTGCCAGCTGGTAGTTCGGTCGCGGGGTTCGCCAACCAAGCTTCAGTCACCACATCGTCGAGTAAGTCGTGACGTAAGTTCGCGGCGATGAAAACGCTTTCTAAACGCGTTTCGCTACCCAGAATTTCTAAAGTGGATTCATTCACGCGCAGGTACAAAGACACCGCTGGGCAATCACGCCCTTCTTGCAAGGTGTAGCTTTGCACCACATGGTCGGGCAGCATGGTGATTTTGTTGCCTGGCATATAGACGGTGGACAAACGCTGGCGGGCAATTTGGTCGATGGCGTGGCCAGGGGTCAGAGCTAAAGCAGGGGCTGCGATATGAATACCAACGGTAACCTCTCCAGTCCCCAAGCCTTGGACGGACAGTGCATCATCGATTTCTGTAGTTTGCGAATCATCAATCGAGTAAGCCTGTGCCGTCGATTTAGGTAATGTGTCTTTGATAACAGGGGCTTCCAAGCTAGGAAAGCCAATGCCTTTAGGAAAGTTGTCGAATAAAAAGCGTTGCCAGTGGAATTCGTAGGCCGAGGTAATGGCCCCCGCTTTTTGTAGCAATGCTAGGGGCGCTAAATGGGTGGCACGTGATGCTTCGACGACTGCCTTGTACTCGGCCGCGTTTTTGTCGGGCTTGAACAAAATTTTGTAAAGCTGCGCAGCAATAGGTTCAGGGCAAGAGCCTTCGCCTAAAGCCAAAGCCCATGTTTCTATTTGCTGTTGTATGAGCTTTTTCTTCTCAATCGCAGCCAAGGCCTGTTGCAAAACATCTGCAGAGGCTTTTTTGAACTTACCCTTGCCAGAGCGTCGAAAGTAATGCGGCGCTTGGAATAAGGAAATCAGTGTGGCGGTTTGTTGTGCCAAGGTGGCGTTGTCGCTGAAATATTCTTGCGCCAGTTCTTGAAAGCTGAATTCGTCCTCGGGGGCGAATTCCCAGGCCAAATCTAGTTCCATGGTGGCGCTCAAAGCGGTGGCTTCTGCCATCAACACACTGGGGGCAGGCTTTTCAAATTTGAGCAGGATATTGGCTGCTTTGGCCTTGAGGCGTTTGCCCGATTCGAGTTCAATTTGCGCGGAACTCTCGGCTTCCGACAAGATGCGTCCTGTCAGGAATTTGCCTGCGTCTTCAAACAATGCGTACATGCTAGCAATTGTCACACGGCAGGTCTGCTTTCGCAGAGATAATCACGGGATGTCAACGGTGATTCACAACCCTAGTTTGTACCTACGCATCAAGCCCTTGTTGAAAGGCTTTGACGGTCCTTTGGCCTTTGGCATTTTTTTGCTGGTGTGCGCGGGAATGTTGACCATGTATTCGTCTGGCTTTGCCAATGGCGCACGGTTTATCGACCATGGACGCAACATCTTATTGGCGGGCTTCATTATGTTTGTAGTGGCGCAAATCCCGCCGCAGCGTTTGATGGCTTTTGCGGTTCCGATCTACACCGTCGGGGTAGCCTTATTGATTGCGGTTGCGTTATTTGGCCTGACCAAAAAAGGTGCCAAACGCTGGCTCAATATTGGTTTTGTCATCCAACCCAGCGAGATCATGAAAATCGCTATGCCTTTGATGCTGGCCTGGTGGTTTCAAAAACGCGAAGGCCAGTTGCGCCCGCTAGATTTTTTGGTGGCCGGCCTGTTGCTTTTTGCGCCCGTGGCCTTGATCGTCAAGCAACCTGACCTCGGAACTGCTATTTTGGTTTTATCAGCTGGCATTGCGGTGATTTTTTTCGCAGGCTTGAGTTGGTGGTTGATCGTCCCGCCCATTGTTTTGGGACTGGTAGGCGTGGGCTTGGTGGTGTTTTTTGAACCTACTTTGTGTGCGGATGGTTTCCGGTGGCCGCTATTGCACGATTACCAGCAACAGCGCATTTGTACTTTGCTCGACCCGACGCGAGACCCTTTGGGCAAAGGTTTTCACATCATCCAAGGCATGATCGCGATTGGCTCGGGTGGGTTTTGGGGCAAGGGTTTCATGCAAGGCACCCAAACGCATTTGGATTTCATCCCTGAGCGCACGACTGACTTTGTATTTGCCGCCTTCAGCGAAGAGTTTGGTTTGGTCGGCAATTTGTTTTTGATTGGAAGCTTTGCCTTTTTGATCTTGCGCGGATTGGCGATCTCTGTTGAAGGCCCCACCTTGTTTGCCCGCCTATTGGCCGGTAGTGTGACGCTGAGCTTTTTTATCTACGCCTTTGTCAATATGGGCATGGTCAGCGGGATGTTGCCTGTTGTGGGCGTCCCGTTACCTTTCATTAGCTACGGGGGTACGGCCATGGTGACATTGGGCTTGGGACTTGGCATTTTGATGTCGGTCGCCAAAGCCAAACAGCTTGTGCAGTCGTGACGCCTTCCACCGCTATCTCAGTCGTGGGCATAGTCGGCGTTGGCAATATGGGCGGTGCGATGGCACGTCGTTTGCTAAGCCAAGGTTTTGTTGTGCATGTGCACGACATCGACCCAGATAAAACCCAAGCCTTAAAAGCCTTGGGCGCGGTGGTTCATGGCAGCGCAGCGTCTTTAAGCGAACAAGCCCGGACAGTTATTGTTTGCGTGGTGGATCACAAACAAGTAGACCAATTGCTGAGCCCCGAAGGCACGCCCTCTTGGTGGGCTACGCTGCAATCTGGTGACACGGTTTTTCTGTGCCCCACTTTGGCACCAGACTATGTGGAAGCAGTTGCTTCGCGCCTCCAAGACCATGGGGTGTTCACCATCGATGCGCCCATGTCTGGCGGCCCAGTGCGTGCCGAAGCGGGCACCATGAGTTTGATGGTGGCTTGTGAAGACGCCGTCTTTGTCAGCCAAGAAAAACTCCTCAATACCTTGTCTAGCCATGTGTTTCGCATAGGCACACGTGTGGGCGACGGGGCACGTACCAAGCTGGTCAACAATCTTTTGGCGGGCATCAATTTAGTAGGTGCCGCAGAAGTGATGGCGCTGTCTGAGCATTTGGGTTTGTCCTTGGACACCACCCTGTCGGTGATCGAGCAGTCGAGCGGACAGAGTTGGATTGGCAGTGAACGCATGCGCCGCGCTTTGGTCAATGACTTTGAGCCGCGCGCGCACATGACGCTCTTGACCAAAGATACGGCTTTGGCGGTGGATGCCGCCAAAACCGCTGGGTTTCAAGGCGTGCTCGGGCCGTTGGCGGCGGAGACTTTTACTAAAGCTTGCCAAGCGGGTTTGGCTAATGCCGATGATGCGGCGATGTTGCAATGGCTGCGTCAGCAACAAAAATAAGCGAACCCTACAATCATCCAATGATTTCACGCGAACCCACCATCGAACGTTTAGACGTTGCCCGCCGCCTTTTGTTGGAACCTTTTGGCTTGGACGAGTCCGACTTGATCCATACGCTCTCGGCTATCAAAGCGCACAAAGTCGATGAAGCAGACTTGTATTTCCAATACACCCGTGCTGAGGGCTGGAGTTTGGAAGAGGGGATTGTCAAAACGGGATCCTTCAGCATCGACCAAGGCGTTGGCGTGCGCGCAGTCTGCGGTGAGAAAACCGCGTTTGCGTATTCGGATGATATTTCGCTCGCTTCATTGACAGACGCAGCGCATACTGTGCGCACCATTGCAGCTGCCAGCAAAGCGGCAAGGGTGAAAGTTCCAACGCGCAAAGTGGCGGGCAGCCGTTCGCTCTACCAAGATTTAGACCCTATCGCGTCGCTCGACAGCACCCAAAAAGTTGCCTTGCTCGGCCGGGTGGAAACCATGGCGCGCGCCAAAGATCCGCGCGTGTCGCAAGTGATGGCCGGCTTGGCCAGTGAATACGACGTGGTCTTGATCGCCCGTGCTGACGGCACTTTGGCCGCTGACGTCCGACCTTTGGTGCGCTTAAGCGTGACGGTAATCGCCGAACAAAACGGTCGTCGTGAAATGGGCTCAGCCGGTGGTGGTGGACGATTCGGTCTAGACCATTTTGACGATGCATTAGCGCAAAGCTATGTGGACGAAGCCGTCAAAGCCGCGCTCACTAATTTAGAAGCGCGCCCAGCACCCGCTGGCGAAATGAGTGTGGTCTTAGGCCCAGGCTGGCCAGGCATTTTGTTGCACGAAGCGATTGGGCACGGTTTAGAAGGTGACTTCAACCGCAAAGGCTCTAGCGCTTTTAGTGGTCGCATTGGTAAACGCGTCGCTGCCAAAGGTGTGACGGTGTTGGACGACGGCACTTTGCCGGATCGCCGTGGTTCGCTCAATGTCGACGACGAAGGCAATACCAGCCAACGCAATGTGCTGATCGAAGACGGCATTTTGAAAGGCTACATCCAAGACGCGATGAATGCGCGCTTGATGGGTGTCAAACCCACGGGCAACGGACGACGCGAAAGCTATGCCCATGTGCCTATGCCGCGCATGACCAATACCTATATGTTGGGCGGCGACAAATCCCCAGAAGAAATCGTCGCCAGCCTTAAAAAAGGCCTGTACGCCACCAACTTTGGCGGTGGTCAGGTAGACATCACCTCTGGCAAATTCGTCTTCTCCACCTCGCAAGCGTATTGGGTCGAAAACGGCAAGATCCAATATCCTGTGAAAGGTGCTACCTTGGTCGGTAACGGCCCAGACGCTTTAACCCGCGTAAGTTTGATCGGCAACGACATGGCGCTTGACTCCGGCGTGGGCACCTGCGGCAAAGAAGGCCAAAGCGTGCCAGTGGGTGTTGGTCAGCCCACTTTACGCATCGATGGATTGACGGTGGGCGGCACGGGTTAAGACCAGTGATACGACTGTGATACATTTCAAGCCATGAATTCAGCCCAGTTTTATTTTGCTTACTTTTTTATCTCACGCCCCCACGGCGGTCGAGAGGTCTGAACGTAAGCAAGCGCTCTGAACTCCCAAACCAACCGCCGAAACCCTCGGCGGTTTTTTTTTGCAGGCCACACCATGAAACACACCAACGAATCCCTTTATTCCGTATCTGTTGAGAAAACCAGTCAGACCGACGACCAACGGATTAAGGACATCACCGTGCTACCCCCACCTGAGCATTTGATTCGCTTCTTTCCTATTCAGGGAACACCTGTGGAAAAGCTGATCACCCAGACCCGCAAAAACATCCACCACATCATGCATGGCAAGGACGATCGCCTCCTGGTTGTCATTGGCCCATGCTCCATCCATGACCCTGCTGCTGCGCTGGAATACGCCCGTCGGCTCAAGCCCTTGCGCGACAAGTACGCCAATACTTTGGAAATCGTGATGCGCGTGTACTTTGAGAAGCCACGCACCACCGTAGGTTGGAAGGGTCTGATCAATGACCCTTACCTGGATGAGAGCTACCGCATCGATGAAGGCCTGCGGATCGCGCGCCAGTTGTTGATTGAAATCAACCGCCTTGGCTTGCCTGCTGGCAGCGAGTTTTTAGATGCCATCAGCCCGCAATACATTGGCGACTTGATCGCTTGGGGCGCGATTGGCGCGCGCACGACCGAGAGCCAAGTGCATCGCGAATTGGCTTCTGGCTTGTCTGCGCCAATTGGTTTTAAAAACGGCACCGACGGCAATATCAAAATTGCGACCGATGCCATCCAAGCCGCCGCTGGTGGTCACCACTTTTTATCCGTCCATAAAAACGGCCAAGTCGCGATTGTGCAAACCAAGGGCAACAAAGACTGCCACATCATTTTGCGTGGTGGCAAAGCGCCTAACTATGACGCAGCCAGCGTAGGCGCAGCGTGCCACGAGTTAGAAAAAGCCAAGTTGCCCCCGCGTTTGATGGTGGACTGCAGCCACGCCAACAGCAGCAAGCAGCACGAACGCCAAATCGATGTGACCCAAGACATTGCCAAGCAAATCCGATCCGGATCCCACCATGTGTTTGGCGTAATGATCGAGAGCCATCTGCAAGGTGGCGCCCAAAAATTCACGCCTGGTAAGGACGATATTGCTCAGCTTGAATTTGGCAAAAGCATCACCGATGCCTGCTTGGGTTGGGACGATTCGATGGCGTGTTTGAAGGTGCTGTCAGAGGCGGTTGCGGCTAGGCGCTAAATTTCCGCTTGGTATCCAGCGGCGCCCTTGCTTTTGTAGTCGTTCGATACTTTTGCAGTGCGTGGTAAGGGCCACCTTTGTCAGCCAAGCGCTTTCAAAAGCTTGGCGTGAATGCCGCCAAACCCGCCGTTGCTCATGCACAGCACATGGTCGCCGGCTTGTGCGGCAACAACAACTTGGGCGATCACTTCGTCGACTGTGTGACCCACCTGCGCGCGCGCGCCCATTTCGGCTAAGGCTTCCCGTGCGTCCCAGTCCAAGCCGCCTGAGTGACAGATCGCCAAATTCGCTTCTTCCAAACTCCAAGGGAGTTGCGACTTCATGGTGCCGAGCTTCATGGTGTTGCTGCGTGGCTCGAATACCGCCAAGATACGCGCATGCGGCCCGACTTTGCGCCGCAAACCGTCGAGGGTTGTGCGTATCGCCGTAGGGTGGTGCGCAAAATCGTCGTAGACGGTGATAGCGCCACCTACACGTGCAACCGTTCCACGAACTTCCATGCGTCTACGGACATTTTGGAAACTGGCTAATGCTTCCGCTGCTTGGGGCACCGGCACACCCACATGTTCAGCCGCGATGATGGCGGCCAAAGCATTGAGTTGGTTGTGCACGCCGGTGATGTCCCAGCGCACGCGGGCTAATTCTTTGCCTTGGTGGATAACGGCAAAGTCGTTAGGCGGGCCTTGGATAGACCAAAACGTGTTTGCACTGAGATTGTTTGGTGTGTTGGATGCACCGCCTTGAGCAAGAATGCCTGTTGTGACAGATGTTTGTTGTGCAAATTTTGTTGCGGCCTGCCCCGAGCCAAACTGGCTCACGTCGCTCCAGTGACCCATATTCAACACGCGCTGCAAGCTGTCTTCATCGGCATTCACCACCAAACGACCGCTTGCAGGCACGGTGCGCACAAGATGGTGGAACTGCCGCTCGATGGCCGCCAAGTTGTCAAAAATGTCTGCGTGGTCGAACTCGAGGTTGTTCAAAATTGCAGTGCGGGGGCGGTAGTGGACGAATTTGCTGCGCTTATCAAAAAACGCAGTGTCGTATTCGTCGGCTTCAATGACAAA
>JBBAOY010000002.1:31920-63240 GCA_040401095.1 Limnohabitans sp.
CTTTCCAAAATAGCTTCCATCAAAGGAAATTTAGGTGAACCATCGGTCAAACGTGCACGCGACACCACATTGCCGATGACATACATATCGGGTTGAAATTGCATTTGGTCGGCGGCAAAACCCTCTACCAAATCGATGCCTAAATCGCGTAGTTGGTCACTCATGGGTGGATAGACGCCAGCGTCGCAACCGGTGACTTTGTGACCGGCCTCTCGGGCCAATGCAGCCAGGCCGCCCATAAACGTGCCACAAATACCCAATATATGTATATGCATCTAGTGATTTTAGAGGGCGAGCGACAATACGCTGCTTATGTACACCACCGAAGTTGAGATCGCAGCCACTGCCGCCCGTATGGTGGTGGAAGAAGGTTTGGAATACGGCGCTGCTAAGCGCCGTGCGATCAAACAATTGGGCATCACGGGGCGCGCACCCTTGCCATCGAACGATGTATTGGAAGAGGCCGTGCGTGACTATATAGACACCTTTTGCGCCGACACCCAGCCTGCTGCACTCAAAGCCTTGCGCGCATTGGCATATGTCTGGATGGAGCGGCTGGCCGAGTTCAATCCCCACCTTGGCGGCGCAGTGTGGCGCGGCACGGCGACGGAGTTGTCAGACATTTACCTGCAGCTTTTTTGCGATGACTCCAAGTCCGCCGAGTTGAAGTTGATAGACAAACAAGTGCGCTACGACGTGAGTACGGTGCAAGGCTTTCATGGCGATGCGGTCGATGCACTGAGTGTTTTGTGCGCTTGTCCGGGATTGGAGCAGCACGGCGCGGTGCAAAAAGTCTTGGTCCACCTGATGGTGTACGACCGCGATGATGTGCGCGGCGCCTTAAAGCCAGATAGCCAAGGACGCACACAAAGAGGTGATTTACTGGCACTTAAACGATTGATGAAGGAAGATGCATGCAATTAAATGTCTCAAAGCGACAGATGGTCTTGGGTGGCGTAGCAGTGTTAGCCGCCGTCGCTGGTGCTGGCTTGTCGCTAAAAAAACAGGCTGCTGGCATCAGCATGGAAGCGAAACAAGCACTTTGGAATGCTGAATTCGATACGCCAGACGGCCAGGTTTTAAAGATGCAAAACCTACAAGGTAAGCCCTTGGTGATTAATTTTTGGGCAACTTGGTGTGCGCCTTGTGTAGAAGAAATGCCTTTATTGGACGTCTTCTTTCGTCAAAATTCAGCCAAAGGATGGCAAATGGTCGGATTGGCGATTGACCAACCTAGCCGTGTTCGGCAGTACTTAAGCCAAAACGCCATCAGTTACCCCGTTGGTTTTGCCGGAATGTCGGGTACCGACTTGGGCCGACTTTTGGGCAATGAACAAGGTGGTCTGCCATTCACCGTGGTGTTAGACGGGAAAGGCGGTCTTATCCAGCGTAAATTGGGCAAATTAAGCGCCCAAGAGATCCAAGCCTGGGCTTAAGAAGCCGAAATTGGTGTAAATTAGACCCTCTTTGGTAACAAATAAGGTATTTTATGGATTTGAGAAAACTCAAGACGCTGATCGACCTGGTCTCCGACTCCAATGTCTCTGAACTTGAAATCACTGAGGCAGAAGGCAAGGTTCGTATCGTCAAGGGTAATCCATCCCAGGGCATGCAATTCGCCCAACCCGTTATGTCGGCCACACAACAAACAACGGCGTTGGTTCAGGCGCCTATCGCGCCTGTTGCGCCAACCCCAGCAGAGGTTGCCGCAACTGCTGCCGCTGCGGCAGAGGCCGAAGGCCATGTGGTGAAGTCGCCGATGGTGGGTACTTTTTACCGCTCATCTAGCCCAGAAGCAGCTTCTTATGTGGAAGTGGGAACCCAGGTCAAAGAAGGGGAGACCATTTGCATCATCGAAGCGATGAAGATCTTGAACGAAATTGAAGCCGACAAGTCGGGCACCATCACCCAAATCGTGGCCCAAAACGGCCAGGCGGTGGAATACGGCGCGCCTTTGTTTGTCATCGCTTAAATCCCGGTAGTTGCGCATGTTCAAAAAAATCCTGATTGCCAACCGTGGCGAGATCGCTCTGCGCGTGCAACGCGCCTGCCGCGAGCTCGGTGTCAAAGCGGTAATGGTTTATTCTGAAGCAGATAAAGAAGCCAAATACATCAAACTCGCCGACGAAGCGGTTTGTATCGGCCCTGCGTCCTCTGCCCAAAGTTACCTCAATATGCCCGCCATCATTGCGGCGGCCGAAGTCACCGATGCCGAGGCGATCCACCCTGGCTACGGTTTTTTAAGTGAAAACGCTGACTTTGCCGAGCGTGTTGAAAAAAGCGGCTTCCAATTCATCGGCCCGACTGCGGAATCGATCCGCATCATGGGCGACAAGGTGTCGGCCAAACAGGCCATGATCAAAGCGGGCGTGCCTTGCGTGCCTGGCTCCGAAGGCGAATTGCCTGATGACCCCTTGCAAATCCGTCGTATTGCCAAGATGGTGGGTTATCCGGTCATCATCAAGGCGGCAGGCGGCGGCGGCGGTCGCGGCATGCGTGTGGTGCATTCAGAAGCAGCGCTTATCAATGCAGTGTCTATGACCAAAACCGAAGCAGGTTCTGCATTTGGCAATCCTGCGGTCTATATGGAGAAATACCTCCAAAATCCCAGGCATATCGAAATCCAAATCTTGGCGGATAAATTTAAAAATGCGGTGTATTTGGGTGAACGCGATTGTTCGATGCAGCGCCGTCACCAAAAAGTGATCGAAGAAGCGCCTGCACCAGGCATCCCCCGCAAACTTATCGACAAAATTGGCGAGCGTTGTGTTGCCGCATGTAAAAAAATTGGTTATCGCGGTGCTGGCACTTTCGAGTTTTTGTATGAGAACGGTGAGTTTTATTTCATCGAGATGAACACGCGTGTGCAAGTCGAGCATCCCGTAACCGAATACATCACCGGTATCGATATCGTCAAAACGCAAATCATGGTGGCTGCCGACATGAAGCTGCCTTTCACGCAGCGTGATGTCATTGTCAAAGGCCACTCCATCGAGTGCCGTGTCAACGCGGAAGACCCCTTCAATTTCATGCCGTCACCTGGTCGCATCACCATGTGGCACGCACCTGGTGGCCCTGGTGTGCGGGTAGATTCTCACGCTTACACCAACTACTATGTGCCGCCGTATTACGACTCCATGATTGGCAAAATCATTGTGTATGGCGACAACCGTGAACAAGCGTTAGCGCGCATGCGCTCTGCATTGGCGGAAACATTGGTGGAAGGAATCAACACCAATATTCCTTTGCACCGCGAGTTGATGCATGACGCGAAGTTTCAAGCGGGTGGCACCAACATCCATTATTTGGAAGAGTGGCTTGCCGCTCATAAAAAATGATGTTTGACCTGGGCTTGGTTTGCCCAGAGTCAAGTGTGCAAGATATCTGTGATGCGCTGGAAGCATTAGACGCCTTGAGCGTGTCTGTCGAAGACGCAGATGCGATGTCGGAGGCAGAGCAAGCACTCTTTGGCGAACCCGGCATGCCGCCGCCTAAAGAGGCTTGGCAGCGTTCCAAGGTCGTGGCTTTGTTTGCTAAAGAGTCGACTGCACAAGATGCTGAGCGTTTGTTATCTGTGCAAGATTTTTTTGCTACCTGCCAAAGCCTTGGCGTGCATTCTGTTGAAGACCAAGACTGGGTCACGCTCACCCAATCGCAATTTCAGCCGGTTGAAATTACTCCAGACTTTTGGATCGTTCCTACTTGGCATGAACCGCCTGCGCAAGCCAAACGTTTTATTCGTTTGGACCCAGGCTTAGCGTTTGGAACAGGCACCCATCCAACCACACGCATGTGTTTGCGTTGGATCGCGTCGCAAGCCACACCATCTGTTCGCGTTCTGGACTACGGATGCGGCTCCGGCATTTTGGCGATTGCGGCAGCGTTGCATGGCGCGCAGAGCGTGGACGCTGTGGACATTGACGAAGCCGCGATTACATCCACGCTTTTGAATGCCAAAGCCAACGGCGTGACGTTGCATGCGGGGCATTCTGAACTGGCGGTGGGGGCGTATGACACGGTGCTCGCCAATATTTTGGCCACGCCTTTGAAAGTGCTGGCGCCCTTGTTATGCAACCATGTCAAACCCACGGGCCACTTGGTGTTGGCTGGTATATTGGAGCGTCAGGCGCAAGAATTGCAACTTGCATATGCGCCTTATTGCAAACTCCAAGTCAGCGATCAAGAAGATGGCTGGATCCTCATGACGGCAACCCTCTGATGCACATCACCCATTGCCCCAACTGCCAAACCGCTTTCAAAGTGCGCGAAGAACACACCCGTGCTGCCAATGGTTGGGTGCGCTGCGGTAAATGCCAAAACGTTTTTGAGGCGCATTTGTATTTTGCGCTCAACACAAATACCAATCATGCAGCCACCTTTTCTGACGAAGGTAAATCTTTAGAGGGTGTGCGACCCGGCTTGTTTTCAGGAAGCGGCGCGATGCAAAAGCAATTGCATTTGGATGCAGGCTGGGTTTGGCCGTCGATCTCTGTTTTGTTGGCCCTTGCCATTCTGTGGCAGGCCGTTTTGTGGAACCGCCATTGGTTGGTTGCCGAAGAGCCTGCATTGCGCAATACGGTAGAAACCTTGTGTCTGCCTATTGCGTGTAAGGTGGAATGGCCGAAAGAACCCAATAGCGTGCTGATTGAAAACAGCAGCTTTAGTGAAAATCCGGATGGTGGTTTTAATTTGCAGATGCGCTTTAAAAATATCCAGCACCATCCTGTGGCCACACCTTGGTTAGAAGTGACGTTGACCGATTTACAAGACCAAGTAGTGGTGCGTCGCGTCTTCAATATTGACGAGTTGGATTTACAAGACCATATCGCAGCCCTGCGCGACCAGCGTGTGCAATTTAGCTTTGAGGTGAACGCCACTTTGCGTGAGCGGATTGCCGGTTACCGTGCTTTGATTTTTTACCCTTAATTTCTCCTAAGAAAGTATTTATATGGCATCGCTAATATGCGGCTCACTCGCGTTTGACACCATCATGGATTTTGAAGGTCGGTTTGCTGAGCAAATCTTGCCTGACCAACTGCATATCTTGAATGTCTCTTTTTTAGTGCCTGCTTTGCGTCGTGATTTTGGTGGCTGTGCTGGCAATATCGCCTACAGTTTGAAGATACTGGGCGGCACACCTTTGCCCATGGCAACGCTGGGTACCGATGGCGCAGACTATCTTGCGCGCTTGGCGCATTTGGGTATATCGAGTGAGTTTGTGCGTTCGGTCTCTGACACCTACACCGCACAAGCCATGATCATGACCGACAAAGACAACAACCAAATCACCGCCTTTCACCCCGGCGCGATGATGCAAGCACACAAAACCAAAATCGAAAAGCGTGCAGATATCCAACTGGGCATTATTTCGCCCGACGGACGCGACGCTATGCTCGAGCATGCGGAGCAATTCAAACACGCTGATATTCCTTTTGTCTTCGATCCCGGCCAAGGTTTGCCGATGTTCGATGGCAAAGAGTTGATGCATTTCATCCACCTCTCTACTTGGGTGACGGTGAACGACTACGAAGGCAAGATGTTGTGCGACCGCACTGGGCTCTCTAGCGCTGAACTCTCACGCCATGTCAAAGGTTTGATCGTGACCTTGGGCGCAAACGGTTGCGAAGTCTGGGTGGATGGACAGAAAACGCTAGTGCCCCCTGTGAAAGCCAAAGAAGTGGTGGACCCCACAGGCTGTGGCGATGCATGGCGCGGCGCTTTGCTATTCGGTTTAGAAAAAGGCTGGTCGCTAGACAAGTGCGCAGCGCTTGGCAACGAAGTCGGCGCTCGCAAAATTGCGCAACGCGGGCCACAAAACTACCAAATCAGCGATTTACATATCGGTTGATATTTTCTGCCTTTGCGCAGTCTAAGAAAAAGCCCGAGGCCTTGCGGCGTCGGGCTTGAGTAAACGATAAATCCGTTTGCTGATCGTTTGAGAATCAGGGTCTGCTTGCCGTTGGAAACGGCCATGCAGCTTGTGGATTTAAAGTGGTTTGCGCGTGAGCGACGGCAGCGGGTGCTTTCGCGGCTTTCTTGGGCGCAGGTTTTTTAGCAGCCTTTTTAGGGGCGGCTTTTTTGGCAGCAGGCTTTTTCGCGGCTTTCTTCGCAGCAGGCTTTTTCTTAGCTGCTACTTTTTTCGCGGGCTTCTTTGCAGCAGCTTTTTTAGCTACGGCTTTCTTCGCAGCAGGCTTTTTCTTAGCTGCTACTTTTTTTGCCGCTGGCTTTTTGGCTGCAGCTTTTTTAGCTGCTGGCTTCTTCGCTGCGACCTTCTTTGCTGCTACTTTCTTGACTGCCGGCTTTTTAGCGGCTACTTTTTTAGCGGCTGGCTTCTTAGCTGCCACTTTCTTTGCTGGGGCCTTCTTTTTAGCGGCCATTTTTTTTGCAGTTGCCATTTCTTTTCTCCTAGATCAATTTTTTAGATCGTTGAGTGAAAACACTTTGCACCGGTTGGTAGCATGCAAAGCGATTCATGGCGCTGGACCCGGGTCCAACCCCATGAACACGTTGAGTCCGTCACAACACCTCGTAATTGGGTGTTTATGGAAGTGACGAACAAATTCAGGGACATATAGTTTTTAAAATCAGTCCCAAGACAAAGCACCGCCTGATTGGTATTCAATCACGCGGGTTTCAAAGAAATTACGTTCTTTTTTCAAGTCAATCATCTCGCTCATCCAAGGGAAGGGATTTTCCTCGTTGGGGAACAACTGCTCGAGACCGATTTGGGTCGCACGGCGATTCGCGATATAGCGCAAATAGCCTTTGAACATCGATGCGTTCAAACCCAACACGCCACGGGGCATGGTGTCTTCGGCGTAGCGGTATTCGAGTTCAACCGCTTGCATGAACAAGTCTTTGATCTCTTCTTTGAAGGTCGCCGTCCACAGGTGTGGGTTTTCGAGTTTGATTTGGTTGATCAAATCAATGCCGAAATTGCAGTGCATAGACTCGTCACGCAAGATGTACTGGTATTGCTCTGCAGCGCCCGTCATCTTGTTTTGGCGGCCGAGTGCCAAGATTTGGGTAAAGCCGACGTAGAAGAACAGACCTTCCATCAAACAGGCAAACACAATTAGAGACTTCAACAAGGTTTGGTCGGTTTCAGGTGTGCCCGTATGGAAGTGCGGGTTCATGATGGCGTCGATGAACGGAATCAGGAATTCGTCTTTGTCGCGGATAGATTTAACTTCGTGGTAGGCGTTAAAAATCTCGGCTTCGTCGAGACCTAAAGATTCCACAATGTATTGGTAAGCATGGGTATGAATGGCTTCTTCAAACGCTTGGCGCAATAAGAATTGGCGGCACTCAGGCGCTGTGATGTGGCGGTAGGTGCCCAACACAATGTTGTTGGCAGCCAAAGAGTCAGCAGTCACGAAGAAGCCAAGGTTGCGCATGATCAAGCGGCGTTCGTCATCGGTCAGACCGTTAGGGTCTTTCCACAACGCGATGTCACGCGTCATGTTGACTTCTTGCGGCATCCAGTGGTTGGCACAAGTGGCTAGGTATTTCTCCCAAGCCCATTTGTATTTGAAAGGCACCAACTGGTTCACATCCGTGCTGCCATTGATGATGCGCTTGTCAGCAGCATTCACGCGACGCGCACTAGGGGTGGCTGATGTTGATGCAGAAGAGGCTGGGGCTGAGGCGAATGAAGCAACTGGAGGAATAGGTGCTTTTGCGCCGTCATCCAAAGTACGCATGGCAACAGGAGTTTGCGAAGTGCGTGAAGTTGGAGGGGGAGGGCTATCCATCAGGCGGTTGTTTAAACCGCTTGCAAAAGATGGTGGTGTGGAAGTTTTAACTTCTTCGTCCCAAGTCAACATAGATTATTTTCCTATTCAATGATTATCGATGCAATGCACCCAAACGCAAAGCGTTGTGAGGGTGCAGAACGTGTTTGTGTTGTGCAAATACAAATAGTGGTAGTTGCAAAATTACTGACAAGCTTCGCAAGTCGGATCGTCAACGCCGCAAAACTTCACGTCGGTGGCAGCCACAGCGCTTAACTGTTGTGCTTGTGCGGCCATCGCTGCAGCTTCAAGCGCACTCAATCCACTGGTAGTGGGCGAGCCTGAAGACACGGAGTTGTGCGAGCCTGCTTGCACGGTAGATTTCTCGACTTGTTGTGCGCTGGATGTGCGCAGGTAGTAGGTGGTTTTTAAACCGCGTAACCAAGCCAACTTGTAGGTCTCGTCCAACTTCTTGCCAGATGCACCCGCCATGTAGATGTTGAGTGATTGCGCTTGGTCGATCCACTTCTGGCGACGCGATGCGGCTTCGACCAACCACTGAGGCTCGACCTCAAAGGCAGTGGCGTACAAGGATTTGATCTCTTGCGGCACCCGGTCAATAGGGCGCAATGAACCGTCAAAGTGTTTGAGGTCCATGACCATCACGTCGTCCCACAAACCAAGGCGCTTCAAGTCACGCACCAAGTAACTGTTGATCACCGTGAATTCGCCAGACAGGTTGGACTTGACCGACAAGTTGCCAAAGCAAGGCTCAATAGAAGCGTCAACACCAATGATGTTGGAGATCGTCGCGGTAGGCGCAATCGCGACGCAATTGGAATTGCGCATGCCGTCTTTGGCAATCTTGTGGCGCAACGACTCCCAATCTAAGGTGGTGGAGCGGTCGACATCCAAGTAACCACCGCGCGCAGAAGCGAGAAGGTCTAAAGAGTCCAATGGCAAAACGCCTTGGTCCCACAAAGAACCTTTGTAGCTGGCATATTGGCCACGCTCTTTCGCGAGTTCGGTCGATGCCCAATACGCGTAGTAGCAAACGGCTTCCATCGAGCGGTCAGCAAACTCGACGGCTGCTTGTGAGGCGTAAGGAATGCGCATCTCGTACAAGCTGTCTTGGAACGACATGATGCCCAAACCGACTGGACGGTGGCGCAAGTTCGAGTCGCGCGCTTTTTTCACGGCGTAGTAGTTGATGTCGATCACGTTGTCGAGCATGCGCATCGCGGTAGAGATGGTGCGCTTGAGTTTGTCGTGGTCGAGTTCTTGGCCGTTCGCGCCTTCGATCAAATGCTGTGACAAATTGACCGAGCCGAGGTTACAGACCGCGGTTTCGGTGTCGCTGGTGTTCAAGGTGATTTCGGTACACAGGTTGGACGAATGCACCACACCCACGTGTTGTTGTGGTGAGCGCACATTGCAGGGGTCTTTGAACGTGATCCAAGGGTGGCCGGTTTCAAACAGCATGGTCAACATCTTGCGCCACATGTCGGTGGCTTGGACGGTTTTGCTGGGTTTGATCTCGCCGCTCTTAGCCTTGGCTTCGGCCGCTACATAGGCTTTCTCGAATTCCGCGCCATAAAGGTCGTGCAAATCAGGTACGTCGGAAGGAGAGAACAAGGTCCACTCGCCTTTTTCCATCACGCGGCGCATGAACAAGTCTGGAATCCAGTTGGCGGTGTTCATGTCGTGGGTGCGTCGGCGGTCATCACCGGTGTTCTTGCGCAACTCTAAGAACTCTTCGACATCCAAGTGCCAGGTCTCTAAATAAGTGCAAACAGCGCCTTTGCGTTTGCCGCCTTGGTTAACAGCCACGGCCGTGTCGTTGACGACTTTTAAGAATGGCACCACGCCTTGTGACTCGCCATTGGTGCCCTTGATATGGCTACCCAATGCGCGCACGCGCGTCCAGTCGTTGCCCAAACCGCCGGCGAATTTAGACAGCAAAGCGTTTTCTTTGATGAGCTCATAAATGCCGTCTAAGTCGTCAGGCACGGTAGAGAGGTAGCAACTCGAGAGTTGTGAACGCAAGGTGCCGCTGTTGAACAGGGTTGGTGTGCTTGACATAAAGTCAAACGACGACAGAACCTCGTAGAACTCAATCGCACGGGCTTCGCGGTCGATTTCTTTTAGAGCCAAGCCCATGGCGACGCGCATGAAAAACGCTTGTGGCAACTCGATGCGTTGTTTGCGCACGTGCAAGAAGTAACGGTCATACAGAGTTTGCAGACCGAGGTAGTCAAACTTCAAATCGCGACCGGCTTTAAGTGCTGAGCCCAAGCGCTGCAAGTCAAACTGCAACATTTGTGGGTCGAGCAATTCGTTGTCAACGCCCTTTTTGATGAACTGTGGGAAGTACTGCGCATAGTGCTGGCCCATGTCAGCGTGCAGGACTTCTTTGCCCAGCACTTCTTTGGCGATGGTGTGCATCAGCAAACGCGCGGTGGCGTAGGTGTAGTCGGGGTCTTTTTCGATCAAGGTGCGGGTGGCCAAGATCGCGGCTTTGTAGACCTCGTCCATCGGCACGCCGTCGTAGAGGTTGCGCATGGTCTCGGCCATGATGGGCTCAGGACGCACATCCGCGCCCAATCCGGCGCAAGCGTCATTGATCAAACGTTGCAGGTGCTGCAGGTCCAATGGCACGCGTTGGCCACCTTCAAGCACATGCATGGTGGGGGCTGCGGGTGCGGCTTGTTCTTTGGTGTGGGCGCGCTCTTGGGTGCGACGCTCGCGGTAGAGCACGTAGGCACGGGCAATTTCGTGGTGGCCACCGCGCATCAAACCGAGTTCGGCTTGGTCTTGCACGTCTTCAATGTGGAATGTGCCACCGCCAGGACGCGAGCGCATCAAGGCGCGGACCACGGCTTGGGTCAAAACGTCCACGGTTTCGCGCACGCTGGCAGACGCTGCGCCTTGGGTGCCATGCACGGCCAAAAACGCCTTCATCATGGCCACAGCAATTTTGGCGGGCTCAAAAGGAACTACTGCGCCATTGCGGCGAATAATTTGGTAATGGGCCAACAGGGTCGGGCTATCGGCACTGATACGGTCTTGGGGGGGTGCGGGGAAAGGCGTTGGGTTAATTTTTGTAGTGGATTCAACAAGTTGCATGTCGTTTTTCTTCCTGTTATTCAAGTTCGTGTGGTCGGGAGGCTTGCAACTTGAAAGACGGACTTTTTAAAAAGTGAAGCATCGCGTCCCCACACTATATCTGGTGTCCGTGACTCCATCAAGGCACTAGGGGTAGTGTTTTTATGAATATGCGGGGTTTTCCTTATTCATTGCAAAACCGTCATCCAGTTTTTTTTACGCGCCCTCTGGATAAAACCCTGTGGTTATTGGGTTTTTTGGGTTGGAGCGTTATTTCACGGGCGTTTTAGGAGCATTTGGTTCGCTAATGCGCAAAAAATTTGGCGTGGGATTGCCTTGGACAAAATGGGCTGGCGATTCCCGTCGAGGGAAAACCATCAAATATTTTTTTTGCTTATTTTGTCGCCTAAGCACACAGGCGGAAAAAATGTATTTGAAAGTATTAATTTTTCTTGGAGTAGTTGCCAATCAAAGCCCGCACCAGGGTCCAACTTGCGTCCCGGTGCGATGTCTTCATGGCCTGCGATGTGTGCAATTGGATAGTGGTTCACAAGCTCTCTGCACAAAACAGACAGCGTGTCATATTGCGCAGACGCAAACAATTCGCCCTCCAAGCCTTCAAGCTCTATGCCAATCGAATCATCATTGCAGTTGTCGCGTCCGCGGTAGTGCGACACCCCGGCATGCCAGGCGCGCTTTTCGCAACTAACGAACTGCATCAGAAAGCCATCGCGGCGAATTACAAAATGCGAGGAAACCTGCATGTCGCGTATTTGTGCGAAATAGGGGTGGGCGTCCCAATCGAGTTGGTTGGTAAATAGCGCTTCTATCTCGGGGCCGCCATAGACGCCGGGCGGCAAACTGATCGAGTGAATGACAAGCAAGTCAATTTGCGATTGGCTAGGTCGCTCTCCAAAGTTGGGGGAGTCAAGGCGCTGGGCGGATGACCACCAGCCATCTTGCCACTGTGAAATCCCAGGATTCACGCACGACCTTGGTGTTGTTGTAAATGTTGTTGGCTGCAGTAAGGCGTTTGCGCGCCGTTGGATTTCGCTGGGCCTAAAACGGCCTCTGATTCAGGTATGTGCAAGCCACAGTGAGCACAAGGCAACATGACGTTCGAGCCCTTGTTTTTTTTAGAAGGTGCATTGGCGCCACTGCGCTGTTGGCGAATCCACCACAAACCAGCAAAGATGATCGCCACCCAAATCACATATTTCATGGTGTGCGACCCAAGACCACTTCCAGAACAAAACGTGAACCCACGTAGCCAAGCAACAACAAACCTGTGCCAGCATACAAAAATCGGATGGCGGTGCGTCCGCGCCAGCCCAAACGCTGGCGACCGACCAGCAAGACCGCGAAGGTCGCCCAAGACAGCACAGAGAAGACTGTCTTGTGGTCCCAACGCCAAGCCGTGTTGGCGCCATACAGGCTGTCGCCAAACAGCCATCCCGCTAGCAGTGTGGCGGTCAATAAGACAAATCCCGCCCAGACAAAGCGAAATGTCAAACGCTCCAAAGTGAGGATTGGCACATCAACCGAGGCATCGACCGCCATGCGCATATTTTTTTCTGCTTGCGACAAAATAGTGGCGTGGACCAAGGCGGCAGCAAAAAGCCCATAGGATGCGATGCCCAAGGCCCAGTGCAGTGGTAGCAATGGCGATGCGTTGGTATGCATGGGCGCGCCGGGAAATACAGCTGCAATCAACACCACAGAGGCGCCTATTGCCATCAAGATCCAGCGGGTTTGAAGTCGCGGAAACCAGTGCTGCTCCAAGACATAAAACGTCAACATCAACCACACGGTGACCGACAAAGCAGGCGCAAAACCAAAGCGCATCACGCCATCTTGCGAGCCAAACAATGCAAAGGCCAGCCCTGAAGCATGGAGTAGCCAAGGAACCACCAACCAGCGGTGGCCGTATCCGGGGCCTAGGCGAGGACCCATCCACCCGGTGAGTGCGTAGGCGAAAGCGGTGGGGATTCCTAACCAAAGGTTGGGAGAGATGTCACTGGCTAAAATCATGTGGCAAGTTTAGCGTTTTGCTTGACGCATCCAATGAAACCCCTACGGGGATAAATATGGCTTCAGCCCTTACCGACAAACTCTCCCGCCTCGTTAAACAAATCAGCGGTCAGGCCCGCATCACTGAGAGCAATGTGGCCGATATGTTGCGTGAAGTGCGCATGGCCTTGCTTGAGGCCGATGTGGCGTTGCCCGTCGTACGAGATTTCATCGCGCGTGTCAAAGACAAAGCGCTGGGCCAAGAAGTCGTCGGCTCTTTGCAACCGGGCCAGGCGTTGGTCGGTATCGTCAACCAAGAACTTGCCGCCACCATGGGCGATGGTGTCAGCGATCTCAATTTAGCTGCGCAACCACCAGCAGTCATATTGATGGCCGGTTTGCAAGGCGCGGGTAAGACCACCACCACCGCCAAACTTGCGCGTTGGTTAATTCAGCAGCGCAAAAAGAAAGTGTTGACGGTGTCGGGCGACGTCTACCGCCCTGCAGCGATCGAGCAACTCAAAACGGTCACCGAACAAGTCGGTGCCGAATGGTTCCCCAGCAGTGCTGACCAAAAACCGCAAGACATTGCGCGTGCTGCGCTGGACTACGCACGCAAACATTACTTTGATGTGTTGCTGGTCGATACTGCCGGCCGCTTAGGCATTGATCAAGCCTTGATGCAAGAAATCCAAGCCTTGCACAACGTGTTGAACCCCGTCGAAACCTTGTTCGTAGTCGACGCCATGCAAGGCCAAGACGCGATCAACACTGCCAAAGCATTTAAAGACGCCTTGCCGCTCACAGGCATTGTGTTGACCAAACTCGACGGCGACTCACGCGGCGGCGCGGCGTTATCAGTGCGCCAAATCACCGGCGTGCCGATCAAGTTCGCGGGTACCAGCGAAAAAATGGACGGGTTGGAATTGTTCGATGCCAACCGCCATGCGCAACGCGTGTTGGGCATGGGCGACATACTGGCCTTGGTCGAACAAGTCACTGCGGGCGTCGACATGGCGGCCGCCCAAAAATTGGCCGACAAAGTCAAGCGCGGTGACAACTTTGATTTGAACGATTTCTTGTCGCAAATTCAACAAATGCGCTCGATGGGCGGCTTGTCCAATTTGATGGACAAACTGCCGACCCAAATGGCTGCCAAGGCCAAAGACGTGGATATGGGCAAGGCCGAGAAAGACATTGGCCGCAAGCAAGGCATCATCCACAGCATGACCGCCTTAGAGCGGCGCAAACCCGAACTCATCAAAGCCACACGCAAACGCCGCATTGCTATGGGAGCCGGTGTTCAAGTGCAAGACGTCAACCGTTTGCTCAAAGAGTTTGAGCAAATGCAAGACATGATGAAAAAAATGCGCGGTGGTGGTTTGATGAAGATGATGAAGCGGATGGGCGGCATGAAGGGTATGGGCGGTGGCTTTCCTGGAATGCGCTAAACCACGCTCTCCGACACCACCACTTCACCGCGCAACGAATGCGGATTAGCCTCTGTAATCCGCACATCTATCAATTGATGCATCAGTCGCTCAGACAGCGGGCCGGCCTGAAAGTTCACCACCCGATTGCATTCAGTGCGCCCACGCAATTCGTGGGCGTCTTTGCGTGAAATGCCGTCGACCAAAATCTTTTGTATGGTGCCGACGCGCTCTACGTTGATAGCCCGCATGTTGTCATCGATGATTTTTTGCACCTCTTGCAAGCGGCGTAACTTGACCGCGTGCGGCGTGTCGTCAGGCAAATTAGCTGCCGGTGTGCCGGGGCGGGGGCTGAAGATAAAACTAAACGAGTTGTCAAAGTAAATGTCGTGCATCAGCTTGATCAACTTTTGGTGGTCTTCTTCGGTCTCACCCGGAAAGCCCACAATAAAGTCTGAACTCATCGCCATGTCAGGGCGAATGGCGCGCAGTTTCTTCACCGTGCTTTTGTATTCCATTGCGGTATAGCCGCGCTTCATCGCCATCAAAATGCGGTCGCTGCCGTGCTGCACCGGCAAATGCAAGTGGTTCACCAGCTTGGGCACTTTGGCGTACACATCAATCAAGCGTTGGGTGAATTCGTTGGGGTGGCTGGTGGTGTAGCGGATGCGCTCGATGCCGGGTATGTCGGCTACCAATTCAATCAGCAAGGCAAAGTCGGCAATGTCGGCGGTGTTGCCCATCACGCCACGGTAGGCGTTGACGTTTTGTCCGAGCAAGGTGACTTCTTTCACACCTTGTGTGGCCAAGCCAGCGACTTCTTTCATCACATCGTCCAAGGGACGGCTGAATTCTTCGCCGCGGGTGTAAGGCACCACGCAATAGCTGCAGTATTTGCTGCAGCCTTCCATGATGCTCACGAACGCGCTGGCGCCTTCGACGCGCGCTTGGGGCAAGTGGTCGAACTTTTCAATTTCAGGAAAACTGATGTCGACTTGCGGACGCTTGAGCGCTATGCGTTGGTCGAGCAGTTCGGGCAATCGGTGCAAAGTCTGCGGGCCAAACACCACGTCGACATAAGGCGCGCGGGCAATGATGGCGTCGCCTTCTTGACTGGCCACGCAACCGCCGACGGCGATCTTCACGCCCTTGGCCTTGAGATGCCGGACGCGACCTAAATCAGAGAAGACTTTTTCTTGCGCTCTTTCGCGTACCGAGCAGGTATTGAAGACGATCAGGTCGGCTTCGTCGACATTGCTGGTTTTTTCGTAGCCTTGGGCTTGCCCCAAAACGTCCGCCATCTTGTCCGAGTCGTACTCGTTCATTTGGCAACCGAAGGTTTTAATAAATACTTTGGGACTCATGCGGGAAAACTCCCGTGAGTGGTGCAGCGGTTCATGGTTTAAATCCAGAGGCTGTTGAAGAGTTAACATTGTAGGTGCTAAAAGACGACCAACCTTGTGCCGAAAGGTACACAAACATCACAGTGAACGGCTATGAAAAAACATTTACGTCTGATACTTGAAATCCTCATGGGCTTGCTCTTAGCGGGCGCAGTCACGGTGGCTTACTGGAGTTACAACGGAAAGAGCCTTGTCATGGGCGAATTGACCCAAGCCAGCGAAGGCATGGAAGAAGCCCAGCAAGAGTTGGATAAAACCGCCAAAGAGCTGAAAGAAGCCAAAGAAAAGGCCGAAGAATACGAGCCGGCTGCTAAGCAAATGGCCGCGATGAAAGAAGCTTTCTCCAATGGCGTAGTTTTGCAAGACTACGAAGCCTTCATCAAGGCGCAAAAAGGCCCCATCATCAGCGAGCGCCAATTAGGTTTGGGCGCTTTACGTTTGATGACAAAGGGACCAGACGATCCAGACACCGTCAGCGCATTTGAAAAAGCGCTTGAAATGGCCGAGTGGACCTCCCGTCTTAAATCCATTTGTGCTGCGCAAAATGCACTCGCTGCAGCGGGTCAAAAAGTTAAGGTTTTGGCGGACTGCGCGCTCGAGAGCAACAAAGGTGCAAAAGCCCATGCTGTGCATTGGGACTATGCCGGCGAAATGGGCCCAGACAAGTGGGGCGATGAGTTCCCCACCTGCGCCAAAGGCACCAAGCAATCGCCTTTGAACATCGTCGGACCTTTCGAGAAATCTAAAGATGTTTTGGCGGTGTCTTACAAAGAAGGCGCGCTGAAAATTTTGAACAATGGCCACACCATACAAGTCAATGTGGAACCTGGAAGCACGTTGAAGATCAACAAAGACGTCTACAACCTGTTGCAATTCCACTTCCACCGTCCTAGCGAAGAGCAGATCGACGGCAAGCCCATGGCGATGGTGGCGCACTTTGTTCACAAAAACGCCGAAGGTAAATTGGCGGTGCTTGGTGTCTTGCTCAACGAGGGCAAAGACAATGACGCTATCAAAACCATCTGGGACAAAGCCCCCAAATCAGAAGGCCCGGAGCTTGTGGTCGAAGGCGTGAAATTCAACCCTGCTGTGTTGGTGCCAGCGGCCCTCACACACTACAGCTATGAAGGCTCACTCACCACGCCACCGTGTACCGAAGGTGTGAACTTCTTCATCTTGAAGACCACCATGGACATTGGTAAAAAGCAGGTGGCAGACTTTCCCTACAAGAAAAATGCACGACCAGTGCAAGCTTTGAATGGTCGCAAGATCAGCGCGAACTAATTATTGATAGGCTGCACCGTCACGGTGTGGTCTAAATTGCTTTGGCTAGGAATGGCGAAAAGCAATGGCATGGCTACGGCAACCAGCAAAAACGCCAGCACCAAAAATATCAGCAGCATTTTGAAGAACTCAGGCGAGTCAGGGTATTTAGGCTTGGCGGGTTTGCCACGCGGGGCTTGGTAGGAAACAGCCATGCCCATTTGCGCGGCTTTGGCTTTGCTGCTGTAAAACACATTAGCTACAGGCAGACCGTTATCTTGTACGCCGCTCAAAATAGACGCTACTTTGAGCGCCGCTTGGATTTTGAATTCAACCGACCTAAAAGCGCTGACGCCACCCTCTTCGAGTTGGGTGATTTGTTGTACGCTTAAATCGGTCATACGGGCCAGACGGCCACGTTCCAATTTGCACATCTTGCGCAAATTTTGAATCGCTTGACGGTCGACCAAATCAGCTGTCATCTCATATTCCAATCGCTAAATTTGCATGCAAGTAGCAAACTTTGAAGCGAAAGTC
The DNA here is from genome assembly GCA_040401095.1 of Limnohabitans sp. GTDB lineage: Bacteria > Pseudomonadota > Gammaproteobacteria > Burkholderiales > Burkholderiaceae_C > Limnohabitans. The sequence continues at coordinate 49,402 of JBBAOY010000002.1, forward strand.
TTAGACCAGTTTCAAACGCTCAGACGAAGGTACCACGCGCGTCAAACGCACACCGTAGCGGTCATTGACCAACACGATTTCACCTTGTGCGACAACTGAGTTGTTGACTAGCAAGTCGAGGGGTTCGCCCGCAATGCGGTCAAGTTCTACCACGCTGCCTTGGGTCAAACGCATCAGGTCTTTGATTTTGATTTCTGCACGACCGACTTCGATCGACAAATTCACCACAATGTTTTGCAACACCTCGGGGTTGATGTTGCCTGGCATTGTCGGCTTGAAGTCCTCGAGCGTTGGCTCGTGTTCTTCGTGCTCTACGTGTTCGGCAGGCACTAGGGCGTCTTGGGCTTCTGTTTCGGTGTTTTCGGTGTTTTCACTCATGGTGGTTTCCTAACTCAAAGTTTTCCATGGATATGTTCATGGTCGATTTGCACAGCAACTTGCGAGCCGCGCGATCCCACATTGACGTGGAAAGCGGGAACGCCATTGGCAGTCATCAGCGCGGTGTCGTCTTTCTTGAAGAACAACAAATCGCCTTCTTGCAAGTTATTCAAATGGTGCAAAGTGGTTTTGACTTCACCCATCGTGACCTGCAATTCCAATTTCGCATCACCCACAGCGGCAGCCAATTCGGAGCGCCACTTGCGGTCAGATTCTTCGTTGCCTTCGCCGCTCGACACGCGGCTGCTGAGCAACTCGCGCACCGGCTTCAAGGTGGCGTAGGGATAGACCAAATCGATAAATCCGCGTCCACCACTGGCAGTGGCATCGGCTTCAAAGCGGCTCAAAACGACCAAGTCGTTTTCGTCGGCAATTTGGGCGAAATGGGGGTTGATTTCTGAGCTGATGTGTTCGCATTCAATGGGCATCAAAGGCGCCCATGCTTCTTTCAGCGATCGGAAGAACACTTCCAAAATGATTTTGATAATCCGCGATTCTGTCGGCGTAAACAAACGCCCAGGCGGCAGATCAGCCACGCCTTTACCAAAGCCTCCGAAGAAGCTGTCAAGCGAACTAAACACCACATTGGGGTCGATGATGATCACTGAGTTGCCACGCAGTGGCCCCATGCGAATCATGTTGACAGCCAATGGCGGCTTCAAATCTTGCAGGTACTCGCTGTACTTCATGATGCGCACACGCGTGGGGTTCACGCGTGGGCTGGTACGCAACACTTCGAGCAAACCCATTCTGAACATACGGATGAAGCGCTCGTTGATCATGTCGATCGACGAAACGTTGACCCCTAAGCTACTGTCTTCGCTGGCGAGGTCGTGTTTGCGCACCCGCACCTTGGTGTTGAACCCGGTGTCGGTCTCGATCGAACCGTCGCGCACTCCTTCCGAGAGGGCGGCGAGTTCTTCATCCGAGAGTAGATTGGCTTTCATTGGGCTTGCGTCTTTAATGTCTTGTCGTGTGGATTTACTGCATCACAAAGGATGTGAAGAAAACGTCTTCAATACCGCCGAAGTCTTCGTACTTCTTGAGCATATCGTTCATCACGACTTTGATTTTGGCGGCGAGTTCACTACGGAAGTCGGGGCGTGCTGCCTCAGCCTCTGTGGTTTGGCGCATCACATCCAAAATGCCTGAGCGAATTGCAAACTCATGCTTCTTGACGTTGTCAAAAACACGGTTGTCGTAGTGCGTCATCACGGCAATTTGCACCACCATCACTTTTTTGCTACCTGTGAGGTTGGTCATGAATTCTTTGTCGATTTGCAGATAAGTGTTCTCAAAGCGCGTGTTTACGCTGTCTTTTGTCACCTTATCGGGGCCGCCAGGGGTGGCCTTGGCTGCTCCGGCTTCTTTGTCGAGTTCGTCAACCTTTTCATGCGCGGCTGCCTCGCTCTTGTGCTCGAAATAACCCGAGAAATAAAGGGTGGTGAAAATCACCACAACCAATAAGAGGATGGTGGAAATTGCGATCAAGGCGATCAGAAGAATCGGCTTCTTCTTTTTCGGTTCGCCTTCGACGACTTCTTCTGCTGCTGGTGCTTCTGCGGTTGCCATAGTGTTTTCTCCTAAGGGTCAGATTGTGATCTGTTAGTTTTAAGCGTACAAGTCAAGCAAAGACGTACTGTCTTTGCCACGGCTTGCAACGACTTGTGCTTGAGTGTCGCTGGTGTTGGTGCTCACGCTGGAATTGTCCCTAACTTGCGGCTGGGGTGTTGAATTTCCAGACGCGTTTTGTTGGTTTTGTCCGCCGTTTTGTCCTACTTGGACAAAGCCTGCGTTGATACCAAAGTTTTGAAGTGCGTCTCGCAAACGTTGCGTGCTGTTTTGTAACAGATCGCGCGTCATAGCGTTTTCTGCACGAAATACGGCGTCGAGTTTGCCGTCTTTCATTTCAAGTTGGATTTCCACGCCACCTAAGTGGGCAGGGCGCAGACCAAACTTCATCTTCCATTGGCCATCGCTCAATTGCTTGTGCATGCGCGCAGCCATTTCGGTCGCGAGTTTGTCACTCAATTGGTCGTAGACCTCATTCATAGGTGTGGCTACTGCAGTGGCAGTGTCTTTGCTGGCTACAGCGCGGTTATCGCCAGCGCTGGACTGGGCCATGGCTTGTGCGAAACCGGAAGAGGATTGGCCAGATGTTTCAGAACCGCTAGCGTCACTTTGCTCCCCTGTGTCTTGCGAAAAGCTTGACGCCAAACTGGCAATGTCTTGCTCTTGCAGGTTACCGCCGAGCAAGGACAACACCGACGCTGTGCTCGGCGTGTTGAAAGTTTGAGAGATATTGCCGCTCTGCACTGGCAACACGGCCGGTGGCAAAACGGTCATTTGAATTTGTTGGATAGACGCCATCTCCGCTTGGCTCAAGCCATTGGCAGGCAAACCGCTGATTCCAAAATTCAAAGGCGCAGCAGCAGCGCTTTGCAATAAGTTGGAATTTGCGGCGGGGGACTGCACGCTAGAAGTCAGGGCTTGCGTCATCGCTTGGGTGAAGGCGGGGGCATCTGCTTGGGATATGCCTAGTTTGTCGGAGCCGCCATTCAAAGCGGCACCCAACAAGGCGCTGATATTTGAGCCAGGTGCAGTGGCAGCACCATTTGGCTGGCCATTAGCGCCAGTTGGTGAAAGGCCATTGGCCCCGTTAGAAGTCGCAGAGCCCATTAAATTTTGAATTGTTGCGTCATCCAAACCCATGGACTTGGCAAATGCGGTCAAGCTTTCAGGGCTGGGCGCTTGGCGAGGGTCGGTGATGATGTGTACTTTAGAACTCAGCGCATACATCTGCAATTTGCTTGCAGTTGGATCAGATAACTGGGCGAGCTCTTGCGTAGCTAAGTTAGCAGCAGTGCGCACAGCCTGTATGCCTGCCGCTGGGTTGGTCAGCGCGTTGGCTACGGTACCAACAGCCGAAGTGGCTAAAGCCAAAACATGGGGCAAATCATTCTGCCAAGCTGTTGCGGCCGCAGAATCGCTGTCTGTGTCGTTAGAACCCGCAGCAGCCTTTTTATTGCGCTGCGAGCCGCTAGAAGATGACTTTGTGCTTGATTCTTGCTTGTCATCTGCATGTCCAGGAGCATCCTGAGACACACGGGAATTATTCTTGGGGGCTGGCTGATCTTGGGTGTCTGCTGGCGAGCCAGCATCTTTATTAGCTAAAAGTGCCGCATGCTCAGACGCTTGGGCGTTGTTCGCATGGATGGCGTCGCTCGTAGCGGCAAAACTTTGCCGTTGAGCAGCAGGCAATTGCTGTAATTGCCTTGCCATGATTTGGGCAAAGTCGAGCCCCAGGCTCTGACCGGCGACAGCATCCGCCCCGCTAGCGGGCCCTTGTACAGGGCTGTTTGCGGGTGGTGTGGCAGCGCGAGGTGCCGTTGGCAGTGGAAGGTAACTGTTGAGGTTCATGGTGTTTCAAAACAAGTTGACGCAGTTACTAAGCAAGAACCGTGACAGGTTAGATCTTGCCGTTTACCTCGCCCATGTACTCAGGTGTCAGTTTGGGTTGGCACATCGATTGCTTAATGAACTTGGCCGTGACATGGTGTTGCGGCTAAAAAGCAATCTAAACGTTCCACTTTCAACTGGATTTCACTGATGAGCACACTCACTCTGTCAACGATTCGACAGAACTTGTCGAAATTTGACCTCGCCGGACTTAGTATTCCGGTGGTGGTGCTTGTCATCATGGCCATGTTGGTGTTGCCACTGCCACCGCTGTTGTTAGACTTTTTGTTTACTTTCAACATCATGTGCAGTCTGGTGGTCATCATGATCGCCATCAGTACCCGCAAGCCGCTCGAGTTTTCATCCTTCCCCACTGTTCTCTTATTTGCCACCATGTTGCGCTTGGCGCTCAACGTGGCGTCGACCCGTGTCATCTTGGTCCATGGCCATGAAGGCGCCCATGCGGCGGGCAAAGTGGTTGCCGCTTTCGGCGAATTCGTGATCGCCGGCAACTATGTGGTCGGTTTCATCATCTTCTCGATTTTGATGATCATTAACTTTATTGTGGTGACCAAAGGTGCAGGCCGCGTTTCCGAAGTGAACGCTCGCTTTACATTGGACGCCATGCCTGGCAAGCAAATGTCTATCGACGCCGACTTGAACGCCGGCGTCATTGACCAAGAGACCGCCAAAAAACGCCGCGCCGAATTGGCCCAAGAATCCGATTTCTTCGGTTCGATGGACGGTGCCTCTAAATTCGTGAGCGGTGACGCGATAGCCGGCTTGTTGATTCTGTTGATCAACTTGATCGGTGGTTTGATCATCGGTATCGCCCAACACGACCTGCCCGTTGCAGAAGCCGGCAAGCTCTATACCTTGCTGACCATCGGTGACGGCTTGGTTGCGCAAATCCCATCACTCTTGTTGTCACTGGCTACCGCGATTGTGGTGACCCGTGTGACCACCACCGAGTCGATCACCGAGCAGGCTTCCCACCAGTTGGCCAATCCAACGGCACTATTTATATCTGCCGCCATTTTGGTGATTCTGGGCATGGTGCCTGGCATGCCGCACCTGATGTTCATCACTTTGTCGGTGGCTGCTGCTGGCTTGGGACTGATGATCATCTCTAAAGAAGTGCAAGAAGAACAAGCCGTGCAAGCGGAAAAAGACGCGACGCCAGCCGAGGGGCCCAAAGAACTCGACTGGGACGACGTCGACCAAGTCGACCTCATTGGCTTGGAAATTGGTTACGGCCTCATTCCATTGGTCAACGCCGAAACCGGCGGCGAACTCATGTCGCGCGTCAAAGGCGTGCGCAAAAAACTCTCTGCCGAGTTGGGCTTTCTCGTCCAACCCGTGCGTATCCGTGACGACCTCAATATCGACCCAGACTCTTACAACATCGTGCTCAAAGGCGTGGTGCGTGGCAAAGGCGAAGTCAAAGTCGGTCGCGAATTGGCGATCAACCCAGGGCAGGTCTATGGCCAACTCGAAGGCATTGCCACCCGCGAACCCGCATTCGGTTTGGAAGCCGTGTGGATCGAACCCTCACAACGCGACCAAGCCCGTACCTTGGGCTACACCGTGGTCGATGCGGCGACAGCTATCTCTACCCACCTCAATAAAGTGTTGCGTGAAAACGCGGCTGATTTGCTCAGCCACGACGAAACACAACAACTGCTTGACAAACTCGCGTCCAAGTCGCCCAAGATCGTGGAAGACCTGGTCCCTGGCAAATTGTCTTTGGGCATCTTGACCCGTACTTTGCAAAACCTGTTGCAAGAGTCGGTCTCGATTCGTGACATGCGCACGATTGCCGAAGCCTTGACCGAAGCCAGCACCCGCACCCAAGACCCCGAGCAACTCACTGCCATCGTGCGTCCCAAGTTGGGCCGCATGATCATGCAAAACCTGATCGACGGCGACAACAGCTTGCAAGTCATGACCTTGGAGCCCACGCTCGAGCAGTTGCTTCACAACGTGTTGCAACAAAGCCAGCCTGGCCAGCCTGTGGTGATGGAGCCGAGCTTGGCCGAAAACCTATTTGCTGCATTGCGCGAAGGTTCGCGCGCTGTGGAAGAGATGGGACACCCCGCCGTGTTGGTGGTCTCTCCTGTGATCCGCGGTTGGCTCTCCAAAGCCGCACGCTTCCGTGTGAACGATTTGACGGTGCTGTCTTACAGCGAAATTCCTGATGACCAAGCCGTCAAAGTGATCCACACGGTGGACGCCAAGAAAAATAACGACTGATTTCAACCATTGACCAAGACAGAGTGAGCAACTTATGGAACTCAAACGAATCCTCGCCCGCAATGCACGAACCGCCAATGAAAAGGCGATCGCGCAATACGGCCCTGACGTGCTGGTCATCTCCAGCAGCCAGGTCAATGGCCTGACCGAACTCATCGTGGCAGTCGATCTTCCCTCGCTCACGTTGGAAGAAGCAGAACCGTTTCTGAAATCAGAATTCGCCAACGCCTCCAATAAAGCGCCCGCCAGCAAATTTGACGTGCTCTTGGGCCAAACCTTTGAAGACAACAAGCGCCAAGCGCGTGAGCGCCAAGCCACCCAAGTGGCCAAACCGATTATTCAAGTCAACGCCAAAGCAGAGCCCGTGAAAGCCAAAGTCACCGCAAAGCCTGCACCCAAAGCCAAAGCCAGCGAAGCCGAACAAGAAATTCGTGACCACGAAATGGTGCGTGGCCGAGAGATTGTTGAACTCGTGCGCGAAGAGCTTGCTTCCTTGCGCCGCGAATTCAAACTCAGCCAACAGGTGGCGACGTGGCAAGGCACTATGCCTCTGCCGCCTGCTTTGACACCCTTGCGCGACGCGCTCAACGATGCGCCTATTCCAGTCGCCTTGCGCGCCTTGCTGATTGACAGCATCAAAGACCATGACAACATGGCCGACGCCAAACTCGCCTTGCACAACCAACTCACCCATTCGGTCGAGCAAGAGCAGTTGGCTATGCCAAGCTCTGGCGTCCATGTGCTGGTCGGTCCTTCAGGTGCCGGCAAATCATTGATGGTGGCGCGTTTGGCGCAAGCAGCTTCGCTGGCCCACGGCAGTGAAAAAGTCATGGTCATCAGCTACCACGACCAACGCGCTGGCGCTTGGAACCAAACCCAGTTGCTCAGCGCCCAGTCTGGCGTCGACAGTTTCCGCGCGATCAATATCGGCACTTTGAAGCTGCTGCTCGAAGAGCATGCAGGCCGCCGTTTGATCTTGATCGACACCTCTGGCGTGCAAATGCAGGAGCGCTTGAGCGAGATCCGTGGTTTGCAACAAGACATTGGTTTCCATGCCGTAGTCCCAGTCGATGCGTCGGCTGCCACTTTGCGCCGACTGTTTGAGAACACCGACAACACTTGGTCGAGCATGATGCTCAGCAAGTTGGACGAGTCCAACCAGCCCTGGGCCTTGTTGCAGTTCTTGACCGAAAAATCTTTGCCTGTCTCGGTGGCTAGCCAAGGCGAGCGCACCAGCGACTTGCTCGAAGTTGTCGCCATGACCGATTTGGTCAAGCGCGCACTCGACAACTTGGTGTTGCCCGAGAACACCGCGCAAGCCGAATCGGCCCAAGCCACTTCGTTGGGCGCATTGACGGTGAGTAAGTTACAAAAAATTGCAGCCCATTACCAAACCGAAAGCACAGGTCTGACCCATGAGTGAACCACGCAAAACAGAAGTCATCGGCATCGCCAGTGGCAAAGGGGGTGTGGGTAAAACCACTACCTCCGTTAACCTGGCTGTTGCATTGCGACAGTTGGGCCACAGTGTCATGTTGTTTGACGCCGATCTCGGTTTGGCCAACGCACAAATCGCCTTGGGCGCGCGCGCCGAATACAACTTGGGCCACTTCTTAGCAGGTCAAAAGACCATGCAAGAAATCATGCTCACCACGCGCCAAGGTATCAAATTGATTCCCGGCGCATCCGGCATGCAAGAGTTGGCAGGCTTGAGCCAATTACAAGCCGCCAGCATCGTGCAGTCGTTTGGCGCATTGACCGACGACATCGATTTCTTAATTGTTGACGTCGCCGCTGGCATTTCGCCTTCGGTCTTGTCTTTCTTGGCCGCATGTCAGCGCCGCTTCATTGTGGTGAAAGACGATCCGTCATCCATAGCGGACGCCTACGGCACCATCAAAATTCTCAGCAAAGAAATGGCTTTGGACGAGATTTATCTCTTGCCCAATATGGTCGGCAGCCAAACCGAAGGTTGGAAACTCTATAAAAAACTCAACGACGTCTGTGTGCGTTTCTTGGGCGAATCGGTGCACTACCTGACGTCGATCGAAGAAGACGAAATGGTGTTGCGGGCCTTGAAGAAATACCAATCCGTCATCGAAATGGCGCCCGGATCGGCCGCCTCGCGCGACTTCATGCGCTTGGCTGAGGCTTGTACCCACTTACGTCCGATTGACCAAGCGTCAGGCGGCATGCAATTTTTTATGGAGCGGCTGATTCTTGGCAATCCGTCGGAGCACGTATGAAAGCACTTTCACCCCTAGAAATGTACGGTGGCGCAAAACCGCCCGGCGAGGAATTGGTCATGGCCCATTTAGGCTTGGTCAAACGCGTTGCTTTGCATCTCAAAGCGCGCATTCCTGCCTTCATGGAACTCGATGAGCTGATCCAAGTCGGCATGATTGGTTTGCTCGAAGCCTCGCGCGCATTCGACCCCGTCAAAGGTGTGGAGTTTGAAAACTTTGCCCACAGCCGTGTGCGTGGCGCCATGCTCGACGAAGTGCGCCGCTTGTCTTTCTTGCCCCGCTCTGCGGTAGCGTTTAACAAGTCGCACAACGAATCTATTCATACATTGGCGGCTGAGCTCGGCCGCACACCCACCCAGTCAGAAATTGCGGACTACATGGGCAAAGACTTAGAAGACTTCCACCGCGAGCGCGGCAAAGCCAAGCGGTTTGAGACCTATTCGATGGAAGTCGTGACTGAGGAGGTCATGGCGATTGCCGACGACGCATCCCAACAACCCGACGTTATCGTTGAAGAGGCCGAGTTCATGGACGCGGTGACCGATGCGATTGCAGAACTGCCCGAACGCGAACAGCTGGTCATGCAACTCTACTACGTAGAAGAATTCAACCTCAAAGAAATTGGTGAAACCCTCGGCGTGAGCGAGTCACGCGTGAGCCAAATCTTGTCTTCGGTGGTCAAGAAATTGCGCGGCACGCTCAAACTTGAGAACGCGGGAACAGACGCCGTCAAAGTCAGGAGAGCAGCATGAGTAATTTCATGATGAACATGATCTCTTGGGTCCTGCTGTTACTGGTGATCCTTACCTTGTATTTGATCGACAAGGTCAACCACCTGGCGCAGCTCTATGAGGCGCCCAAGCCAGAAATGGCACCTTTGCCAGAGGCCGAGCCACCCAGCGACATCTTGTTCGCAGGCTTAGAGGGCAAAAAACTGTGGGACGCCATGAACGGCAAAACCGTCGAAGGCTTCGATGCGAGTTTGATCGACGCTTTGCGTGCCCATTACGAACCTATTTTGCGTGAGCACATCACACTCGCCTTCAAAGACGGCTTGGAAGACGTGGACGGCAGCGAAAGCCGCGTGCCAAGTTCTGAGCGCCGTGTCACGACATTGCGTGGACATATCCAATCGTGGTTGCCACCACAACATTTGGGCGGTATTTACCGTGCGGCCTTGGAGTTTGCGGGCTCTTATAAAAAGAATCCGCAGTCTCAGGTTCTCGAGCGATTGAAGCAAACTGTCGACAGCGTCACGGGCATGCTGTATCAGCGCGCCAACATCGCTTTGGAAGTTCCGTTTTCAGAATTTTTGTTTGACTTGGCCAAAGAAGACGAAGCAGCAGAGATTGAAAAAACCAATGACGACACCGTGCTCGCACTCACCGATGCATCTGCCCAAGTCAATCCATTAGACGCAGACGCCTTGTCCCGTATGCAAGCAGATCAACTCGCACAAGGGTTGGAGCAAGTGCAGCAATACGAAGACTTGCAGCGGCAAGAAATTGCCGCTGATACCATCATGGACGTCGCTCCAATGGCGCAAGAAGTGCTCGAAGCCAAACCTGCCTGATCGATTCGCCATGAACCGCGTCTTTGACCTCAAGTTTGGATACACGCCTCCGATACTCTCTGTGTAAGCAAAAGAACCACAGGAGTTACCTCAAATGCGTGCTAATTCAAGAGCTATTCAAAGTTACGGTGATGTCAAAGTCGGCACCGGTGTCGCTAATGCCAGCAACGTTCAACTCATTCAAATGTTGTTTGATGGGTTGTTGGAAAGCATGTCGGCGACCCGTGGCCACATTCAGCACAAAAATATTCAAGAGAAATCTAAATCGATTGCCCGCGCAAGCCGCATCGTCTTGGGCCTGCAAGGCGCTTTGGATTTCGAAAAAGGTGGCGACTTGGCCAACAACCTCAATGAGTTGTATGGCTATGTCACCCGTCGTTTGTTACACGTCAATGCCCACAATGACTTGGTAGCCCTGGACGAGATCCAAGGTTTGATGCGCGAAATCCGTGACGCCTGGGATGGTGTGCCGGCTTTGGTGCCTCAGATGGCTAAGCCGTTGAGCTTGGTGAACTGAGAAATCAGTTACCCTTAGCGGGGTTGGAAAGTTAAGCAGGCACATCCGAGAATGTTCTTGGATGTGCACAATTGCATTTGGAGCAAGAGATGACAGCAATTATTGGTTTGGTGGTTCTGTTTTTCTGCGTTTTTGGCGGATTTGTGATTGCCGGCGGTAGTTTGGCGCCCATTATTAAAGCGGCTCCTTATGAAGGCTTTATTATTGGCGGCGCTGGTATTGGTGGAATGATTGCTGGCAACTCTAGTTCGATTTTTAAAGGCGCCATGGGCGGTTTTGGAAGATGCCTCAAAGGGGGAAAGTATAAAAAAGACGACTATATAGCCATCATCGCCGTTATCTCCAAGCTCATGAAAACTTTGAAGGCTGAAGGTGCTGTGGCTATGGAGTCGCATGTGGAAAACCCAGAGGCCAGTGCAATTTTTGGTGAATTCCCCAAAATGTTGAACGACCACGGTTTGATTGGTTTGATTTGCGACACCATTCGTTTGATGGTGGTGTCTTCAGGCACTTTAAGCCCCTATGCAGTGGAAGACGTGATGACCGCTTCCATAAAACTCCATCACCACAATGAAATGAAAAACGCCGATGCCATCGGCACACTGGCTGGCGCCTTGCCGGCGCTGGGTATTGTGGCCTGCGTTTTGGGCGTGGTAAAAACCATGGGCGCCATTGACCAGCCGCCACCCGTGTTGGGTGCCTTGATTGGTAGCGCCCTGGTAGGTACCTTCATGGGTGTGTTCTTGGCTTATGGTATTTGCGAGCCTTTCGCCTGCCGCTTAAAGCAAATCATTGATGAAGACGGCGAAGTTCTCAACGTTGCCAAGCAAATTATCTTGGGCAATATGCACGGCTATCCAGTGCCTTTGATCATCGAGAGTGGTCGAGTTTGCATTAGTCATCTAAACCAACCAACTTTTGGTGAAATCTTTGACGCGCTGAGGAAGTAATGGCGACAGAAAAAGACCCCAACGCGCCACCGGAAGCGCTGGCTCCGGTCATCATCATCAAGAAAATTATTGATGATGGCCACGGTGGTGCGCACGGTGGTGCTTGGAAAATTGCCTTGGCCGACATGATGACGGCGATGATGGCCTTCTTCTTGTTGATGTGGCTGTTGGGCGCTTCTAACGACGACCAACGTAAAAGTATTGCCGACTATTTCAGGCCTGCTTCACAAAGCTTGGTTCCATTTGGTCAATTGGCGGGTTCCAATGGCATGTTTGGCGGCCGCTCCATCATTGACCCAGACGGTTTCCCCTTCTCTGCGAAACAAACGGCATTGTTAGAGCGCCTCACCCCACGCTCTGAGGGTGGCCCAAACCCGAATACCGATCCCGCCCAAGAAAACGAGAACCCTTACTCTGACCCAGACAAGCTCTCACCAGAGCAGAAAAAAGAAATCGCTGCTGCCAAAGAAAAAGCAGACTTTGACAAGCTAGAAAAAGAGATTGAGCAAAAACTCTCTGAGAACAAAAAACTCAGCGACATAAAAGACCAAGTCTCGATCACCCGAGACAAACAGGGTTTACGTATCGAGATCATCGACAAAGCCGACTTCGCGATGTTCCCAAGCGGTGGCATTGGCATGCAAGGTAAAGCTGCCACCTTGATGAAGGAAATCGCCGCGTCCCTGGCCAGCATGCCCAATAAAGTCGCGATTCGTGGTCATACTGACAGCGTGCCGTTTCAAAACAAAGACGGCACTGAAACCCGAAACAACTGGTCTTTATCGGCAGAACGTGCCGAAGTGACCCGTCAAATGCTGGAGAAAAGCGGTATTCCTGAGAGTCGCTTTGCACGGATTGAAGGCGTGGCCGACACCGACCCATTCAACCCCAAAGACAAACGCGATCCGCGTAACCGTCGTATGAGCATCACGGTGCTCTATAACGACCAAGAATAATTTTTTAAGCCGAACGCAACTCGTATTTGTTGATTTTTTCTATCAGCGTAGTGCGCTGTAAGTTCAGTAGTTTCGCGGTTCGCGACACATTGCCTGAATTGCGCTCAAGCGCCTGCTCGATGATGCTGCGCTCAATCTGTGCCATCCGCTCTTTCAACGACAAACCCTCAGGCGGCAAATGCGGCATGCCTTGCGCGAGCATGATGATGCTCTCGATTTCGTTGTCTTCCGGTTCTGGCTGGTCTTGCATGCCTGCCGCCTCAGCCAAGACCTCTGGCGGGGGTGTCATTTCTAGTCTGGCTAGCAATGGCGATTTGGCTTGCAACTCAGCTTGCGCAGACAACAATCCTTTGGGCAATAGAGTAGGTGGGATAGCCCGCAAATCTAATTCTTGTCCCGCATACAAGGTGCTGAAGCGATCCACTAAGTTGGAAAGTTCACGCACATTGCCAGGCCATGGGTACTTTTGTAGTGCTGTCAAAAAATCAGGCCTGAAGGTGACGGGCTGTTTGCCAAAAGACGCGCATTTTTTTGCAAAAAATGTCAGCAATTCAGGCACATCGGTGTTGCGCTCACGCAACGCTGGTGTCACCATGGGTAAAACATTAAGCCGATAGTACAAATCTTCGCGGAAACGGCTGGCTTCAATCTCTGTATCCAAGTCACGGTGGGTGGCGGCAATCACACGCACATCCACCTGCACCTGTCGGGTTCCACCAATCGGGTCGACCGTGCGTTCTTGCAAGACACGCAGCAATTTGACCTGCATATCGAGCGACATGTCGCCAATTTCATCCAAGAAGATCGTGCCGCCATGGGCTAACTCAAAGCGTCCAATCCGATCTGCCACTGCACCTGTGAAAGAGCCTTTTCTGTGACCGAAAAGTTCACTTTCTAGTAGATCTTTGGGAATAGCAGCGCAATTAATAGGTACAAAGTTCGCACCACAACGGTCTGACTGGTCGTGCAGCATACGGGCCAAAAGCTCTTTACCGGTGCCACTTTCACCGGTAATCATGACGGTTGCATTGGAATTGGCCATCGTTGCGACCAAATTGCGCAATGTTTTGGCAGATTCACTTAATCCGATAAATTGGGTGGTGGGCTTCATGTCAAAAATTCCTACACTTGATTGTCTAATACTGATAAATTCACGCAAGACAACAAAAGTACTAAAACCACCAAAGAATCACCAAACTATCGATTTGTCAGGTTAAAGATGTGCCCCCAACTGACGAATCGTGTGGGAGACCTATACAAGGACACCGACCATGAAACGCACCACTTTTTGGGCTCTAGTAGCCGTCACTTTGCTGACAACTGCTTGCGCCTTGCCAACATTCAAATCAGCTGAACAACCTAAGGCTGAAGAACCAGCCAACATGATCACGCCCATGACCGAAAAGCGCGAGACCTTGGTCGCGACCGGTTATGCCGTCATCAGCAT
>JBBAOY010000002.1:63340-78840 GCA_040401095.1 Limnohabitans sp.
TAGACCGCCGCATCGTTAACGACTTGCGTTCGCTCTACATTGCGCAGCTAAGTACCAAGCGTTACTAAGCAACACCTGTTGCATTAGCCCCGTTTGTGTCATCTTTTATCGCCTGTTTACGCAACCAGTCTGCCCCTATGTCTAGCCGTTCACTATCAATAAACTGCCGGCGCTTGCGACTTGGCGTGAGCGCTGCTTTGCTATGGCTATTCGGTCTGAATATGGGGCTGCACGCTGCAGACTTGAAGCCAGAACAAAGGTTAGAGGCCATTCGTACCGCTTTGGTCGAGGCCGCCGAGAAATCGAATGTTCGTGTCAGCTCCAGCAGTTGGATGGACACCCACGGCGCCTTGTTGCAACTCAACCGCTTCTCCTCAGAAATCCGGTTACGCGACTTACAAATCGACCAATATAAAAAAACCAGTGCATCAGAAACCGTTGAGTTGTCTAAAAAGACAACCGAGTCCATCGTCCCGGTGCGTTGTGATGCGCCGCAAGCCCGCTCTCCCATGAAGCACGTGATGCGCGTCTCCATGGACATTGATTCGCGCATTCCACCTTCTCAGCAGTTTTTAGCCCAAAAAATTGGCTTTGCCGCACGGCAACAGGCCGTTCGCGCCGCTACGGAATCACGCCATTGGCGTTTGACTACCGATTCAACATACAACCGCACTTATGAGCGTCTCTACAACGGTTTGGGTGAAGAGGCCATGCCATGGCAACTCCAGCAGGAAGCGACGGAGTGGCGTTTGCAACTGACCGTGTTGCCGGGACGCTACAACCTCAACACAGCCAATTACCCGGCGTTTGTTTTGATGTGGCAAGTCCAGTACACGTCAAACGGCACGGTGTGGTTTGATGCCCAAAATACCGTGTTTGGCGTGACCATTCCAAGCCCCTATGGCACCCCCAAACTCGATGTTGACACCACTTTGGCGATCGAAACCAATGTGGCCCAAATGGCGCGTGACTTAGACCGTCAACTGGCTTGTGATCCGCAAAGCTTTGTTGTGCAGCAAAATAGCGATGGCCAGTTGGTGTTGCGAGCAGGTCGCGCTTCTGGGCTGCGGGTGGGTGACCAAATCGTTCTTGCAGATTCGCGCGTTCTGCCTGGCAGGGCAATCGAAGCGGGGGCACTTGACGCCGTCGTGCTGGCCGAAGTTAAATCGGTCTCTGCCTACCAAGCAGAGATTCGCCAGGTGGCTGGCAGAAAACAAACATTTCAGGGCGGCTGGGTAGCCTGGCCCTACATTTACTAACGTCAATGACGCAAACCGTTGGAGAACTTTATGGCCCACATCCACGCTTACTTTCGACTCGCCTTATGCGCGGCGGTGCTGATGGGCGCACCACACGTTTTTGCCTTGGACGTAGAGGGCAAGGGCGCACTCAAAACTTACGACGTGGTCTCCGGTGACACCTTGGACAAAGTCATCCGCGCCACCATGGCCGACAGCCCCCTCAAAATTGAGTTGTTGCGCACTGCGTTTATCCAGCAAAACCCACAAGCTTTTACAAAAACACCGCCACGCACTTTGATGGCGGGTTCGATCTTGACCATTCCCGACCATGACAGCTTGGTCGCCATGTATCTCAAGTCTGGCAAAAGCACGCTACCTAAAAATGCACAGGGTTCTGCACCAGGCCCCAACACTTCATCGGGTTCTACCCTCGGCGCAGGCGGCTACGCCACGACCGACCTGAACATGAACGAGCGTAAAAACTGGGTACGTTTCCCTTAAAGGGCCTGCCATGGCGTTGCTCGGGCCTGAGGGCGTCAACCAAGTTTCGCGTGTCACGCCGGTCACGCTCGACCTGCGTCAAGTTTTTGTAGAAGCTCCCGTTGCTAAAGCGCTCGGTTTGCACGACGGCCAAGTGGTGCAAGCGGTGGTCACCCTCCACCAAGACCAACTCAAGCTCGCGATGCGTGAGCAAGTGTTCAACCTACCGCTCTCGCCCTACATCAAAGAGGGTGATCTCGCGCAATTGCGCGCCCAAATGTTGCCTAACGGCAAGTGGACTTTGCAGTTGCTGCATACTGGCACCTATGCGGGCTTGCAAACTTCGCAAGCAGCGCAGGCCGCATTGTCGGCACAAACTTCCCAAGCAGCAGCGCAAGCGCTTGGTACCTCACGCTTCAACGCTTTGTTGGTTCAGCCAGAAGGTTTTGCCAATTGGGTCAATCTTTTGCGCCCCGGTATTTTGGAAGCACTTTTGCCCGCAGGCGTGGCCAGTGAACTCAAAGAACGTGTCAAAGCGCACCGCTTGACCATGGCCAATTTACAGCCCTTTGCCCTGCGTAAATTTGTCTTGAAGCACACCACATCTTCTGAGGCCAGCTTGGCACAAGCGCAAGAGGTGCAAGACGACGAAAAAGCCTTGCTGCGTTTGCTCATGACTGAGCGCCACCGCATGGGTGCAGTTGAAGGGAGCGATACCCAAGACACCTTAAAGCATGCTTTAGACGAAGTCGAAGCGGCCCAACTCCAAGCTGTCAAAGATTGGCGCAACGGCGACCTCAATCTGAGTTTTGTTATTCCTTTTACCGATGCAGATCCGCTGGAAATGCAGTTCGAGAAAAAAGGCGACAAACCTGGCCAGCCCAAAAACCCACTGGTAGTGAACATGCACACCAACAGCCGCGTCTTGGGCGAGGTCTGGCTCAAAACCAGCATCAGCGACAGCGCCAACGTCAACCTCACCATGTGGGCACTGCGCTCTGATATCGCAGCCCAGGCCAAAGAAAACGCCACTGAATTGACCTATGAGCTCGAATCCGCTGGCTTGGTGCTTGGCAGTTTTCAGGTCTATAACGCGCCGCGTCCCGACGCCAAGCAAAAACGCGATGCGCCCAAGCACGGTGTGCTGATCGATACGGAGGTGTAAATGAAAAACACCCCTTACCAACAAGCCGTCGCCCTTGAATACGGCAAAAACAAAACGCCAGTCGTTTCCGCCAAAGGAGAGGGCGAATTAGCGCTTCGCATCATTGCTGAAGCCAAACGCCAAGGCGTTTATGTGTCTGAAGACCCTAGGTTGCTGGCGATGCTCAGCCGACTAGATGTAGGGCAAGAAATCCCAGAAGATATGTTTACTGCCGTCGCCGTTATTTTGGCGTGGGTGTATTGGCTTAGAGGCATGCAGCCAGGGGATGAGGCTGCTAAAAAAGTTGCTTAAATCAGGCTTCAGCGTAGCCACGACCGCGCCGAACACGCGAAAGTTTGCCCAATCGGTCATACATTTCGACCGAGCTGGTTGGGTCAAACACATTCAAGCTTTGCAGTGCGCCACGAATAGCGTCAATTTTTCGGCTGATCAGCACTTCGTTGCGTCTATGCATATCGCGGCACAACGCCATGTGTTCTTTGAATTCGTCCCATTCGGACCCAAGTGCATCAGCCGATTCGGGGCCATCAATGCGGGCGAGCTGCATTAACTGTTGCAGCAAATCATTTTTAGTACTTTGTGACGCTTCAAAAGCGTCTAAATTTTGCGCTTTGAGTTGTTCAAACTCTAACTCCAACATATCGAAGAGCTCGCGCGCCAACGCCTCAGCCTGAGCCAAATGCTCTGCTGAGGGGCTGTCTGTCGCTGCGTCCGTCATTAGTATGTCAGTCATGCGCGCTCTAAGTCAGATCAGTTAGTGATCAGTTTTTCCAAAGCCACAAAGCTCTCGGCAATGCGGCGTGGATTGATGGGGTAATTGCCGTCTTTGATCGCTTGTTTGATCGACTCGACCTTGGCGCGGTCAAACTCAGGCTGGGCCATGACCTTTTGGGCCACATTGCTCAAACTGATCTTGTCAGCACCAGGCGCAGCAGCTTTCGCAGGCGCAGTTTCTTCTTTGGCCGAAGCTGCAGAAGTGCCTTTTGGGTCGACTTTCTCAATCGCGTTGCGGGCAGCAGCGCTCGATTGGGTCATACGACCGTAATTCGAGATGGGATCGCTCATATCGTTCTCACTTTCTAAACCCGAAATGCGGGTTAAACCTTTTCACAACATTCAAATCGACACCAAGTTTTAGAACTTGAGGCCAATTCACCAAAATACTTTCAAAAACTTGCAAATGCACTTTTTTGAATACTTTTAAATTCATATCAACGAATTCTGGCTGTGTTGGGTCCTGTGATCACCGCTATCAGTGATCGACCCGATTCGCTATTTTTCAAGCGCACTTGCTCACCTAAACCACCATCTTGTAGGGCTTCCGCCCGCATGGTGATCAAAAAACCTTGTCCTTGACCAGCGTTGACCTGCACTTCTTGCCCACGCCGCACCATGATCGCTGCTTTCACGTCATAGGTTCGCAAAGGCGAGTTGGGTGTCAAATCGCGCACCAGTTCCATATTCATTAGCAATTTTGAGTCCACGATCACTTGGTTCTCCATGCCAGGAATGGCCATCTCGGCTTCCACGAACATGGATGGGGTGATCAAAGTCCCGCGTTTGAGCATCTCTTTGGACACCAAAACCTTGTGTAACGCAGGCCCGATGGGGCTTGTTCGGTTAGGTGACGCTGACTCAGCACCATTGGTGAGGGTCACAAAAAGCTGCCATTGCGGTTGGTTGCAACGCACCCGCACCGAGGGTTGGACAGGAAAGGGCTGGTCAAACTGCAGTTTTTGTTGACAGTTTTGCAGGGCAATTCGGCTGTCCAAAGGCGCCACACGCATGTTGCGACCTTGAAAAGCGGGGGTGGCGTTCGCCCATTGCACAACCTCTTGTTCCAAATCTTCAAATGGTCCGGCCACCGTCGCCAAAGGCAACGCTGTCAGAGCCAAAACCGCCCCCCACCGCAGCCATTTGGCACGGGTTGTGTCGGGAATTATTGGGCACAGCATTTGCATATAAAAAAGGGTCAGGTGTTGAAGTTTTGACAAATTTGTTGAGTTCTAACCTGATAGCAAAAACGAGACCAACTTTTTAAACGCCCCGATTACGGAGTCCCTATGCGACTTGACCCGCCTTTCACACCCACGGTGAGTGGGGTAGACCCATCGGGCATGCCAATCATCACGCGCAACCCTTTGGCATTTACCCGAACCGCTTCGGGATTTAGCCAAGCGATGGCGTCGGCGCAACAAAACGCCTCATCCCAACCCAACAATTACCAGCCTAAGGCGGGCTCTTTGCTTCCTGAATCCAACGCAGTGCCTTGGAGCGTCAGCGTCCAATCGGGACAAACTTTGAGCGGCATCGTGCGCGACCAAATGGCTGCGCGTGGCGTCAATATCTCTAGTAGCGAGGCCTTGCGTCTCTCGCAAACCGTGGCGCAGTCGAACAAATTATCCAATGCCAACCTCATTCACCCTGGCCAACGCATCAACTTAGAGAGTTTGAACCTGACATTGGCCCAATCCCAAATGGCCAACCGAGCTGTAGTTGCCAGCGCAACCAATAACAACACCAATATAAATAAAGGGCTAGTCGCTAATGCCTCTACTGGGCAACTCAATGCGTCAACTAATATAAATAGTGGTCTCAACACAAACAGTGGTGTGAACAAACAAATCTTGGTTAATAGCACCACCCAACTCCAATTGCTGTCCCGCGCAGACCAAGGCGGTAACCCCGTTTTAGAAAAAACCCTCAACCGCGCGGTAGACAAAGGCTTTATCCCCGCCCAAGACAAACAAGCGGTGATGAACAAAATCATCCAGCTCTCGCAACAACACCGTTTCGCGCCCGACGACTTTGCGCGCCTGTCTTTGATGGAAAGCGACGGCCTCAACCCCAAAGCGAATAACGGCCGTTGCTTTGGCATCATCCAATTCTGTGATGGCCCTGATCGTGGCGCCGCTAGCGTTGGCTTTGCGTCCAATCCCAAAGCCATCTTGGGACGCAGTGCGCTCGACCAGCTCGACATGGTTGGTAAATATTTTGAAGACACTGGGCTTAAAAGCTATGGCCCTGTTGGCCTAGACGACCTCTACCTCACCATATTGACACCTGCCGCGCGTAATGAAACGCGTCCTAACGTTGCCCTGAATATTCCTGGGCCCCAAGCTGCGTTCTTACATGTGAACCGCGACACCCGTGCGCCGATCACGCGTAATTCCATCTTGGCTGGCTTGCACCAAAACGCCAACGAGCGTTTAGGCGTGGAAGTGGCACAACGTCCTAGCTTGCAAGCTGCGCGCATCAGTGCTTATGCCGAGCAAGCGGTTGTGACGCTAGTTGAATAATTTAATTTCTTACAGCGATTGACTACATGACCACTTCGCTAAACGATAAAGCGGCAATCGTCTTATCTAAAAGCGTGGCAAAGCGGCAAACATTTGCCACTACAGACGTCAAAACCCTAGTGGCACATCTCTTGCATTAATCGTCACGAGGCCTTGTAACTTGAGGCCGTTGTGTCAATAAATCGGAGTCGAGAGATGGACATTTTTTCAACAGCATTCGGAATCCACGAGAAAGCATTGGGCGTTCGCAGCCAGCGCATGGAAGTGCTCGCGCGAAATATCGCCAACGCAGATACGCCTAATTACAAGGCGCAAGACGTTGACTTCAAAGCCATGCTCAAAGAACTCAAAACCGAATACGTCACTGCCACCCATGAAAAACATTTCATGGGCATACAAGAAGCGCCCGACAACGGCATGCGCTTTCGCACACCTTTCAACAGTTCGTTCGACGGTAACACCGTGGAGATGAACGTCGAACAAGCCCAATACGGTAAAGCCGCGAGTGAATACCAAGCGACTTTGCAGTTTTTAGAAAACCGCATCGGCGGATTGCGCAAAGCATTGCGCGGGGAGTAATGACATATGCAACTAGATAACGTCTTTGGCATTGCAGGTACCGCGCTCAACGCGCAGTCCATCCGCATGAACACCACTGCTTCTAACTTGGCTAACGCCGGCACCGTTGCAGGTAGCGAAGAAGAAGCCTTTCGTGGCAAAAAACCGCTCTTCAAAGCTTTGATGAATGAACAAATGACACACGGCGGCGCGCAATATGTGGGCGGCGTGAAAGTCGACCGCATCGTCAACGACCCTACACCGGTTAAAAAAGTTTGGGAGCCAGGTAACCCCTTGGCTGACAAAGAAGGCTATGTCTTCCATTCCAACGTGAATGAAATGTCGGAGATGGTCGACATGATGGCCGCTTCACGCGCCTACCAAAACAACGTCGAAGTGGTGAATACCGCTAGACAACTGATGTCGCGCACGCTCGACATCATCAAATCGTAATCACCCGCTGAACTGGAGTCTTCCATGGCTATTTCTGACACTACTGCAAGCCTGAGTTCAATGCCTAGCAGCCTCAAGACCACCGCGCAATACAAAGCGGAAACGGCGTTGACACCACAAAAAACAACCATGGGTCAATCAGAGTTTTTAACTTTGTTCACGACCCAGTTAAAAAACCAAGACCCAACCGACCCTGTTAAAAACGAAGCCTTCGTAGCCCAGTTGGCTCAGTTCTCGCAACTAGAAGCCAGCGTTGCTATGAAGACCAGCATGGAGAGTTTGGTCGGCAGCATGAGCAACGACCGCATGTTGGGCGCTGCATCCTTGATCGGCAAGTCAGTGTCTGTTCCAGATGGTCCTGTCACCGTGACAGACACAACGGTGTCGCAAGGCACCATCAATGTTCCAACGGGTGCTGATGGCATCCGTGTTCAAGTTTTCAACGACCAAGGCCAATTGGTGCGTACGCAAATCATGGGTGCACAACCTGTCGGCGACGTCACTTTGGCTTGGGACGGCATGACCGACGCAGGCGCTGCAGCACCTAACGGTACTTACCGCTATGTCGCCACGGTCAACCGTGGCGGAAACATCACAACGCCTACCGTCAACACCTTGGCCACAGTGCGCAGCGTCAGCAGCGCAGGCACGATTGACGGCACCTTGCTTTTAGAGGTCGATGGCGGCAAGTCCATCAGCCTAGCCAACGTCAAGCGCGTTGGTCTTTGATAGTTATCGCACACACAAGAAATTCTTACTGGAGTTAAAGCACCATGTCTTTTTATACCTCGCTCACTGGTTTAAATGCCGCAACCGCACAGCTTGGCGTGACCGCCAACAACGTGGCCAACGTGTCAACCGTCGGTTTCAAACGCAGTCGCGCAGACTTTGGTGACATTTTTGCCACCTCGCCACTGCAAAAAGCATCAGCCACCATCGGTCAAGGTGTGTCGCTCAAGAAAGTGACGCAAGAATTTGGTCAGGGTAACTTGACCTTCTCGTCCAACACCTTGGACTTGGCGATCAGCGGTGACGGTTTCTTCCCGCTCAAGTCGCAAGACGGATTCCAGGATATTTTTACGCGTAACGGATCGTTCTTGATGAACGACCAGTTCAACGTGGTGAACTCAGCCGGTCAACGTTTGATGGCGGCGTCAGTCGACTCGTCCGGTAAAGCGAATTTGACAGACATGAACGTGTTGACCATTCCGCAAAAAACCAACGGTATGGCGACACAAACCAGCAAGGTGCAATTGGGTTTGAATTTTCCAGCTGACGCTCTTGTGATCTCGTCAGCATTTAACGATAATGACCCCACAACCTATAACAAAAGTACCGCCCTAACCGTATATGACGGTGGTGGTAACGGATATTTGGCAACTGTCTATTACGTCAAAACACGTAACGCGAGTCAGGCCAGCCCTAACAACAAATGGCAGACCTTTGTGTATGTGGGAGACCAGTTGGTAAACGCTTCTTTGCAACAAGCCACCAGTAAAACAGGTGACTTGCTGTATGTGAATAAATACGGTGAACTCAAAGCCAAGGCCGACTTTAAAACGGCGGAAGATGTGGCTGCTTTAAACAGTTCTTTCTCTAAGAAAACTTATAAGTTCTCTTTGAACCAATTGACCGACGTGCGCACTTCGCAGCCAGCTGCTGTGACAGGTGGTAGTGCGATTAACTTAGGTACGGGCTCTAACGACGGTGTGGATTTTGCGTCTTACCAAAACCTCAACAAATCTGACTTGCTCTACAAACAAGGTAGCAGTGCTGTGACCTACAGCCTGAGTACCAGCGGTATTCCAACAGACTCTGTCACTCTCACATTTGGACCAGACGGCGCCAAGAAAACAGTTTCTGTGCCTGTGGAAGCCACCAAAGAACTAACAACCGCAGCTTTGGCCAAAGCCTTGAACGCCAACTCTGATTTCGGTGCGAAATATGTAGCGCAAGTTCCGACTTCTGCCAACATGCCTGCTGTGTCGTTCAATGCGACGCCAGCTGCCGGTGACTTCTCTTCCTTTGTGTTGAATTTAGGTGGAAAGACCATTTCTATCAACAACTTAGCCCCGAGCGCAGCCAATGGCTCTGCCTTGGCCGCTGAAATTGAAAGCAGATTGCGCCGTGAAGACAGTGGTAATACCGATATTTCTGTATCGTGGGTTGGCGCAGGCTCTCCTCCAAGCACCACAAATGGTGCTTTGAAGGTGGTGGATGCAACAGGCCGCTTGATCACAAGCGCATCACTGGTGCCATCTACACCAACGGGTGGAACCATTACTGGAGCCCCTGTGTTTACCAGCGGCGATTTGAAAGTCACGGCTATTGACCCCAATGTGCCAGCCGCTGATATCAATACGGCGATTGCACTTGCTCAAGCTGGTACGCCTTTGGCTGCCAATGCCATTGCCTTAAATACAACACCCTATCCGCGTAGTAGCGCTGGTTATACGTTTGACACAACAAGTGCTTCATTCAAAGCGACTTTTGGCCCTGATGCTTCACCCATCACTGTTACTGCTAATAGTGTGAACGCATTCGTATTGGCCTTGAACAGTGAAGCCACTTTTTCTCAGTCTTATGTTGCAACCTCAGCGAGTGGTGTTGTCACCATTACTGCCAAGGATCCAACCACTGCCAACGCTGCAGCTATTACAGGTGCGTTGAAGTTCTTCCAAGGTAACGGTACCAGCTTTACACAAATCAATGACTTGGCAGCACCTAACCCAGTGGGTAACAACGGTGTTCCAGCTTCCCCCCTGTTTGCAGGTAAGAAAAGTATTGATGACTTGAAAAGCTTGTTCTCGATCAACGTCGACAATTCGATTGACCCTGTCACTATTGGCCTTGACCGCTTGGTAGGTTCTAACTTGCGTTTGTCTGGCGCGCAGATCGCATCCGAATTGACCAACAGCATAAATCGTGCATACGGAGACGAAAAGCCCTTTAACTTCTCTTCATTGATAGGCGCCACATTCACTGTGCAGTTGACGCCAGCTGGCGGTGCAACACCACCTAGAGCGTTGGACATTGACTTGTCGCAAGCAGGTGACGACAAACACAATATGCGTTATGAAGATATGGTCAAAGCGACACAAGCGATTGTGGATGCCAACCCTTCGTACGCCGGCAAAGTCAAAGTGTCATATGACACCGTGTTGCAAAAACTTGCATTTACTTCAGCAGGCAATGACAAGATCACTATCTCCAGCACACAAAGCTCAATTGGTTTGACCAACCCTATCGTCCAAGGTGTGAACGACGAATCTGTCGGCTTAACCCTGGCACCTGCTGCATCTACCGCTTCTTACCGCGCTATTAATGACCAACGCTTTGGTATCAAAGTGGAATACGACGCAGTGAAGGGTGGTTTTGTATTCAAGTCTGGCGCAACAGGCGACGACTCTAGTGTCACCGTGAGCAACATCAAGCCCAACAGCTTGGCGACCCAATCTTCTAAAGGTTTGGGATTGACTGGTGACCCTGCTAACTATGTAGTGACAGCCTCCAAGATTGACGCTTTACGCGGTACATCTTCACTTCCAGCAGTGTTGCCGGGCAACAGCATGGCGGTGAACGTAGACAACAACTTCTCGGTCGACGACACCAACAACAAGTTTGTGGTGTCAGTCAACGGCGTGACGGGTACCGTGGTCATTCCGCCAAAAGATACCTACACACTAGGCACCTTCATGGAAGCCTTGCAGTCTGGCATCAATAATTTGCAAGGCCCATCTGTAGGCGGCTTGTCACCTCAAACCATTGACGGTGTGAAGGTAACGTATGACAGCGCCAGAAACGCATTGGTTTTTGCGACATCGACAGCCTCGACCGACTCCTACATCAAAGTCACCGGTGACGCACGTTGGGGCGTTGACGGCTTAGATGCGAAATTCGGTAAAACCACAACTTGGGTCAAACCTACACCTTTCAAAGACGCCAAAGGCGCTACCACCTACATTGACGGATTCGGTAAAGAAGCTTCTAACGCTGCAGGCTTTGACACATTGCCTGAGTGGTCGCCTATCTACCTAGACAAAGGCGAACTGACCTTTGACACCACGGGTAACTTGGTGTCGCCTAAGCAAGGTGCGCAGTTGGACACTGTGTATCTGCCAAACGGTAAAGGTTCTTTGACGATCAATATCGACTACTCCAAGTCGACCCAGTTCGCGTCCCCTTATGCGGTGTTGTCGCAGTCGCAAGACGGTGCACCCGAAGGTGACTTGGTCGGATTGGCCATTAAAGACGACGGTTTGGTCAACGCCAGCTATTCGAACGGTTCACAAAAGTCCTTGGGCAAAGTGGTCTTGGTGAACTTCTCCAACGCCTCTGGTTTGCGCCAGATTGGTGACACCAGTTACTACAAAACATCTGATTCAGGTGTTCCAAAGTACGGTGAGGCAGGTTCAGCCGGTTACGGAACGGTGCGCTCCGGTGCAACAGAGCGTGCCAACGTGGACTTGACCCAAGAGTTGGTGGACTTGATTACCGAGCAGCGTAACTTCCAAGCCAACGCCAAGGCGATGGAAACATCGACATCGCTGACGTCCACCATCATCCAGATTCGTAACTAATTACGCCATTTGATTGGATAAACCATGGACCGCTTAGCCTTTAACGCGATGTCGACGATCAACGAAGAGCGATTGATTCGCCAACAGTTGACCAACGACCTCGCCAACGTGTCCACCGTCGGCTTCAAGCGCACCTTTGAAGCCAATATCCAGCCTGAATTGGCCGTGGGTTTTGGTTTCGACACCCGTATGCAACCGCGTTTGGTCACAACCGACCGCGTCAACCTCGAGCCCGGCCCTTTGATGGTGACAGGCCGCGATTTAGACGTGGCTATGAACCACAAAACCGTTTTAGGCGTCACAGGCAGTGACGGAAAACTGGCGTTTACCCGCCGAGGTGACTTGAAAGTTAATTCCAATGGTGTTTTAGAGACGGGTTCAGGCCATATCGTGCAGGCGGACGGTGGTGGCCCTATCACCGTGCCACAAGGTTTCAAGATTTCTTTTAGTCCTTCAGGCACTTTGTATGCCTATGACCCAGCCCAGCAGGGAGTTCCGGTGCAGCAGGCGATTGCCCAGTTGATGTTGCGCGACGCCAGCAAAACCGACTTGATCAAGCGCAACGACGGCTTGTTTGCGGTTGATGCCAGCCCGCCTGGCACAAACATTGCAAATGGTACTGAGCCAGTTTCTTTGACACCCCAAGCCCTTGAGGGCAGCAGTGTCAATCCAATGGCATCGATGGTCAAGCTGATTGAACAGAGCCGCAATTTTGAACACCAAGTGCGAATCATCAAAGAAAGCAAGTCCAACGACGAGTCAGGCGCTTCCATGATGAAGATTGCCTAATTGAAGTTTTAACCGGAGCGAACCACCATGGACGCATCTTTATGGGTAGCCAAAACAGGTCTTGACGCGCAGCAAACGCGCATGAACGTCATTTCCAACAACTTGGCCAACGTGAACACCACGGGGTTTAAGCGCGACCGCGCCGTCTTTGAAGACTTGCTGTATCAAAACATTAAACAACCTGGTGGTCAAACCTCACAAAACACCTTGTCGCCTACCGGCTTGATGCTTGGTACTGGTGTGAAGATCAACGCCACTGAAAAGCTGCACTTACAAGGCAACATCATCAACACCCAGTCACCATTAGACGTGGCGGTGTTGGGCGATGGTTATTTCCAAATTCAAATGCCCGATGGCACGACCTCGTATTCACGCGATGGCAACTTCAAGATCTCTAACACCGGACAAATTGTTACGGCCTTGGGCTTCCCCTTGGTGCCCAACATCACCATTCCTAACAACGCAGCCTCTGTGACCATCGGTCAAGACGGCACCACCTCGGTTGAGTTGGTCGCTGGCCAAGGTGCGCAGGTGTTGGGACAAATTCAAATTGCACGTTTTGTTAATCCAAGTGGCTTGAAGCCTGAGGGCAATAACTTGTATGCGGCGTCTGCCTCTAGTGGTGTTGCGCAAATTTTGCAACCTGGTTTGAACGGTGCTGGCACCTTGAAGCAAGGTTCGCTTGAAGCGTCTAACGTCAACGTGGTGGAAGAAATGGTCAACATGATCGAAACCCAGCGCGCGTATGAAATCAACTCGAAGGCCATCTCTGCGGTCGACGGCATGTTGAAGTTCTTGAACCAAAACGTTTAAGTGAGGTTCATTATGAAATTTACACAACTTCTTTTACCAACAGTCTTGTTGGTCTTGTTGCAAGGCTGTGCCACCGAGCCTGTCGATATGGTGTTGAAGCCTTCGCCAGACTTTCAGCCGGTTTATCCGTTAGCCAAAGATGCCGTACGTGTCACCACAGGTGGCATTTACAGCAACCGCCAAAGCGATGCATGGTTTGGTCGTGGCCGCAACTACCAAGTCGGCGACATCATCACCGTCTTGTTGGATGAAAAAACACAAGCTGCGCGCACACAAAACACAGATGTCAGCCGCGAAGCAAAAAACACATTCCCATCAGGTGCTAGCACCACGATTGGAAAAGTGCATCCTTTATTGGAAGGCATTGACCTCAACAACAACAAAGCCTCTAGCACTGGCAAAGGCACAGCAGACCAGCTCGCTACCTTGTCAGGATCAGTCGCTGTCACAGTCGTTGAAATTTTGGCCAACGGAAACCTGATGGTGCGTGGCGAGAAAAAACTCGGACTTGCGGAAGGTACTGAAGTCATTCAAGTCTCGGGCGTGATCCGTCCTGAAGACGTAGGCCCTAACAGCACGGTGCAATCACGCCGTTTGGCCAATGCACAAATTGCTTACCGTGGCTCTGGCGATTTAGCCAACGCTACACGCGCAGGGTGGGGAACTACCTTGATGCATAAGTTCTGGCCTTTTTAATTACGGAAAGTGTTGGCTCCTATGTTGCGCTGTTCTTCTTTTTTACGTGCTTGTGTTGCAAGCGTTTTGGTTTTGGCTGCCGGCAGTGCCTGTGCAGACCGCATCAAAGACTTGGCGACCTTGGCCTCACAACGCCCTAACCAATTGATTGGTTATGGTTTGGTGGTGGGCTTGCAAGGCACGGGCGACGACGCCTCAGTCCCCTTCACCACACAAAGTATGAAAGCCATGTTGGCACAAATGGGTGTCCGTATTGATGGCCCTTTAACCGACTTTGAAACTGCAGCTACCGCAGCCCGTATCGATATTAAAAATACAGCTGCAGTGCTGGTCACTGCAGACCTACCTGGTTTTGCAAAGCCGGGACAGCGTATCGACATTAACGTGTCTGCCATCGGTAAAGCGACCAGCTTGCGCGGTGGAAGTTTGATCATGACGGCCATGCGCGGTGTGGACGGCGAAATTTATGCCTTAGCCCAAGGTGCATTGACCACGACTGGTATAGACGCTAACGCAGCGGGTTCTAAAGTCACCATTGGCGTTCCTACATCTTCACGCATCCCCGGTGGTGCAATTGTTGAGCGCATTGTCGACACGCCTTTTGAGACCTCAGAGAACGTGATCTTCAATATCCGTGAAAACGATTTTTCGACAACGACTGCTATCGTCAACGCGATCAATAAAAAATTTGGCGGTGATCTTGCACAAGCACTGGATGGCGTATCGGTATCGGTACGAGCCCCTAAAAACTTGAATCAACGTGTGTCATTTATGAGCATGATTGAAGCGCTCGAAGTTACACCAGGTGAACCACCAGCTCGCGTTGTTATCAATTCACGCACTGGAACTGTTGTTATAAACCGTTCTGTACGTGTAACAGCAGCAGCTGTTTCACATGGCACGATCTCGGTGGCTATTACAGCGACCAACGAAGTGTCGCAACCCAATGCATTTGCAGGTGGCCAAACCACCGAAGTACAAAACGCTGCGATTGATGTGGGCGAGCCTAACAAGCCTATGTTCTTGTTCCAGCCTGGTGTCGAGCTGCGTCAAATTGTCGATGCAGTCAACCAAATTGGCGCCACACCGTCTGCTTTGATCGCGATCTTGGAAGCTTTGAAAAGCTCTGGTAGCCTGCGCGCCGAATTGGTCATCATTTAAGCGAGCGCACCATGAGCAGCTCTATTGACAACAACTCCACCGCAAAGTCCTATCTGGACTTTTCGGGCTTGGGCGAGTTGCGTGGACAAGCCCAACAAAACCAAGACAAAGCGCTGAAAGAATCTTCGCAGCAGTTTGAAGGCCTCTTCATCCAAATGATGATGAAATCCATGCGCGAAGCCAGCATGAAAGACGAAGAGAACCAGTCCAGCGGCATGGACACCTTCGAGAACATGTTCGACAAAGAAATCTCAGTACAAATGGC
>JBBAOY010000003.1:0-63874 GCA_040401095.1 Limnohabitans sp.
TGCATCTTCTGCCCAACGCTCACTCAAAATATCTCGCACACCGTCAAGCAAGGCTGCTGTCGTTGAAAAATCAGCGCCCTCAATTTTGCTCAAGGCTTCTTTGTGTTCGGCTAAAAAAGCCTCGGCTATGGCTACAGGGTTGAGAGATGGATCAGCAAAGAGTTGATGGGCCATTGGTTCTAGCCCAGCCTCTATGGCGATCATGCCTTTGGTGCGTCTTTTGGGTTTGAAGGGCAAATACAAGTCTTCTAGCTCTTGCTTGGTAGCTGCAGCGTCTAATGCCAACCGAAGCTCAGGCGTCAATTTGCCTTGATCTTCAATGCTTTTGATCACTGCAGTGCGTCGCGTCTCAAGTTCACGCAGATACGTTAAACGTGCTTCGAGTTCACGCAATTGGATATCGTCTAATCCACCTGTCACTTCTTTTCGGTAACGGGCGATGAAAGGAACGGTCGCTCCACCGTCGATCAATTCAACAGCTGCGCGCACCTGTTCAGGACGGATCTTGATTTCATTGGCCAACTGGCCCACTATTTTTTGCATACTCTGGGCTTTGTTTCAAAAGGTCGATGCCGAATCGACCGACTGTCTCGCTTAACTACGTAAATCGGCTCTTAGCTTGTCACCAATATCAGGACGCTCTTTAAACGGGTCTGGCGGATTATGGCCTTGCACAATGGCTTCCATGCGGTGTTGCACATTGCCAAGCGCTTTGGGATGGCTGTAGATGTAGAACTGGTCTTGTTCGATCGCATCAAACACCATCTTCGCCACATCCGCTGCACTCACTTTGCCGCTGCCTACCGCTTTATCGCTCATGGCTTGGCCAATCAATTGGCTCTTAGTGGGCTTGTCGGCTTTTAATTGGCTCGGTCGGTTGCGGTGACTTTGGCTGATACCAGTAGGCACAAAGTAAGGACACAACACACTGGCGCTAATTTGGTCGCTGACCAGTTTCAAATCTTGGTACAAAGTTTCTGTCAATGCTACGACGGCGTGTTTCGTGACGTTGTAAATGCCCATATTGGGAGGCGTCAACAATCCAGCCATACTTGCGGTGTTGACGATATGACCTTGGAAATTTGGATCTTTGCTCGCAGCCTCAAGCATCATGGGTGTGAATAAACGCACGCCATGCACTACGCCCCATAAGTTCACACCCAGTAACCATTCCCAATCGGCCACGGTGTTTTCCCAGACCAAGCCACCTGCGCCGACGCCTGCGTTGTTGAAAACAAAATTGGGGGCGCCAAATGTTTGTTGTACGTCATTGGCCAGTGCTTGCATTTGGCCTTCATTGGATACATCCACTAGACGCGCCATGACCTCGGCACCTAATGCTTGCATTTGCGCTTTTGCTGCATCTAGTGCGTCCTTTTGGACATCGACCAATACCAGTTTCATACCCAATTGCGCGCCGATCTTTGCGCACTCCAAACCAAAGCCTGAACCAGCGCCAGTCAGTACCGCCACTTTGCCTTTGAAGTTTGAAATCACGATTCATCCTTTTTCATGACAAACCCCACGCGTGGAAAATGCACATGGACAGTGCCAGCCCCCTCATCATGGCGACGCACGGTGATACGTGTTCTCGTTGCAGCAACCAGTTCTCCATGCGTAGGTTCAAGGCCAAATGATTCGGCAGTGATGACCACTTTAGAGCCAAGCGCAATGCCGTGTAAATCAATAAATGGTTCTTTTGATACATCGACGGGGGTGGCTTGACTTGCGATCTCTAGTGATTGCGTGGAGCTTATTTCAGTAGAGTTGCCATGCCCAAACTTCTCCATGCGTTCGATCCAATCGCGCACATTGGGTGTTGCATCAAAGATGCCTGCAAGCGGCGCGACCTTGCGCAAGGTGTACCAAGTTGGGTGGTACGCAGAGAAGTCGGAAATAGATGGCGCATCACCCATTAAAAACGGATGGTGGTCCAGCATATTGGCCATGCGTCTTAAATAGCTGCGGTACATGCCTTCGGCGTCTGCCGCAGGCATACGTGGCGCACCGCCTCGCATCGTTGCACGGTCTTGCACGAATACTTTGATGTCTTCAGGATTCCACCCAGCCAGCACATGTGCCGCTCCACTGGGTTGGAAGTTGTATGCCATCGCCACTGGAAACACCGAAGTGTCAGCCCATTGCGCCACGATACGCGCGGCCCCTTTGACGGCTTCTGGATAGAGCGTGGGCGTGGGAGACATTTGCTCAAGCACATCGGATATCAATGCGGTGTCGCAATAAATATCTGCACCGATTTGCATAAGCGGTGTACGTCGATGTCCACCTGTCAGCGCAATCACGTCAGGCTTAGGCATGTACATCGGGATGATGACGCTTTGCCATGCCATTTTTTTAAACCCAAAAATGAGACGCACCTTTTCTGCAAAAGGCGATAAAGGGTAATGGTGCAAGATGACGTTGGACATGGTGTGTGTGAATTGCGTTGAATTAAATTAACTTGACCAATTGCTTACCAAAGTTTTTACCTTTGAGAAGCCCTAAAAATGCTTGCGGCGCTTCTTCCAAACCTTGGGCCATCGTTTCACGTGGGCGCAATTTACCAGTGCCGACTAAAGTGCCAAGTTCTTGCAATGCTTCAGGCCACACTTCCATGTGCTCGCTGACGATAAATCCTTCGACCCGCATGCGATTCACCAATATCAAGGCAGGATTGGTCATGGCAATCGGCGCGCCGTCATAACCGGCAATCATTCCGCAGACAGCGATACGGGCAAAGGCGTTGGTGCGCAACATGACGGCATCTAAAACCATGCCGCCTACATTTTCAAAATGGCCGTCGATACCGTTAGGACATACATCGCGTAACGCTTTGGAGAGAGTCACATAGTCTTTGTGTTCTTTGTAATCAATGCACGCATCAAAGCCAAGTTCTTTCACCACATACTCACATTTGTCTTTGCCACCGGCGATACCCACTACACGGCATCCTCTGGCTTTGGCTAAAGCACCGAATGCGCTACCTACAGCGCCACTCGCAGCGCTAACCGTCACGGTTTCTCCTGCTTTGGGTGAAATAATTTTGACCAAGCCATAGAAAGCTGTAACACCTGGCATGCCAACAGCGCCTAAATAATGGCTTAGCGGCACATGGGTCGTATCGACTTTACGCAACATGCCTGGGGCGTTTCCGTCCACTACGCTGTAGTGTTGCCATCCACCCATGCCGACCACTTTGTCGCCTAAGTGGAATTTGGGATGCTTGCTGTCCACCACTTCACCAACTGTGCCGCCAATCATCACTTGACCAAGGGGTTGCGGTACCGCATAACTTTTGCTGTCATTCATGCGGCCGCGCATATACGGATCCAAACTCAAATAATGGTGACGCACCAAGACTTGGTTTTCCGTGAGGGCATGCGTTTTAGTGG
Source organism: Limnohabitans sp. (assembly GCA_040401095.1). GTDB lineage: Bacteria > Pseudomonadota > Gammaproteobacteria > Burkholderiales > Burkholderiaceae_C > Limnohabitans. The sequence goes on from JBBAOY010000003.1 coordinate 3,393, forward strand.
TCACCAATTTGAAGTTACTGGTAGTCGCTTCGCCTTGGGGGCGGTTGTCTAGTAAGAGTTGTTGGTTGTCATGCATAGTTGTCTCCGTAAGATTAATGATTAATCGGTTGAAATTTCGTGGTTAGATTGGTTGGGTTGGATGGCCCGAGGAACATATTTGAAAGTGCCTGTAGCGTGCGCACAAATATTGCCTTGCGCATCCAGCACAGTGCCCTCGGTAAATGCCATGCTTTTGCTACGGTGCAAAAGTTTGCCCTTCCCCACAAGTTGTCCACGTGCAGGCTGCATAAAAGAGGTTTTCATTTCGATAGTCACAACGCCCATGGTTTTGTCTACGCTTCTCGCGGCAGTAGCCATCGTTACGTCTAAAAGCGCCATCAAAGCACCACCGTGCGTTACATTGAAAGAATTCAAATGAGACTCTTCTGGCAGATAGCGCAACTCGGATTGGCCGTCTTCAAAAAACTCCATCTCAAAGCCTAAATGCTCGACAAATGGAATGTAGGCGCCAAAACTTTCCTGCATAAGGTACTTTCTTTAAAAGACCAATACCTTTTTTACAGAGGTATAAAAAAATTACTTTGACTTACGCCAACTCTTTAAAGCACTTCAAAGATGCCTGCAGCACCCATGCCGCCACCAATACACATGGTCACTGCTACCCGTTTGGCGCCGCGACGTTTGCCTTCAATCAATGCATGACCTGTCAGGCGCTGTCCGCTCACACCATAGGGGTGGCCTACAGCAATAGCACCACCGTTCACATTCAAACGTTCGGCAGGAATGCCTAAAGTGTCACGGCAGTACAAAACTTGGACAGCAAAAGCTTCGTTGAGTTCCCACAAATCTATATCGTTCACGGTCAGACCTAAGCGCTTCAAGACTTTAGGAACAGCAAATACCGGACCGATGCCCATTTCATCGGGCTCACAACCTGCCACTGCAAAACCTAAGAATCGACCCAGAGGTTTCAAACCGCGTTTGCTGGCGAGTTCTTCGCTCATGACTACGCAAGCACCTGCACCATCAGAGAATTGGCTGGCATTACCAGCAGCAATTACGCCACCTGGCATGGCGGGCTTGATGCCTGATACGCTCTCTATGGTGGTGCCTTCACGCAATCCTTCATCTGCACTCACGGTGACTTGTTTAGTCATCATGCCCATGACTTTGTCGATCACGCCCGCTTGCACGGTGATGGGTGCAATCTCATCATTGAACTTGCCGGCTGCTTGGGCGGCGCAGGCTCTTTGTTGGCTCTCAGCGCCGTAAGCATCCATTCGTTCACGGGATATGTTGTAACGCTTGGCTACTTGCTCAGCCGTTTGCAGCATATTCCAATAGATTTCAGGCTTCTTTTTCATCAGGTCCATGTCTGCCAACATGTGTTGGTTCATTTCTTGTTGCACACAAGAAATACTTTCCACACCACCTGCGACATAAATGTCACCCTCACCCGCGATGACGCGTTGCGCAGCCAAGGCAATGGTTTGTAAACCGGATGAACAAAAACGGTTCACTGTCAAACCACTCACTGTGATCGGGCAATCTGCCATCAAAGCAATTTGACGTGCAATATTGGCCCCCGTTGCACCTTCTGGTGTGGCGCATCCCATGATCACGTCTTCAACTTCAGCGGCATCAATGCCAGCTCTAGCAATTGCATGCTTGACTGCATGGCCACCTAGCGTAGCGCCATGTGTCATGTTGAAAGCACCTTTCCAACTTTTAGCCAGAGGTGTGCGTGCGGTAGAAACAATTACTGCATTGGTCATGGGAATTCCTTAATTGAAAGTTTTGCCTTCGGCAGCCAATTTCGCCAACAAGGGCGCAGGCTTCCAGAACTCGGCATCGTCATGCGGGTTGGCGGCAAAGCGGTGCATGGCTTGCACCACATTGAAGAGACCCACTTGGTCTGCATACAACATAGGACCGCCTCGGTAAATCGGGAATCCGTAGCCAGTGATGTAGACCATATCAATATCGCTGGCCTTGGATGCAATACCGTCTTCCAATATGTGTGCAGCTTCGTTCACCAATGAAAACACCAAGCGCTGGACAATTTCTTCATCGCTGATTTTTCTGGCTGTGATACCTATCGTCGCGCGATGTTTGACGACCATGTCTTCCACTTCTTTGTTAGGAATAGCGTCGCGTTTGCCGACCTGGTAGTCGTACCAACCTTTGCCCACTTTTTGTCCAAAGCGACCCATTTCACAAAGTAAATCAGCTGTCTTGCTGTATTTCATATGCGGCTTTTCAACATAGCGGCGCTTGCGAATAGCCCAACCGATGTCGTTACCCGCCAAATCGCCCATACGGAAAGGTCCCATGGCGAAACCAAATTTCTCGATGGCTTTGTCGACTTGCTGTGGTGTGCATCCTTCTTCTAATAAGAATCCACCTTGGCGACCGTATTGCTCGATCATGCGGTTGCCAATAAATCCGTCACATACACCCGATACGACAGCAGTTTTCTTAATCGTCTTAGCAAGCGCCATCACGGTTGCCAAAACATCTTTGGCTGTTTGTGCGCCGCGCACGACTTCCAACAACTTCATGACATTAGCCGGACTGAAGAAGTGCATGCCGATGACATCTTGTGGGCGCTTGGTGAAATTAGCAATCGCATTGACGTCTAAAGTCGAAGTGTTGGATGCCAAGATTGCACCAGGCTTCATCACGGCGTCTAACTGCTTGAATACAGTTTCTTTGACGCCCATTTCTTCAAACACTGCTTCAATTACCAAGTCTGCGTCTTTGATATCGTCATAACTCAGCGTGCTAGTGAGTAATGCCATGCGCTGCGCATATTTGTCTTCTTTCAGCTTACCTTTTTTGACTTGCGCTTCGTAGTTTTTTTGGATAGTGGCGATGCCACGGTCAAGTGCTTCTTGCTTAGTCTCCAATATCTTGACAGGAATACCTGCATTCAAGAAATTCATGCTGATACCACCGCCCATAGTCCCTGCACCGATCACTGCAACTTGTTTGATAGCACGGGTGGGTGTGGTGTCGGGTACGTCTGCAATCTTAGACGCGGCGCGTTGTGAGGTGAATAAATGTCTTAGAGCACGGCATTCAGGTGTCCACATTAAATTGATGAAGAGTTCACGCTCTAACACCATGCCATCTTCGAATTTTTTCTTGGTCGCTGCTTGCACGGCATCGACGCACTTTGGTGGTGCGGGATAGTTCTTCGCCATGCCTTTGACCATATTGCGCGTGAATTGGAAGTACGCATCGCCTTGTGGGTGTTTGCAAGGCAAATCACGTACACGCGGCAAAGGACGCACATCAGCTACTTCACGGGCAAACTTCAAAGCTTCATCTATTAAGGACTCTGGGGATGCGGCCATCTTGTCGAATAATTTTTGACCAGGCAACATCGCGAGCATTTCGCTTTTGATAGGTTCTCCGCTAACTATCATGTTGAGCGCAGGCTCGACACCCAAAACGCGAGGCAAACGTTGCGTGCCGCCAGCACCAGGAATCAATCCAATTTTGACTTCGGGTAATGCAATGCTGGCTCCGGGTGCAGCCATGCGGTAGTGGCATCCGAGTGCTAGTTCCAAACCACCACCCATCGCTACGGTATGAACTGCGGCCACCACAGGTTTTGCACAATTTTCAATTTGCGTGATCACACTCAATAAATTGGGTTCTTGTGTTGCTTTAGGAGAACCAAACTCACGAATGTCAGCGCCACCTGAAAAAGCTTTTCCATGTCCAGTGATCACAATCGATTTGATGGAAGCATCTTGAACTGCTTTCTCCACACCTTCAGTAATAGCTTGTCGCGTTGACAGCCCCAGACCGTTTACGGGCGGGTTGTTTAAAGAAATAACAGCCACGTCGCCGTGAACTTTGTAGTCTGCACTCATGCGGATTCCTTGTTGAAACTGAATTGGGACAAGAAAAAAAGAACGATCGTTCTTTTTTCATTCTAGATCAAACTTCTAGCCATTCACGGCGGATATAAGCGTCTTCGCGAAGTTGTGTGGGCGTGCCTGAAAACACAATACTGCCGTGGCCCATGACCAAAACACGGTCTGAAATATCCATAGCAATCGTTAGCTTTTGTTCTATCAATAAAACAGAAATACCTTTTTGCTTCAAGGTTTCTAAGTACTGGCCAACTTGGGCAACAATTTTGGGCGCAAGACCTTCCGTAGGTTCATCAATGATGATGAGATCTGGGTCGCCCATCAAGGTACGACAAAGCGTCAGCATTTGTTGTTCACCGCCAGACAAAACACCTGCCTCGGTATGTTGCCGCTCTTTCAGACGAGGGAACATGGCGTACATATCGTCAAAATTCCAGCGACTGCCCTCACCTCTGCCCTTTTGTCCGAGCATTAGGTTTTGGTGCACAGTGAGTTTAGGAAATATGTCGCGGTTTTCAGGGACGTAGCCAATACCAAGATGGGCAATTTGGTAAGCCTTCTTATCCACAATAGCTTGTCCATTCCATTCAATGGAGCCTTGGCATTCCACCAAGCCCATGATGGTTTTCGCTGTAGTAGATCGTCCTGAGCCGTTGCGTCCAAGCAAGGACACGATTTCACCAGAGTTGATGTCAAACGACACGCCATGCAACACATGGCTTTTGCCATAAAACGCGTGAAGGTTTTCTATTTTTAGCATGCGAATTACGTTGAAGACTATGGGTTACGAGTTAATGCGCTTGCGCGCTACCAAGGTAGGCTTCTTGCACTTTAGGGTTAGAACGCACTGCATCAGGTGTATCAAACGCAATGACTTCTCCATACACCACCACCGCAATTTTGTCTGCCAAGCCAAATACAACGCCCATATCGTGTTCAACAGTGAGAAGCGTTTTGCCTTCTGTGACCTGGCGGATCAATTGAATAAAGCGCAATGTTTCGCTTTTACTCATACCGGCAGTAGGTTCGTCTAACAAAATAACTTCAGCGCCACCCGCAATAGTGATGCCGATCTCAAGTGCACGCTGTTCGGCGTAAGTCAGGTTCATGGCCAAGACATCACGTTTCTTGTCTAAGCGGATGCGTTGCATGTATTGCTCCGCTAAATCATTAGCATCGTCTAAATCTGCTAAAAATTTAAAGAAGGTGTATTTGTAGCCAAGGCTCCACAAGACTGCGCAACGTAGATTTTCAAAAACGCTGAGCTTAGGAAATATGTTGGTTATTTGAAAACTTCTAGATAGTCCTAAGCGGTTGATTTCAAAAGGCTGTTTGCCATCAATGCGATGCGCACCCAACCAAATTTCACCACTCGTGGGTGCAAAACGGCCGCTAATTAAATTGAACAAGGTAGATTTTCCAGCACCATTCGGACCGATGATGGCAACACGCTCACCAGCCTGGACTGCTAGATCAATGCCACGAATGATTTCAGTCTTACCAAAATTTTTCTGCACGTTTTTAAGTTCTAAGGCGTTCACAGGGCTGCCTCCCTGCGCTTGACTTCTTTCTCGATGAATTCTTGTGACTCACCCCAGTCATGTAGGTACTGACGTCTGGCTAATTCAAATAAACCAAAACCAGTTACCACCAGCAAGACACATCCAAACCAACTATGGCTTGCTTCGGTGTTCAAGGTAAATCCTGCAAAACGCACTTCAGGCCCCATAGCGGCATTGAGTTGCAAGTGATAGACCATCTCGACGATGGCGGCAACCCCAGCCAAACCCAATAGCGCTGTTAATCCGAGTCCGATGTAGGCCACCCAGATATGGCGTAAGCGACCAAAAGCGGCCAAGCGCAGATTCATCATGATCAAACTGGAGATACCACCTGGAGCGAACATCACCATGAATAAGAAGACGAGCCCCAAATACAGCAACCATGCTTTGGTAAATTCTGACAGCAATACGAACGCCAGCACCAACAAAATAGCACCAATGATGGGCCCAAAAAAGAAAGTGGCGCCACCTAAAAATGTGAACAACAAATAAGCACCTGAACGCGCGGCGCCAACGACCTCAGCAGTCACAATTTCAAAGTTGAGCGCGCCAATTCCACCCGCAATACCAGCAAAAAATCCAGCGATGATAAAAGCAATATAACGAACATGTTGGGTGTTGTACCCGATGAATTCAACACGCTCTGGGTTATCGCGTACCGCATTCAATATCCGTCCAAGCGGAGTGCGCGTGAAGGCATACATCAATGCCACACAGACAAATGTGTACGCTGCTGTTAAGTAATACACCTGAATGGGTGGGCCAAAGGTGATACCTAAAAAGGGTTGACCAAAAACTCGGTTGCCAGAGATACCTGCCTCGCCACCAAAAAAACCAGAGAACATCAATGACATGGCAAACACCAACTCAGAAACGCCTAAGGTAATCATGGCAAATGTTGTGCCCGATTTTCGGGTGGTGACGTAACCAAACAACACGGCAAAGAACATACCGCCAATGCCACCCACCAAAGGAATCAAAGACACAGGCACGGGCACGAGCCCACTTGCAGCCGCATTGAGCGTATGCATGGCGATGTAAGCCCCTAGCCCCGTATAGACAGCATGGCCAAAGCTCAACATGCCACCTTGGCCTAAAAGCATGTTGTAAGACAAACACACAATCATGACTGCGCCCATTTGGGTCAACATGGACACAGAAAAATTGCTAGAGAATACTTTGGGTGCCAATAACAAAATAGCGGCAAACAGTCCCCAAATCACCCAACGTGCCACGTTGAAGGGTTTGAACTCGAAATAGGCGGCAGAACTTTTCATAAATGTTATGACTCGCGCTTACCTAGCAAACCACGTGGCCTGAAGATCAAAATCAATACCAAGAACAAGTACGGCAGTATGGGCGCGACTTGTGAAATTGTGAGTTTTAGTAGGGCGTTATCTTGCGATGCAACACCCACTGCGATACCCATATTTTGTAGAAGCGATAAAACCGAGTAGTCGAGTGCTACTGCGAAGGTTTGGACAATTCCAATAATGATTGAGGCTAAAAAGGCACCTGCTAAAGAGCCCATACCGCCCACCACGACCACCACAAAAATCACAGAACCCACGGTCGCAGCCATAGCAGGCTCTGTGACGAAAGTACTGCCACCAATGACGCCCGCTAAACCAGCAAGCGCAGTCCCAACGCCAAACACCGACATAAAAACGCGTGGCACGTTATGCCCCAAGGACTCCACCATTTCTGGGTGCGTTAGCGCAGCTTGTATGACCAAGCCCACGCGGGTTTTGGTCAATAACAACCAAAGCCCAAACATCATGCTGACAGCAACCAACATCATGAACGCGCGGGTTGCAGGAAAGGGTGAACACACTACGCGCACCGCTAGATCCGCTGCTTGGCATAGCTCAGGCGATGCCGCGCCCCAGACAAGTGACAAACCATTCACTGAGTTTTGAATCAGCGTAAATGCGGGGCCTTGCAACTCCATGGGAGGTTGAAACTCCACTGCTGTTCTTCCCCAAACTAATTGGACTATTTCCAATACTACGTAGGAGAGGCCAAACGTGATCAACAACTCTGGGACATGTCCGAATTTATGAACACGACGCAGACAAAATTTTTCGAAAAAAGCACCCAATAAACCAGCAAGAACAGGGGCTACAAACAAGGCGGTCCAAAACCCCAAGACCGAATTGAGGGTGAAACCAATATAGGCACCAATCATGTAGAAGCTTGCGTGGGCGAAATTCAACACGCCCATCATGCTAAAGATCAGCGTCAAGCCGGAACTCAGCATGAATAACAACAAACCGTAACTCAATCCATTGAGTGTTGAGATTACAAAAAATTCCATGAAGTCTTTTAAAAATTTCTAAAAAAAGAGTGCGTCAACGACGCACTCTTTATTAAGGGAAAGAATACTTAACTAGGGCGCTTCATCTGGCAGCTAGTTGGCGTACTAGCCACGTAAGGCTCATACTTTTGAACAGGCGCTAGTGTCATCCCTGTATTTTCAGCTGAGTAAGGATATTTTTTATCCGCTTTCTGCCAAACAGTTAAGAACATAGTTTGTTGCATTTGATGATCAGATTTACGGACTTCGTTTTCTCCAGCAAAGCTTTGAAACTTCAATCCTTCGAGCGCAAATGCAACTTTTACAGGGTCAGTAGATTTTGCTTTTGCCATTGCTAAACTGAGTGAATTCAAAATGTTGGCCATTGAGAATGTGTAGATGTCGTCTTTGTATTTGGCATTGAATTCTTCCATCCATTTTTGGTATTGGCCACCCATGTTGTAGTGACCATAACTGATTTGGAAAACTTTACCTTCGCCATTTTTACCAAGCGCTGTTGGAGTGCCAGATACACCTGTGTAATAGGTATAGAACTTACCGTTGTAGCCGCCCTCGTTTGCAGCCTTTACCAATAAAGCCAAATCTGAACCCCAGTTACCTGTGATCACAGTGTCCGCACCCGATGCTTTGATTTTGGCAATGTAAGGTGAGAAATCACGAACTTGCGCCAAAGGATGGAGATCTTCGCCAACGATTTGAATATCAGGGCGTTTGCGGGTTAAGTTTTCTTTGGCGTATTTAGCAACTTGGTGGCCATGAGAATAATTTTGGTTGAATAGGTAAACCTTCTTGATGTCAGTTTTATCCTTCATGAAAGTAGTCATAGCCTCAATTTTCATAGAGGTATCCGCGTCATAGCGGAAATGCCAAAAACTACATTTGCTATTTGTGAAATCTGGATCAACCGCAGAGTGGTTTAAGAAAATAACTTCCTTACCAGGGTTTCTTTCATTATGTTTATTGACTGCTTCGATGATGGCACCAGCTACAGATGAACCATTGCCTTGCGAGATATAACGAATGCCTTGGTCCATGGCTGCTTGCATAGCGTTCAAGCTCTCAGCTGGGCTGAGCTTGTTATCAAAGCCCACGATTTCAAATTTAACTTTGGCCGGATTGTTAGCGTTGAATTTCTCAGCAAAAAATTGAAATGTTTTTAACTGGTTTGAGCCTACAGGTGCCATCAATCCAGAGAGCGGATCAATCCATGCGATTTTTACGGTTTCACCAGCCTGAGCGAATGCTGATGTTCCAAGCATTGCTAATGCTGCAGTTGCAATAAATTTATGGGTAAATTTCATAACTATCTCCTTAATATTTTTAAACAATCAATGGTTACAGGGTTTGCTCATTAAAGCATCTAGGGAATGCACTAGTCTTTTCTAAAGATTGGGTAGAACATAGTCTTTTAATTGCTCTCGTAATTTTGTTTTCAACATCTTGCCAGTGGCACCGATCGGAATGCTGTCCACAAAAACCACGTCATCTGGAATTTGCCACTTGGCGGTTTTACCTTCGTAAAAAGCCAGTAGCTCTTCACGTGACACTTGTGCATCGGGTTTCTTGACCACTGCAACGATAGGACGTTCGTCCCATTTGGGGTGCTTCACACCAATGCAAGCTGCCATCAAAACACTGGGATGGGCGACGGCAATGTTTTCTATGTCGATGGAACTGATCCACTCGCCACCAGACTTGATAACGTCTTTGCTGCGGTCGGTGATTTGCATATAGCCATCGGTATCGATGGTTGCGACGTCACCTGTTGGGAACCATTCAACACCGTGTGAATCTTTCACCAAAGGTGAGCCACCCTCGCCTTTGAAATATTCTGCAACCACCCATGGGCCTTTGACTAACAAGTCGCCATAGGCTTTGCCATCATGGGGTAAGTCTTTTCCAGCGTCGTCCACTATCTTCATGTCGACACCAAAAATCGCGCGCCCTTGTTTGAGGCGAATTTTCATTTGCTCTGGTTCGGACAATTTCAGGTGTTTGTTTTTGAGTGTGCTCAGTGTGCCCAGTGGGCTCATCTCCGTCATGCCCCAAGCATGCAAGACATCCACGTCATAGTCATCCATGAACGTTTGAATCATGGCGGGAGGACAAGCGGATCCGCCGATCACTGTGCGGTTCAATGTCGAGAACTTCAAGCCATTGGCTTTCATATGGGTCAACAGCATTTGCCATACCGTTGGAACACCCGCCGCATAGGTCACGCCCTCACCCTCAATCAGTTCATAAATAGATTTGCCATCCATGCCGGGACCAGGAAAAACCAATTTGGCACCTGTCAGCGCTGCGCTGTATGGAATGCCCCATGCGTTGACGTGGAACATCGGTACCACTGGCAATATGGCGTCTCGCGCTGAAATGCCCATGACGTCCGGCAGTGCTGCAGCATAAGCATGCAAGATGGTCGACCGGTGGCTGTAAAGCGCTGCTTTTGGGTTGCCCGTGGTGCCGCTCGTGTAGCACATGCTGGAAGCGGAGTTCTCGTCAAAGCTAGGCCATTGGTAGTCTGTTGATTGATTAGCTATCCATGCTTCATAGCTCACCAAGTTAGGGATACCTGTGTCGGCAGGCAATTTATCAACATCGCACATCGCCACCCATTGGCGGATGGTGTTGCACTTGCTGTGCATAGCCTGAATGATGGGAAGAAAAGTTATGTCAAAGCAGAGCACTTGGTCTTCTGCGTGATTGGCGATCCATGCAATTTGGTCTGGATGCAAACGCGGGTTAATGGTGTGTAGAACGCGGCCACTTCCACTCACACCAAAATACAACTCCAAATGGCGATACCCATTCCAAGCCAAGGTGGCGACTCGGTCACTGAAGGCCAACTTGGCTGCGTCTAAGGTGTTCGCTACTTGTCTAGAACGACGCGCTACATCAGACCAAGCGTAACGGTGGATGTCGCCCTCCACTCTGCGAGAAACCACTTCACCATCACCGTGATGGCGGTCAGCAAACTCAATCAAATGAGAAATGAGTAAAGATTGCTTTTGCATTAAACCGAACACGCGATACTCCTATGGCAAACTTTTTGGCACGACCGTGCTTTTTTGATGCGCCATTGTGCCAAGACTTATCAAGTTTTTAACCAGTTTGAACAAAAAAGACCTCATGGATTTCCCGACTCAAGAGAGACAATGCCTGCCATGACAAATTCCTTGCTGGATTGGCAGCCTAAATTTGGCAACTTAGGCGAGACTTTTGCCACCGTGTGCCCTCCAACTCCATTGCCCGCACCTATTTGGGTTGCACATAACGAAGTTCTTCGTGACGCTTTGGGACTTTCCAAGCAATTGTTCACAGACGAATCTTTCCTCTCTGCTATGGCGGGAAGCACCCATCTCGATGGAAGTAGCCCCAAGGCAAGTGTCTACAGCGGTCATCAATTTGGCGTGTGGGCAGGTCAATTGGGCGATGGTCGCGCTATCAGTCTCGGAGAAATTCAAACACCTTTAGGTTTACAAGACATACAACTGAAAGGCGCGGGACCAACCCCCTATTCGCGCAGGGGTGATGGGCGCGCGGTGTTACGTTCCAGCATTCGCGAATTTTTATGTAGTGAAGCCATGTTTGGCTTAGGCGTTCCCACTACACGCGCCCTTTGTGTCACAGGTTCTCCAGCCAAGGTCTACCGAGAAGAGGTTGAGACTGCCGCAGTAGTTGCACGTGTCAGCCCAAGCTTTGTGCGATTTGGGCATTTTGAGCACTTTGCATCGATTGGCAATGTCGATGCGGTTCGCTCGCTGGTGCACCATGTGGTGGAGGAACATATGCCAGCTTTGGCAGAACAATCGTTTGACGACAAGCAACTCGCGCTAGCCCTTATCAAGGAAACCACCCAAAGAACCGCATCTCTGATGGCGCATTGGCAGGCTGTTGGTTTTTGTCATGGTGTGATGAATACCGACAACATGAGTATTTTGGGTTTGACCCTCGATTACGGGCCGTTTCAATTTTTAGACGGTTTTAACGCTAACCATATTTGCAACCATTCCGATAGCCAAGGGCGATATGCCTACGCAAGACAACCGCAAATCGCGTATTGGAATTTGTTTTGTTTGGCGCAAGCATTGATGCCCCTGATTGAAGAACAAGAACCCGTGTTGCATGCGTTAGAAACATACAAGACTCTCTATCCCGATTACTACGATGCACGTATGCGCGAAAAACTGGGGCTATCTGACGCACAAGCAAACGACCGCACACTGTTTCAAGACCTTTTGTCGCTGATGGACAAAGACCGGGTGGATTACCCCTTGTTTTGGCGGCTTTTAAGCCACGCAGTGGGCGAGTCTTTTGCATCCAACAAAGCTTTTGAATCCGTTCGAGACTTGTTCATCCATCGTGATCGCATTGACACTTGGTTACAAAGTTATGAAGACCGCTTAGCAAACTTAGACAAAAACAACATTAGCAAAGCAATGCTAAAAGTAAATCCAAAATTTGTTTTGCGTAACCACTTAGGGGAATTGTCCATCCGCCAAGCCAAAAACGGCGATTACAGTATGGTGCAGTCCTTGTTAAAAGTGCTTCAAACCCCCTTCGACGAACATCCTGAGCATGAAGCGTGGGCTGGACTTGCGCCAGAATGGGCGTCTGACATTGAAATTAGTTGTTCATCATGAAAATCAAAAAAACAGACATCGAGTGGAAAGCTATCCTTGCGGCTAAGAACGCTGAACCTGTAGCGTTTGACGTCACACGTAAAGCGGCTACAGAGAGACCATACAGTGGTAAGTACGAAGACCACTGGAAAATCGGAACTTATCACTGCATGTGTTGCGACGCCTTATTGTTTGAGGCCAACACTAAATTCGACGCAGGTTGTGGATGGCCTAGTTTTAGCCAAGCCGCGCAACCTTCTGCTATCACCGAAAACCGTGATGTATCCCACGGCATGGTGCGTGTAGAAACGGTTTGTAGCCAGTGTGAGGCGCATCTGGGACACGTGTTCGATGATGGCCCAACCCCTACAGGCCTTCGATACTGCATGAACTCTGCGTCTCTTAATTTCAAACCGGACTGATGACCAAGCTATGAAGTTACTGTTAGATTTTTTTCCGATTGCCCTGTTTTTTATTGTTTTTAAAGTCTATGGAATTTATGCCGCAACTGCCATAGCCATTGTGGCTACTGTGCTGCAGATTGCATGGATGCGTTACAAAAATGGTCGTGTAGACACCATGCAATGGATTAGTTTGGGCGTGATTGTGGTTTTTGGCGGCGCAACATTGATCACGCAAGACGAAACCTTTATCAAGTGGAAGCCATCGGTTTTGTATTGGTTGATGTGCTCCACGTTATGGATTGGGTATTTTATTTTTAAACGCAACTTCATCCAATCTTTGATGGGTGCGCAATTAGAACTTCCACAAGATGTCTGGGGCCGCTTACTGCATGCCTGGGCCGCATTTTTTATGTTGATGGGATTTGTCAACATTTGGGTAGCCTATAACTTTGATACAGACACTTGGGTGAGTTACAAGTTGTTCGGAGGTTTAGGCCTCATGTTGGTGTTTGTGGTGCTGCAAGGTTTGTTCCTCAGTCGCTACATGAAAGAGCCTGAGGAGACGCCATGAATATCACTGCACAGAGCGTGCGTGAACAATTGTCTCAACAACTGCAACCCACATTCCTAGAAGTTTTGGATGAAAGCGCACAGCATGCAGGGCATTCTGGAAGCAACGGTTCAGACGAGGGAACCCATTTCCGTGTACGCATTGCTAGCCCGCAATTCGACAACAAACCAAGGGTAGCTAAACACCGCCTTGTGTATGATGCGTTGCAAGAATTCATTGACCAAGGCTTGCATGCTTTGGCTATCGAAGTCGTAGATAACCCCTCTTGAGACATTCCATGAAAAAACACTTTCTTCACGCAGTAGCCACTGCGGCTGTTGTACTGACTCTGAGCTTGGGCGCACAAGCCCAAAATTTGGCCATCGTGAACGGTAAAGCCGTTCCTAAAACGCGCATGGACGCTCTTGCCCAACAAGTTGTGCGCTCTGGCCGGCCTATGACGCCCGATGTTGAAGCGCAAATCAAAGAAGAAGTCATTGCCCGTGAAATCTTCATGCAAGAAGCGCAAAAACGCGGCCTGGACGCCACTGACGATTTCAAAGCGCAACTTGAATTAGCGCGCCAAACTATTTTGATTCGTGAGTTATTCAGCAAATTTCAAGAAACCAATGCTGTGACAGATGCAGATGCCAAAGCTGAATACGATAAATTTGTAGCTGCCAACGGTGGCAAAGAATACCGCGCACGCCATATCTTGGTTGAAAAAGAAGACCAAGCCAAAGCTATTTACGCAAGTTTGAAAAAAGGTGCCAAATTTGACGACCTGGCTAAAAAGCAATCTAAAGACCCAGGCTCCGGTGCCAAAGGTGGTGATTTAGATTGGGCCGCACCAGGTAATTTCGTCAAAGAATTCTCTGACGCCATGGTGGCTTTGAAAAAGGGCGAGACCAGTGCTAATGCAGTTAAAAGCCAATTTGGTTTCCACATTATTCGCCTTGACGACATACGTGAAGCCCAATTACCTAAGTTGGAAGAAGTCAAGCCACAAATCTTGCAACAGTTGCAACAGCAACGTATGGCTACTTTCCAACAAGAAATGCGCGCTAAGGCGAAAGTCGAATAATTTGTAACCCAATGGATAGGCCTGCGCTCAGCCTATCCATTTACGCGCATTGCGCCACACTTGCATCCAAGGACTCAATGCATTTAAGCCGCCAGTGGCTTGCAAATCCGTCCAACTCATCTGCACATTTCTGAAGACGCGTTCTGGGTGCGGCATCATGGCCGTGAAACGCCCGTCAGCTGTTGTGACTGCAGTTAATCCGCCTGCACTTCCATTGGGATTGAAGGGGTAACGCTCAGTAGCTTGCCCTTGGTTGTCTACAAAGCGCATCGCCGGTACAACATTCTTAGCATTACCGCGATGGCTGAAATTAGCGAACCCTTCGCCATGTGCCACGGCAATCGGCATACGTAGGCCCGACATACCGGCAAAGAACACACTAGGTGAATCTAAGACTTCGACCATAGACAAGCGTGCTTCAAAGCGCTCACTTTGGTTGGTAGTAAACCGCGGCCAATCTTGTGCGCCTGGAATGATGTCTGCCAATTCAGCAAACATCTGGCAGCCATTGCAAACACCCAGTCCAAACGTGTCGGAGCGTTCAAAGAATGTTTTGAATTGCTCTGATAACGATGGGTTGAATGTGATGGATCGGGCCCAACCGATACCAGCACCCAAGGTGTCGCCATAACTAAAGCCGCCGCATGCGACCACGCCTTTGAAGTCTTTCAAGTTGGCGCGACCCGTTTGCAGATCGGTCATGTGCACGTCATAAGCATCAAATCCTGCGAGGTTGAAAGCGTAGGCCATTTCCACATGTGAATTGACGCCCTGCTCTCGCAAAATGGCCATCTTGGGTCTGGCTAAAGTGACTGCGGGTGCTGAGACTTGGTTTTTTTCTGATTCCAGTGACAGTAATTTTTGAAGAGTCTCTGGAATATGCACATGCATTGCGGGTGGGTTGGTTTCACCAAAGCTCGCATGCTCAGAATCCGCGCAAACAGGGTTGTCACGTTGTTGGCAAATTTTCCAACTCACGCTGTCCCATACTGAATGGAGATCTGCCAGTTTGGCTTTAAATACTTCTTTCGCATCACGCCAAATACTGACCTCATCTTTGCCTTTGTCAATGCTAGATGTGTGTGGGCGGGTTTTACCAATGAAGTGGCTGTGTTTTGACAAGCCATGCGCACGCAGTGTTTGCATCACGGTATTGCGGTCGTCAGTTTTTACTTGAATCACGACGCCTAGCTCTTCATTGAACAAGGCTTCCAGCGTCAACGATTCACGACGCGCGCTCACCTGCGTTGCCCAGTTCTTGCTGTCGCCATAGTCGGCGCGGCTGTCTTGAATGCCATCGCTCTCCGTGATCAACAAATCCACATTAAGAGTAACGCCGACTTGACCAGCAAAGGCCATTTCACAAACGGTGGCTAACAAACCGCCATCGCTTCGGTCGTGGTAGGCCAAGATTTTGTTTTCTGACCTTAGTTGGTTGATAGCGTTGACCAGTTGCACCAAATCTTGTGCGTTGTCTAAGTCGGGAACCACATCTCCAAACTGGTTTAACACCTGACCCAAAATACTTCCGCCTATGCGGCGTGTACCCTGACCCAATTGCACCAAGACCAAAGTAGTTTCCTCTTGGGCATTGAGTTGAGGTGTGCGTGTTTGGCGAACATCTGCAAGCGATGCAAACGCGCTGACGATCAGACTCACAGGCGATGTGACCTTGTGGTCAATACCATCCTGCTGCCATTGGGTGCGCATAGACAAACTGTCTTTGCCAACGGGAATCGAAATACCAAGGGCTGGGCACAGTTCCATCCCTACTGCATAGACGGTGTCATACAAAGCAGCGTCTTCACCCTCTTCGCCACATGCTGCCATCCAATTGGCGCTGAGTTTGACGCGATTCAATTCGATAGGTGCAGCCAATAAATTCGTTATGGCCTCAGCAATCGCCATGCGGCCTGACGCGGGTGCATTGAGGGCGGCCAAAGGAGTGCGTTCTCCCATACTCATCGCTTCGCCCGCAAATCCTTGGAAGTCTGCCAAGGTCACAGCGCAATCTGCGACGGGGACTTGCCAAGGACCGACCATCTGGTCGCGGTGCGTTAGCCCGCCAACTGCACGGTCACCAATCGTGACTAAAAAACGTTTGCTAGCCACTGTCGGGTGGCTCAAAACCTTCAACACCATGCTTTGCAGGTCAACACCTGTGAGGTCAATGGGTTTTTCAGAACGATTAACGCGTTTGACATCGCGGTGCATTTTCGGAGGTTTACCGAGCAAGACTTCCATGGGCATGTCCACTGGTTGTAAAGCAGCATCACCATCTGTTAAGACCAATTGGCGCTCTTGGGTTGCTACTCCGACCACAGAGAAAGGACAGCGCTCGCGCTCGCAAAATGATTGGAACAACGCTAACGATTCAGGTGCAATCGCCATCACATACCGTTCTTGGCTTTCATTCGACCAAATTTCTCTGGGAGATAAACCAGAAGCCTCTGTTGGGACTTTGCGTAAATCGAAACGTGCTCCGCGTCCAGCATCGTTGGTGAGTTCAGGGAATGCGTTCGATAGACCTCCAGCGCCGACATCATGAATAGCCAGTATCGGATTGGATTCGTCCAACGCCCAACAATGGTTGATGACCTCTTGTGCACGCCGTTCGATTTCTGGATTACCGCGTTGCACCGAATCAAAATCTAAGTCTGCAGCATTGGTGCCACTCGCCATCGAACTCGCCGCGCTGCCACCCAAACCAATACGCATGCCGGGACCGCCCAATTGGATCAGCAAAGTACCCGCTGGAAATTCAATTTTTTTAGTTTGTTTGCTATCAATCACACCCAAGCCACCAGCAATCATGATGGGCTTGTGATAGCCGCGTAACACGCCAGCAACCTCTTGCTGAAATTCACGGAAGTAGCCCAATACATTAGGTCGACCAAATTCGTTGTTGAATGCCGCGCCACCCAAGGGGCCTTCAGTCATGATTTGCAAGGGACTGGCCATATGTGCTGGTTTGCCCAGAGGTTGCGCGCTATCGTTATCCCATAACTTAGACACCGTAAAGCCTGTCAAACCTGCCTTGGGTTTGGATCCGCGACCAGTGGCGCCTTCATCACGAATCTCCCCACCATTGCCTGTCGATGCACCTGGGAAAGGCGAGATCGCCGTCGGATGGTTATGCGTTTCCACCTTCATCAACACATGGTGGGTCGCATCGACCGTGTCGTAGCGCGGTAAGTCTGTGCCATTGTTGGACGCAACAAATCGCTCGACGGCATGGCCTTGCATGATGGACGCATTGTCTGAATAGGCCACAACCGTATAGTGCGGACTTGTTTTCTCAGTGTGGCGGATCATGCCAAACAAGCTATGGGGTTGCGCTTGTCCGTCGATGGTAAACGCTGCATTGAATATTTTGTGGCGGCAATGTTCGCTGTTAGCCTGCGCAAACATCATGAGCTCAACATCGGTGGGGTTTCGTTTGAGTTGCGTGAAAGATTTAACCAAATAGCTGATTTCATCTTCTGCCAATGCCAAGCCCCAGCGCTTGTTAGCTTCTTGCAATGCGCCTTCACCGCCAGACAAAATGTCGACTTGCTCCATGGGCGCGGCTTGGAGTTCTGTAAACAAGCCAAGTGCATCGTCACGCGAAGCCATGACGGATTCGGTCATTCTGTCGTGAAGAATATCTGCCACAGCAGCAAGTTGGTCGGTGTTGAGTACCGCTTTGCTCAGCAAACCATTTTTCAGCTGCACAGAAAACTCAGTGATACGTTCAATACGTTTGATATCGAGCCCGCAATTATGTGCAATGTCTGTTGCCTTAGAGGCCCATGGAGACACCGTGCCCAAACGTGGTGACACCACTACCAATTTGCCCGAGTCTTGAGAGAGTGCTGGTTCCCCATAGGTGAGTAATGCAGCTAAGGTCTTTTGTGCATCGGTACTGAGTAGCGCATGCGAAGCAGCCAAGTGGACATAACGCGCTTGCAAGCCTTGGATTTGGGGAGATACCGCCTGCAAAAGTGGCAATATTTGCTGAATTCGGAAAGGACTGAGGGCGTTTCCGCCCTCGAAAATACTAATGTGCAATGACACGGAAACCCTTGGGGAGATGACGAAATGGGATAATTGTGGCATGACGATTACCTATAAAGACGCTACAGGCATTCACGGCATGCGCGTAGCCGGAAAACTTGCCTCAGAAGTGTTGGATTACCTCACCCCCCATGTTGTGGCAGGCATCACCACCAACCAACTCGACAAACTGGCCTACGACTACATCACCCAAGTGCAACAGGCTATCCCCGCCCCTTTGAATTACAACCCCAGTGGCGACAATCCGTATCCCAAATCTATTTGCACCTCGATCAACCACCAAGTCTGCCACGGCATACCGAACGACAAAGCGCTTAAAAAGGCCGATATCGTGAATATTGACATCACGGTGATCAAAGACGGTTGGCACGGAGATACCAGTCGCATGTTTTTGGTTGGTGAATCGTCAATTGCTGCTAAACGCCTTTGCAAATTGACCTACGATGCCATGTGGCACGGCATTGTCAAAGTTAAACCGGGCGCACGTTTAGGCGATATTGGTTTCGCCATTCAACGTTTTGCTGAAGGGCATGGCTTTTCTGTGGTGCGTGAATTCTGCGGCCATGGAATTGGTCAAGTGTTTCACGAAGAGCCCCAAGTCTTGCATTACGGCAAACCTGCGACTGGCGATGAACTCAAAGCAGGGATGACGTTCACCATTGAGCCGATGATCAATGCTGGCAAAAAAGACATCAAAGAATTAGGCGATGGTTGGACCATCGTGACCCGTGACCATTCGTTGTCTGCGCAGTGGGAACACACGGTGCTTGTGACCGAAACTGGCTATGAGGTGCTGACTCTGTCTGAAGGCAGTCCAGCTTTACCTGATTTCGTGACCACAACGCACTGCTAAATCCCATGGACAACGCCTTGACCCAACCCTATCGCAAGGACAAGGCGGCTTTACTGGCCCAAGCCATTAGCAAACCAGATACTGCACGCAGCGTGCACCAGCTATTGCATCGGCTGTGTGTCATGACAGACACCAGTATCAAACAGATTTGGCAAGACACGGGTTTTGATAACCAAGTGTGTTTAGTAGCTGTTGGTGGATATGGACGTGGTGCGCTCTATCCCTATTCAGACATTGATGTGTTGCTCTTAATGCCAAGCGGTATATCTGCTGAAGAGAATCCAGTCCTCAAAAGTCAAATCGAAAAATTTATCAGTGCCTGCTGGGACAACGGATTAGAAATTGGTTCGAGTGTGCGCAACTTAGAAGAATGCATCCAAGAATCGCGCGCAGACATTACGGTACAAACCTCACTGTTAGAAGCCAGGCGCATTGTTGGTAACGCTGCATTATTTAAAGCGTTTAAAAACCAATATGACGCGGCGATGGATCCCAAGGCTTTCTTTGTTGCCAAGACATTAGAGTTGAGTCAACGGCATACCAAATTTGAAAATACGCCTTATTCGCTAGAACCTAATGCGAAAGAATCTCCTGGCGGTTTGCGCGACTTACAAATCATTCTATGGACTGCGCGCGCCGCAAAGTTTGGCGACACCTGGGAGGCCTTAGCGCAAAACGGTTTGGCCACTGCCTTGGAGGCGCGCCAACTCAAGCGTAATGAAAATACGCTAGCCCTGATACGCAACCGCCTCCATCTGATTGCTAAACGCAGAGAGGACCGCTTGGTGTTTGATATGCAGCACAGCGTGGCCAAGAATATGGGGCTTGGATTCCAAGCTGATGGGCAATTCAATGCCCGCTTGGCTAGCGAAGCTTTGATGAAGCGCTATTACTGGACGGCCAAAGCTGTGACGCAACTGAGCCAAATTTTGCTTCTTAATATTGAAGAAAAACTCAACAAAAAATCTTACGAATTACGGCCCATCAATGAAAGATTCGCTGAAAAATCCGGCATGTTGGAGGTGTTGCACGATGATTTGTATCTCCAGCAACCCCATGCCATTCTTGAAACCTTCACCCTTTACCAGTCAACGGTGGGTATCAAAGGTTTATCTGCAAAAACCTTAAGAGCGCTCTACAACGCGCGCGCTGTGATGAATGCGAAATTCAGGTCTGACCCAGTTAATCGCCAACAATTTATGGCGATATTGCAGTCTCCCAACGGCATGACACATGCCATGCGCTTGATGAATCAAACATCTGTGCTGGGTCGGTATTTGTGGGTATTTAGACGCATCGTTGGGCAGATGCAGCATGATTTATTCCATGTCTACACAGTGGACCAACATATATTGATGGTG
The DNA here is from genome assembly GCA_040401095.1 of Limnohabitans sp. Lineage (GTDB taxonomy): Bacteria > Pseudomonadota > Gammaproteobacteria > Burkholderiales > Burkholderiaceae_C > Limnohabitans. The sequence continues at coordinate 24,089 of JBBAOY010000003.1, forward strand.
TTGCGTAATGCACGGCGCTTCTTTATGGCAGAGCATGCGCATGAGTTTCCTTTTTGCTCACAACTCGCAGCGGGTTGGGACAAGCCTTGGATTTTGTATGCAGGGGCACTTTTTCACGATATTGCCAAAGGCCGTGGTGGTGACCACTCGCAACTCGGACGCGCAGAAGTGCGTAAATTTTGCAGAGACCACGCTATTGCCAAAGAAGATGCACAGCTCATTGAGTTTCTGGTGGCTGAGCATTTGACGATGAGCCACATCGCACAAAAACAAGACTTGAGTGATGGGCAAGTCATCTCAGATTTTGCTAAACGCGTTGGCAATGAACGCAATCTCACTGCACTTTATTTATTGACCGTAGCGGACATTCGTGGAACCAGCCCCAAGGTTTGGAATGCTTGGAAAGGCAAGCTCTTAGAAGATTTGTTTCGCTACACCATGCGCACCCTAGGCGGACGCGCACCGGATGCCGGTTCAGAGGTTGAATCGCGTAAGCGTGAAGCATTGACGATGTTGGCGCTTTACGCGCTGCCATTTGAAGCGCATAAAGATTTATGGGACACACTCGATGTCGGTTATTTCATGCGCCACGAAGCTACCGATATTGCTTGGCACACCCGTCAACTGTCGCGTCAATTGATGCTCACCAAAAACAAAGGTGAGTCCATGGAGGTAACAGTTCGCGCTAGGCTTTCACCTGTAGGAGAAGGCTTACAAGTGATGGTGTATTCCCCAGACCAAGCTGATTTGTTTGCCCGTATTTGCGGTTACTTTGACCAGACGGGCTTTAATATTTTGGACGCCAAGGTACACACCGCCACCAACGGCTATGCCTTAGACACTTTCCAAGTGGTGACGCATTTCACCAAAGAGCACTACCGAGACTTGATTAATTTGGTTGAAACGGGATTGACCCAAACCATCCACTTAGCTAAACCTCTTCCAACTCCAAGTAAAGGCCGCATGTCGCGGCGTGTAAAGAGTTTTCCCATCACGCCGCGTGTTTCGTTGCAACCTGATGAGCGTGGACAAAAATGGTTGCTTAGTATTTCTGCCAGTGATCGTGTTGGTTTGCTCTACAACGTCGCCAGCGTTTTAGCGCACCACAAAGTCAATTTGTTCTTAGCAAAAATTAGCACTTTAGGTGAGCGCGTGGAAGACACTTTTTTAGTCGACGGCGCAGCACTTCAACAAAACAAGAAGCAACTCGAAATTGAAACCGAGTTACTCGAGGTACTTCAGCCTTAATCCAAATAGCTTGCGTGCGATGCAAGCAAGGATTGGAATGCGGATTCATCCAGCACAGTGACACCGAGTGACTGCGCTTTTTCTAATTTGCTGCCCGCCTCTGCTCCAGCAACAACCGCGTGGGTTTTTTTACTCACACTGCCAGAGACCTTGGCACCCAGTATTTCTAACTTGGCTTGTGCTTCATCACGCCCCATGGTTTGTAATGTTCCGGTTAGAACAAATGTTTGCCCGGTTAGCGGCAGGCTAGCCCCTTCACTTGCTATGCCCTCTTTCCAGTTCACGCCACAGGCTTTGAGTTGTTCCACCACTTCTCTGTTGTGTGCTTGGTCAAAAAAGGTACGAATACTTTGCGCAACAGTGGGCCCTACATCGCTGACTTGCAACAGTTGGTCTGTGGTGGCATCCATGATGGCATCTAAGGTTCCAAAGTGGCGCGACAATTCTTTTGCAGTGGCTTCACCCACGTGGCGAATTCCCAGTCCAAATAAGAACTTCGGCAAAGTTGTGTTCTTAGATTTTTCAATGCCGACCAATACATTGGCTGCAGATTTTTCAGCCATCCGATCCAATTGGCTCAATGCGCTTAGACCGAGTTTGTATAAATCAGGCAGGGTATTGACAATGCCAGCATCGACCAATTGCTCGACAAGTTTGTCGCCTAGATCTTCAATCTCAACTGCGCGTCTGTGTGCAAAATGCAGAATCGCCTGTTTGCGTTGTGCACTACAAAACAGGCCACCAGTGCATCGGTAGTCTGCTTCGCCCTCTTCGCGCACCGCGAGGCTGTTGCAAACGGGGCAATGGCTTGGCATGGTGAAGAGTTGTGCATCTTGCATTCGTTTTTCTACAACTACAGACACTACTTCGGGAATCACATCCCCTGCCCTCCGAACAATGACGGTGTCTCCAATACGTACATCTTTTCGACGCGCCTCATCTTCATTGTGAAGGGTTGCATTGGTCACTGTCACACCGCCGACAAAGACAGGGGCTAATTTAGCGACAGGGGTGAGTTTTCCGGTGCGTCCTACTTGCACTTCAATGGCCTGAACTGTTGTGAGTTCTTCTTGCGCGGGGTATTTATGCGCCACCGCCCAACGCGGTTCACGGGTAACAAAACCAAGGCGCTGTTGCGCATCTAGGCTATTGACTTTGTAGACCACACCATCAATGTCAAATGGCAAGCTGTCTCGCTCTTGGGCAATTTTTTGGTGGAACTGAACCAAGCCTTCTGCGCCTTTTACACATTGCGTTTGGTTAGCAACAGGAAAGCCCCATTTTTTCAGTTGCAATAGAAACTCGAAGTGGCTAGAAAAAACTCTAACGCCATCGTTTTGTGGCGTTATATCGCCCAAGCCATAAGCAAAAAAACTTAATGGTCTTTGCGCGGCGATGGTTGAGTCGAGTTGCCTGACAGCACCCGCTGCAGCATTGCGCGGATTAACAAAGGTTTTCTCATTTTTTTCACCCGCTGCGATGCGCGTGCGTTGACGTTCATTGAGCGCTTCGAAATCAGCGCGCGCCATATACACTTCGCCACGCACTTCTAGAAGTTTTGGCGCATCTGCGGGAAGTCTTAAAGGAATTTGACCGATGGTGCGGATGTTTTGGGTAACGTCTTCGCCCCATTCGCCGTCACCGCGCGTGGCAGCTTGCACCAAGACATGGTTTTTGTAGGTCAAGCTCATGGCCAAACCGTCAAACTTCAATTCAGCAACGTATTCGACTAAGTCATCCGATACATCTAAGGCCAGCTCTTTCCGAATACGCTCGTCGAAATGCTCTGCGCCAGTGGCTGTGGTGTCCGTTTCTGTGCGAATACTGAGCATGGGCATGGCATGGCGCACAGAAATAAATGCATCGAGCGGTTGTCCACCTATGCGTTGCGTCGGTGAATCAGCTGTTAATAACTCGGGGTGCGCAGCTTCCAGTTGTTGCAACTCACCAAATAAGCGATCGTATTCCGCGTCTGGCACCGTAGGTGCATCCAAAACATAGTATTGGTGGCCGTAGGTATTGAGGAGATCTCGCAACGCCAGCGCACGCGTTGCTGGTGTCTGCGGATCCATTAGCTAAACAAGCGTCTTGCTTGAACAGATCCTGCCGATAAGTCTCTGGCATCTAGCGTGTCGTAGAGCGCTTGCAGATCTTTTGAAATGGAAGCAATCGCGGCTTGCGACAAAGCTTGGGCGTTGTCATCGGTGACCGCACCGTCCATCACTCGGGCTAATTCATCGGCCGTATGCACCATGCGTGCAAATGGCTCTTCTTGTCGGTCTACCTGGGGAACATCGAGCGAGAGTGTGAGTTCCCAAATGGCAGATTGCGCAGGGTCTTCAGACATCGCGGCCTGTGCATCAAACGTCAAACCCAAAATCGGTGGCAAACCCACAGCGGGTGCTGGAACCACCATACGACCGGGAATCACACCGGCTACAAAACCAAGACGCGCCGCATTTTGTTGCACATAGCCCGGACTCCAAGCCGTTTTGACAGCTTTGATCGTGAAACTCAATTGCGCATCGTGTGCACTGGCGAAGCTATCAAGCTCACGGGCACGGGCAACCTCGTCGAGCATGTCAGGAAACTCAGGCGCGCCATTGATGGCATCGGAAAAGTGCTGAATTTTTAAAACGAATTCTGAGAATTCAATTTCATTCAATGCGCCCATGCGGTTGGCAAGTTGGACACCCGCTTGAAAAGCGCTGTATCGCTGACCATTGCGAGGTTGCTCCCACAGCCCAGTTTCAGTGTGCAGACCTTCCAAAATAAACAGTTTGTTACCAACACGACGCGTAGGCGGCATCGCAGCAATCGTTGCCTCGCCGGAGATGGGGTGGTCGATTTCAATCGCGGCAATCACATCTATCAAGGCGTCTAAGACAAGACGTTTTTCGACAGGTATCAAATCAGGTGCGGCTATGTCGCGTGCAGCCTGAGTTGCTTGTGTACGTTTTTCTTCTGCTGCGCGTTCTGCCGCTTTGGCTTTGTCAGCGGCGATTCGCGCTAAGTCAGCCGCATTGGGTTCACGCTGGGCGTGCATAGTCGCTTCTTGCATCATCGCCAGCGCCATGTCGTTCACAGGGTCATGCGACAAAGACGTTTGTTGCTGGGGAACAGTTGGGGTGTCTGGGTTCGGTCGTGGATAACCCGGCGTAGATTCAAAAGCGGGCTCTTGCGGACCATCAAAACTTGCAGAAGAAATACTCGCAGGCTCTGTCAATGTTTCTTGCTCAACCGGGTCGGCTTGACGTGGTTTGTTTTTGCGCGACGTCCAAGTGCTATGCGCCACAACTGCAGCCAGCACAACGCCGCCTGCAATTGCCAAACCAATTTGAAGATTGCTCATGGCCGCAACGGTATCAAACGGTATCGACCATGGAGATGGCGGATTCCATATCAACCGCCACGATGCGTGACACACCTTGTTCTTGCATGGTCACGCCGATCAATTGCTCGGCCATTTGCATCGTGATCTTGTTGTGTGAAATAAACAAGAACTGGGTACCTTTAGACATAGTGGCCACCAATTTCGCGAAACGTTCGGTGTTTGAATCGTCCAAAGGTGCATCCACCTCGTCTAGCAAACAGAATGGCGCGGGATTGAGTTGGAAAATTGCAAAGACCAAGGCAATCGCGGTGAGCGCTTTTTCGCCGCCTGAGAGCAGGTTGATGCTTTGGTTCTTTTTGCCCGGGGGTTGGGCCATCACTTGTACACCTGAATCCAAAATCTCTTCGCCTGTCATCACCAAGCGGGCGTTGCCACCGCCAAAGAGTTCGGGGAACATTTTCCCGAAATGCAAATTGACGCTGTTGAAAGTTTCGTCCAACAAAGCACGGGTTTCTGCATCGATCTTGCGGATAGCGTCTTCCAAGGTAGTCATCGCTTCGTTCAAGTCTGCGGACTGGGCATCAAGGAATGATTTGCGCTCTGAAGCGGCAGTGAGTTCGTCCAAGGCCGCCATATTGACAGGGCCCAGCGCATTGATTTCGCGTTGCAACCTATCGATCTCAGACTGCAAACCAGTCAGGCGTACATTGTTTTCAGAGATAGAAAGGGCAACAGCTTCTAGATCAGCGGTGTTGTCTATCAAGAGTTGGTGGTATTGCTCGAAACCTAAGCGGGCTGCCTGCTCTTTGAGTTGCAAATCAGTAATGCGTTGGCGCATAGGGTCGAGTTCACGCTCTAGGCGCAGACGGTGTTCGTCGCTTGCGCGCAGCTTGGCCGTTAAGTCGTCGTATTCGCTGCGCTTGGCCGCTAGCGCTGCTTCGCGTTCTAGTTTCACGTTCAGCGCAGCTTGTAAGCCAGACTGTGCCGTGGCATCTGACAAGCGGGCAAGATCTTCTTGCACCAACTTTTCTTCTTGCGCAATCGAATCAGTTTGTTGTTGTGCTGTTTCAATGATGCGATTGAGTTCTGCTTCGCGTGTGGACAAACTTCTTTTAGCGAAATCTGCTTCTTGGGCTTGACGCTCTAATTCGCGTTGGCGGTCTCGTGTTGCGTTGAAACTCTGCTGCGCTTGAATGACTGTTTCGTCCAATTGGGCATGGCGCTCTTGCGAGTCTGCCAATTGCATGTCAAGCACTTCAAAATCCTCTTGGGCTTGGGCTCTGCGGTTGTTAAGTTCTAACAACTGCGTTTCGACTTCGCCTAAATCTTGACCAATTTGATCGCCACGAACTCGTGTTTGCTCTGCAATTTGCGTCAAACGGAGAAGTTCAACCTCGACCTCGTGCACACGGGCTTGGGCTGCAGTGGACTCTGTCCGCACACTAACCAAACTTTGTGATGCTTCGCGGTACGCATATTCACTCCGCGACAAAGTCTGGCGTGCTTCTTCGCTGATAAGGGCTTGTGCTTTGAGACGCTTGTCTAGGTTTTCAATTTCTTGGGAACGCGCGAGTAAACCTGCTTTCTCATTGTCCTGGGCATAAAAACTTACGCTGTGGGCGGTAACAGCGTGACCTTGGGGAACATAAATAGCCTGACCAGGTTTGAGTTGTTGGCGCTTGGCCAAGGCTTGCGCAAGATCAGGGGCAACAAAGCAACCTTGTAACCATTCACCCATCAAAGCTTTGTGCCCGGCGTCGTTCAAACGTAGTAAGTCTGATAAAAGCTGCAAATCGCCTGTAGCGTTTTCAAGGGCGGCATTGGCAGGAGCGAAAAAGGTAAGTTTGGTAGGCGGTGCATCTGCAGCAAAGCCACTGACCATTTCTAGCTTGCTGATTTCAAACGCTGAGAGCCGCTCGCGCAGAGCAGCTTCGAGCGCGTTTTCCCAGCCAGCTTGTATGTGGATACGCTGCCACAAGGCCTGCAACCCTTCTAATCCATGGGAGGCCAACCAAGGCTTGAGTTTGTCGTTGGTTTGAACTTTGGCCTGAAGCGCTTGCAAAGCTTGCAAGCGGGCCGATAAATCAGCGTGTTTGGCTTGTTCGGCGTTGACGCTGTCTTGCGCTTGTTTGCGGGACTCATCGAGTTCTGGAACTTGGGCCTGCAAAGTATCTAGTTGCGCTGTCTTTTGTTCTGCAGTGGCTTGCGCATCACTGCGCTGCGCTTTGAGTTGCTCAATCTTTTGTGGGTCAGGCGCATTCAAAGACTGCTGGTCATTGTTAAGACGCTCTTTGCGCAAGTCCAACTGTTTGCTTTGCTCTTCAATATTGCGTTGGTCTGCCGCAAGCACTTGGATGCGTTGCTGGACCTGCACCACCGCATTGCGTTGCTCGTTCGCACGCATTTGCGCGGCTTCTAATGCGGTTTCTTGTTCGGGCAAGGTGAGGTGAACTTGTTCGATTTGTTCAGACAAAGCGGCTGCTTGAATCTCGGCTTCTCCAAGCTTGTCAGACAACTGGGTGATTTCTAGTGCAGCCTGCTCGCTTTGTTGCGTCCATTGCAGGATTTGCTCTTTCATTTGCGCCAGTCGTGTCTGCGCGCGTTGGCGGCCTTCCACCACAAAACGAATTTCAGCCTCGAGACGACCAACTTCAGCGCTGGCTTCATACAAAGCGCCCTGAGATTGGTTGACTTGGTCTCCGGCTGCGTAATGCGCTTGGCGAATGGTTTCTAAATCGGCCTCGATATGGCGCAAATCGGCGATGCGAGATTCCAATTCAGTGACAGATTTGTCAACTTGGCTTTTAATGTTCGTCTGATCGACTTCGGCATCAGCGCGCTTCAAGAACCAGAGTTGTTGCTGTTTGAGCGTCACATCCGATTGCAAGGTGTTGAAACGTTGCGCAACTTCCGCCTGTTTTTCCAGTTTTTCGAGGTTGGTTGTAAGTTCACGCAATATATCTTCGACACGCGTCAAGTTCTCGCGGGTGTCACTGAGTCGGTTTTCTGTTTCACGGCGACGCTCTTTGTATTTGGAGACGCCAGCGGCCTCTTCCAAAAACAAACGAAGTTCTTCAGGCTTGGATTCAATGATGCGGCTGATCGTGCCTTGGCCAATGATGGCGTAGGCCCTAGGCCCCAAGCCAGTTCCCAAAAATACGTCTTGCACGTCTCGACGGCGAACGGGTTGGTTGTTGATGTAATAGCTACTGGTGCCATCACGGGTCAGCACGCGTTTGACAGCAATTTCGGTAAATTGGCTCCATTGGCCGCCAGCGCGGTAATCGGAGTTGTCAAAGACCAATTCGACGCTAGAGCGGCTAGCTGCTTTGCGGCTGGTGGTGCCGTTAAAAATGACGTCTTGCATGGAGTCGCCGCGCAACTCACTGGCCCGGCTTTCGCCCAAAACCCAGCGCACCGCGTCCATGATGTTGGACTTACCGCAACCGTTTGGGCCCACCACACCGACTAATTGGCCTGGCAGGAGGAAATTTGTGGGGTCCGCAAAAGACTTGAAACCCGACAACTTGATTGAATTCAGACGCACCTAAAACCTCTTTTAACTAGGTATGCATCATAAAGGGCTCAGACGGTCACGAACCTGCGACAAAAGAAGCTCCAAATTGGGTACCAAGGTAGTAAATTGCGACTTAGTGGCCTCAAAAGGCTGTTGCCTAGATTTGGCATATAAATCGACCACTGAGGAGCCCAAAGGATCCCCCGTGAACATGGGCAAAAAGCCTTTGAGGGCATGCAGTGCGTGCTCAGCTTTTTGGGTATTTCCATGTGCAAATGCCACATCTAGTTCTAAAAGTTCTGAGGACAAACTGTGCTCAAAAGTGACTAAGAGTTGTTGCAACTGCTCAGGTTCTTGGGCAAATTCTTTGGCGCGCGTTAAATCAAGCAATAAAGACATAGCGTCAGGCTCAGTAAGGGGGTTAAGGCTTGACGATAATAGCAGTCATGAATCCCCTTTTACAAAGACTTCAGCCATACCCTTTTGAGCGCTTGAAGCAACTTTTTTCAACCGTTGCACCCTCAGCAGACTATTCCCCCATCAGCCTTGGCATCGGTGAACCGCGTCATGCCACGCCGCAATTGGTTTTGGATGCCCTGGCATCCTCCACTGCGGCCCTAAGTTCCTACCCCGCTACGGCCGGTATTTCTGCCATGCGCCAATCTTGCGCTAACTGGCTCCAAAGGCGTTATGGTTTGATGCTGAACCCCGACAACCAAATTTTGCCGATAAATGGATCGCGCGAAGCTTTGTTTGCTTTTGCCCAGACCGTGGTGGATGGCTCTAAATCGGGGGCAACAGTGGTTTGCCCCAACCCTTTCTATCAAATTTACGAGGGTGCGGCCTTGCTTGCGGGCGCACAAGCTTATTACGCCCCCAGCGATCCTGCCCTGAATTTCAATGTCGATTGGGCCAAGGTTTCAGAGGATGTCTGGAAAAACACCCAATTGCTATTTGTATGCTCGCCCGGTAACCCCACTGGTTCGGTCATGCCCCTAGAAGACTGGAAAACACTCTTTGAATTAAGCGACCGTTATGGTTTTGTCATCGCCAGCGACGAGTGCTACAGCGAAATCTATTTCAGAGAAGAACCGCCCCTTGGTGGACTAGAGGCCGCTTATAAATTAGGCCGCACAGATTACAAAAATCTAGTCGCCTTCACCAGTCTTTCTAAACGCAGCAATGTGCCTGGAATGCGCAGCGGCTTTGTGGCGGGTGATGCAAACCTGATCAAGCAATTTTTGCTCTATCGCACTTACCACGGCAGCGCCATGGGTGGCTTGGTGCAAGCGGCCAGCATCGCCGCTTGGGATGATGAAGCCCATGTGGTAGCCAATCGCGAGATGTACCGCCAGAAGTTTGCTGCAGTCACGCCCCTATTGGCGCAGGTTCTAGACGTTAAGTTACCGGATGCAGGTTTTTATCTGTGGGCGGCAGTGCCTGGCGGTGACGACCAAGCGTTCGCCAGGGAGCTTCTGGCTCAATACAATGTGACAGTTCTGCCAGGCAGCTTTTTAGCGCGTGAGTCTCAGGGCTTCAATCCTGGTGCCGGACGCATTCGCATGGCCTTGGTGGCTGAGACCCAGGAATGCATGCAAGCCGCACAACGCATTGTTGAATTTGTTCAACGCCCATAAATCCTTTTCACTATTCAAAAAAGATCAACTATGACCGCTCAAATTCAATCCATCATTGATACCGCTTGGGAGAACCGCGCTTCCATCAACTCTGCCAATGCAAGCCAGGAGGTTCGCGATGCGGTGGAACACGTGATTGCCGAGATGAACGCCGGTCGCATGCGCGTAGCCACCCGCCAAGCGGTTGGCCAATGGACCACGCACCAGTGGATCAAAAAAGCGGTGCTGTTGTCTTTTCGTTTGAAAGACAACGAAGTCATCAAAGCAGGCGATTTGGGCTTTTATGACAAAGTTCCCACGAAATTTGCCCATTTGAGCGAAGAAGAGATGAAAGCCAGCGGTGTGCGCGTGGTGCCTCCTGCTGTGGCACGCCGTGGCAGCTACATCGCCAAGGGCGCGATTCTGATGCCAAGCTACGTGAACATTGGCGCCTATGTTGATGAAGGCACCATGGTTGACACATGGGCCACCGTAGGTTCTTGCGCGCAAGTCGGAAAAAACGTCCATTTGTCTGGTGGCGTAGGTTTGGGCGGCGTGCTCGAACCCGTGCAAGCCAACCCCACCATCATCGAAGACAACTGTTTTATTGGCGCCCGTTCTGAAGTTGTGGAAGGCGTGATCGTCGAAGAAAACTCCGTGATTTCCATGGGCGTTTACATCGGCCAAAGCACCAAAATTTATGACAGAGCGACTGGCGAAGTAACTTACGGTCGTATTCCGTCTGGCTCTGTTGTAGTTTCTGGAAATTTACCCAGCGCCGATGGCAAATACAGCCTGTATTGCGCGGTGATCGTGAAACGTGTGGACGCGCAAACCCGCGCCAAGACATCGTTGAACGACTTGTTGCGCGACTAAATTCTCGCCACCCACATGTCCCGCACCCTCGCGCTTGCCGAACAACTGATTGCACGTCCTTCGGCAACGCCTGAAGACGCAGGCTGTTTGGACTTGATTGCGTCGCATCTCGCACCTGTAGGCTTTGTGTGCGAGCGCATCGATAGCGGGCCAGACACTTTTCGCGTCAGCAATTTGTGGGCGATCAAACGCAGCACGCATGCCAACGCTAAAACACTGGTGTTTGCAGGTCACACCGACGTAGTTCCTACCGGTCCCATCGCCAAATGGAGCAGCGATCCGTTTACGCCAACGCACCGCGACGGTAAATTGTTTGGCCGAGGCAGCAGCGATATGAAAACCTCACTCGCGGCCATGGTGGTTTCGATTGAAGAATTTTTAGCGGCTCAGAGCGACCCCGCTTTCAATATTGCTTTGCTATTTACCAGCGATGAAGAGGGCCCCGCAGTAGATGGCACAGTCAAAGTTTGCGAGGTATTAAAAGCCCGTGGTGAACAACTCGACTGGTGCATTGTGGGCGAGCCCACATCGGTGGAGCGCACGGGAGACATGATTAAAAACGGACGCCGTGGCACGATGAGTGGCAAACTCACCGTTAAAGGCATACAAGGCCACATTGCCTACCCGCAGTTGGCGCTCAACCCTATTCATATCTTTGCGCCTGCTATAGCCGAACTCGCTCAAAAGGTGTGGGACGAAGGCAACGAATTTTTTCAACCTACCTCTTGGCAAATAAGCAATATCCACGCGGGCACAGGTGCTGGCAATGTCATTCCTGGGGAATGCGTGGTGGATTTCAATTTCCGCTTTTCTACCGAGTCCACGGTGGAAGCATTACAAAAGGGCGTTGAGGAAGTTTTACTGCGACACAAACTCAACTACGAACTCAAGTGGATCATTGGCGGTTTGCCATTCCTGACCAAACCTGGCGACTTGGTGCTCGCTGTTCAAGCTGCCATTGCAGATGAAACCGGCATACAAACCCAACTCTCTACAACGGGTGGCACGAGCGACGGCCGTTTTATTGCGCAAATATGTCCGCAAGTAATTGAATTAGGACCGCCCAACGCAACGATTCACAAGATCGATGAGCACATTGCTGTGGCCGACATAGAACCACTCAAAAATATTTACCGACGCGTTTTAGAGCGCCTACATAGCCTCTCTTCTGGCGCCGACCACCGCGCGTGATGACGTCAGCTCAAAGACTCAGCGCATTAATTGAAGACTGTGCCATCCAACTTGAAGTCGCCCATTTACATGCGGGATTGAGTTTTGGTCATGGCACCAACAATGCACAGGATGAAGCAGCTTGGTTGGTTTTATGGCAACTGGGACTGCCCTTAGACACAGATTTCACAGACTCCGCCCAAAACGCCTTGGTAATTGAGGCTGACCTGGTCAAGGTAGAGCAGTTGATCACGCAACGAATTGCGACACGAAAACCCGCCGCTTACTTAACGCAAGAAGCATGGCTGGAAGGTGTGTCTTTTTATGTGGACGAAAGAGTGATCGTTCCACGTTCATTGATCGCAGAGGTCTTGGCCTCTGGAAATATTGATCCATGGTTATCTGCAAACACCAAACATGTGCTCGATATGTGCACAGGCAATGGCAGCTTAGCGATTCTTGCCGCCCTCGCCTATCCTGATTTGCAAGTGGTTGGCAGTGACATCAGTGCTGAAGCACTTGAAGTTGCCGTAATCAATATGGATCGCCACGGATTACAAGAACGCATGACATGGGTGCAGTCAGACGGTTTTCAAAATATCCAACAAAAATTTGACCTCATTCTCTGTAACCCGCCTTATGTGAATAGCCAAAGCATGGCGACATTACCTCAAGAATATGTCAGCGAGCCAGCAATAGCGCTCGATGGCGGACCGGATGGCATGCGCTTTATCTTCCGTTTATTGCATGACGCACCCGATTACATGCAAGAAAATGCCATATTGGTTTTAGAAATAGGCAATGAACGTAAACACTTCGAAGCTGCATTTCCTAATCTCGACGTGATGTGGTTAAGCACGAGCGCAGGCGATGACCAAGTTCTTTTGCTGACCCGACAGGCAATCATTCTCAACAACACCCACACATGATTACCTTAAAAAATATTGTTTTGCGCCGAAGTGCCAAAGTCTTGTTAGACAGTGCCACCGTCACCGTCAATCCATCCGAGAAAGTGGGATTGGTTGGTCGCAATGGCGCTGGCAAATCAACACTCTTTGGACTCTTAAACGGCAGCTTGCAAGAAGATGCGGGCGAGTACCACATCCCAGCGCAATGGCGGATGGGACAAGTGGCACAGGACATGCCTGAAACGGACCAAAGCGCCACCGAATTTGTGATCGAAGGCGATACGGTCTTGTGCGATGCCCGTATAGAAGTTGCTGCAGCTGAAGAAAGTGGTGATGGCGATCGTATGGGCCACGCCTATATGGCGCTGTACGACGCAGGCGAACACGATGCCCCGGCCCGTGCGCAATCTTTGATCTTGGGCTTGGGATTTAAAACCACGGAACTCGACAATCCCGTCAACAGTTTTTCGGGCGGTTGGCGTATGCGCTTGCAGTTGGCGCGGGCATTGATGTGCCCTTCCGACCTTCTGTTGCTAGATGAACCCACCAACCACTTGGACTTAGACGCCTTGGTTTGGTTAGAAGCATGGCTCAAACGCTACGAAGGCACGATGGTGGTGATTAGCCATGACCGTGAATTTTTAGATGCGGTGACCAATGTCACCTTGCACATAGACGCAGCCAAATTGGTCCGTTACGGGGGCAATTACAGCAAGTTCGAGGACATGCGTGCCGAACAAATGGAATTGCAACAAAACGCTTTTTCCAAACAGCAAGACAAGATCGCGCATTTACAAAAGTTTATTGCACGTTTTAAGGCCAAAGCCAGCAAAGCCAAGCAAGCACAAAGTCGCGTCAAAGCTTTGGACCGCATGGAGAAAATTGCCCCATTGCTAGCGGACGCAGACTTTAGCTTTGAGTTTAAGGAGCCTGCCAATTTGCCCAACCCTATGCTGTCTATGCAAGGTGTTTCATTTGGGTATCCGCCATCATCAGACGCGCCTGACGACACGCCGCCAACGGTAATCGTGCAAAACGTCAGTCGATCGGTATTGGCAGGTCAACGCATTGGCATTTTGGGGGCGAATGGCCAAGGTAAATCCACCGTTGTAAAAACTATTGCCAGAGATCTCAAAGAGTTGGCTGGAGACATTACAGAAGGCAAAGGATTGAACATTGGTTATTTTGCGCAGCAAGAACTTGATGTCTTAAAGCCAGCAGATACGCCCTTGCAACACATGATTGACTTGGTGAAAAAACTCAACACGCAAGGCAAGTTAGCTGGCCAAGCCACCCGCGAGCAAGATTTACGGAGTTATTTAGGCCAATTTAATTTCAGCGGCGACATGGTTAAACAAGCGGTAGGTAGCATGAGCGGTGGCGAGAAAGCCCGTTTGGTGCTGTGCATGATCGTTTGGCAACGCCCGAACCTGTTGTTGCTAGACGAGCCAACCAATCACCTAGATTTAGCCACCCGCGAAGCTTTGAGCATGGCTCTCAACGAGTTTGAAGGCACTGTCATGCTGGTGAGTCACGACCGCGCGTTGCTGAGAGCCGTATGTGACGAATTTTGGATGGTCTCGCGCGGTGGTATTGCGCCATTTGATGGCGACTTAGACGACTACCAGCGCTATCTGCTTGATGAGAGCAAGCGCCTAAGAGCCGAGGCTGCAGCTGCCGCCGCTGTTGTGGTTGGCATTCCTGTTAAAAAAACCAATGAGAGTAGTTCGAACAACAAACTGAACCAAGAAAAGAAAAAACCACTCAAGAAAGAGCTTGAAAAAGTAGAACCAAAGATGGCAGCTTTGGAGCTTGAAAAAGAAACCTGTCTCAAGCAACTCTTAGAGCCTTTGCAACCAAAAGAAATAGCAGAGACTTCTAAACGGTTAAAACTAATTGAACAAGAACTTGCGAGCTTAGAAGCAAGATGGCTAGAAATTAACGAGGCACTGGAAGCGAGCTAAATAAAAAAAGGGTTTGCAAATATGCAAACCCTTTTTTAGTTTTATTGGTGGGACCAGCGGGGGTCGAACCCACGACAAACGGATTAAAAGTCCGCTGCTCTACCAACTGAGCTATGGTCCCGTTTCAAGTTGCAATAACTTAGTATTTACTGCAAAGCGAAGCCGCAAATTATAGCGTAGAAATTTTATCGATCACCCACCCTGCTGCACACTGTCCAAAAGTTGCGGTCACACTCACGACAGATCCATATCCATGGCAATTGAGTGAACCATCTGTATCACCATCGATCTCACAACTTGCGTCAGCAGGCACAACAGATTCTTTGCTGTAAACGCAGAAAACGCCTATTTTTTTCTTATCGCGTGGTGCTTGGTGTTCGCGTCTTAATCGATAGCGTAATTGCGCCAATAAGGGGTCGTGTGTTGCGAGAGAAAGATCTTCAATATCGACTTTATGCGCTGCACGTTTGCCTCCGGCAGCACCGACAGTGATAAATATTTTTTTTGTGTGCATGGCCCAAGCGGCCATCGCTGTTTTTGCTTTGATTTGATCGCATGCATCAATGACGGCATCTACCTCTGCATTTAAAACCATAGGCCAATTTTCAGGTGTTACGAATTCATCGATGCACTGAACTACACACTGCGGATTGATATGCGCGATACGCTGCTGCATTGCCAGTATTTTGGACATACCCAGGGTGTCGTCTAGCGCATGGATTTGGCGGTTGATATTGGATTCCGCTATGTGGTCGAAATCGATCAACGTGAGTTTGCCTACGCCACTTCGAGCAAGTGCTTCAACAGCCCAAGAACCGACTCCGCCGATTCCTACAACTGCAATATGCGCATCTCGAATTTGCTTTGCACCTGACACACCATATAAGCGTTCAAGACCACCAAAACGTCTTGCGGTAATGTCTTGGTGATCCATCTATCAGATGTTTAAGTCGTACAAGGCTCGATAGACGCGGCTTGCAGTTTTAAAGCACAAACACCTCCAAGCACTATGGAGGCGACTGCAACAAAAGACATCAGGCTTAAGGTAGACAAGCCACTGACACCTTGTCCAAAAGTGCAACCCATGGCCGTGACACCACCGACTCCCATGAGTACCCCGCCGATGAGATGTCTAGCCAAGTCGGGCACGTCTGCAAAACCTTCCCAGCGGAAAGACTGGTTGAGGATAGCGGATACAAAAGCCCCCACAATGACCCCGAGCGCGGAAACGATGCCAGCAGTTAAAACCTTGGAGGTGTCGCTAAAAAATAGCAACCAATCCAGCAAATAAGCGGCAGGTGCCACAAATGTCAGCGCTTCAATTCGGCCTGAATTTGTAGCGAGGTAAACAGACTCTAGCGTCTCAGGATGTTCTTCAATAAAGCCCAGATGGCCGCTGACCCACCACAAGGCAATTACCGTTAAACCAACACCAATACCAGCAACAGCGTTTTCAATAGTTCGAAAATCTTTGCGCGCTAGAGCAATGACGAAGAATAACCCCCCAATTGCATATCCAGCGTAAACCGCTAATTGTTGCGCTTCACCCCCCATGGCAGATGACAGCAAGGAACCCATATGTGAGCCGCTTGGTATATCGAGGGCAACCACATCTAAGTATTTGGCGCGAACAACAGCCGTGAGGCCTTTTAAAGTGGCAAATGCACTGATGCCCATGACAATAAAAACCACCAACGATTTCAAGTTGCCACCACCGATACGAACCAAGGTTTTATTGCCGCATCCAGATGCGTTAACCATGCCGTAGCCAAACATGAGTCCACCCACAATGGCAGACAGCCACATCAATCGGTTGCTAGCATAAAGAGTCTTAGCTGGATTGATGGCTGAGATATCACACAGATAAGCAAAGCCCAGCATAGCGGTTGCAGTTGCCAAAATCCATTGACGCGCCCGTGTCCAGTCTTCCATGTGGACGATGTCAGAGAGTGCACCTAACGTACAAAAATGTGTGCGTTGCGAGATAACGCCCAATACTAAGGAGACTAAAAAAAAGGCCCAGAGGACCTCGTTTGTGGTGGTGTGTATGTCGATCATTTCAGTTTAGATAAACGCTCTTTTGCAGCAGCGGCTGATTCCGATTGTGGATATTTTTTCATGAGATCGTCCAGTGTTTTGCGCGCCGATTTCACGTCTTTCATTTCCAGTTGGCAATTGGCAACGGACAACATGGCGTCAGGGGCACGTGCATGGTCTGGGTCTTTTGCTAACAAGTTATTGAAGTTTTTGATGGCGTCTTTGTATTCACGGTTTGCGTATTGCGAATTACCTAACCAAAAAAGGCTCATCACAACATAGCCACTGGTGGGATAGCGTTTATTGAAGTCAATAAAACCTTCGCTGGCAACTGCAAATTCACCTTTGCGAAAACTTGCCACAGCCGCTTCGTAAAAACGTATTTCGGCTGGGTCTGCAAGAAACTCTTGGTTGTCTAATTTAACTTTGACTGGCTCTAGTTTCCTAAGACGTTCGTCAACACCTAGCGACAGGGCTTGCGCCGCAGCTTGTTGTTTACGGAGTTCTTGGGTTAATTCTTCTTTTTCACCACGAACACGCTGAATTTCATTGCGCAAATTTTCAAATAGATTTTGTTGCTCAATTAAATTGCTTTGGAATTGTTTGATGTCATCTGAGTTTTTTTTGATCTCTTCTGCTTGAATGTCAAACTTTTTTCGCAAATCCAATATGGCTCGACGCGCTTCGTCATCTTCAAATAGCGCCGCGTGCGCTGCAGTAAAGCAGAACAGGGCTGACGCAAGAATTACTTTTTTCATCGGTAAGTGATCTCAGAACGGCGGTTTTTAGAGAATGCAGCCTCGTCATTGCCCGTCATGGAAGGCTTTTCTTTGCCGTAACTAACGGCTTCCATTTGTCCATCGGCGACACCCAAGGCATTCAGAGCACGGCGCACCGCTTCAGCACGTTTCTGACCCAATGCAATGTTGTATTCGCTACCGCCGCGCTCATCGGTATGGCCTTCGATATTGGCCCGGCGCGTGCCGTCTGCTTTGATAAAACGCGCATGCGCTTCTAAAACAGCTTGAAATTCAGGCTTCACGGTGTAGCTGTCGTAATCGAAATACACCACATTGGCGACACCAGCAGGGCCAGGCTTGATGCCATTCAAACTGCCGATGCCTCGTGCGTCTAGTGATGAAACGGATGACGCTGCAGCCGCAGTGTTGGGATTTGCCCCAGAACGGTCTTCCACAGGGACATCATTGAGCTTCACCTTAGATGAACAGCCCGAAATAATGGCAACAGAAAGTAGAAGCGATAAAAGTTTTTTCATAAGAGTGCTCACTTAAATTAGAAAAAGATTATGGCTGGGCTTTAGAAAAAGGGCCCCAATTGGGTTCACGAATATCACCGCCCTGCCCCGCAAGCCGTGCTTTGATGCGGCCATCGAGGGTGGTTGTCATCAAGGCCTCACGGCCTTCTTGTCTAGTAGCAAACACGATGAGACGGCTATTGGGTGCAAAGCTGGGGCGTTCATCTGCGGTGGTGTCTGTGATGGCACTGGTATTACCGCTGGCAATGTCCATGACGTGTAGTTTGTATGCATTGCCGCTGCGCGAGATGTAGGCCATCCAACGTCCATCGGGGCTCAGTGCGGGTGAAATGTTGTAGTTTCCTGTAAAAGTAACGCGGTTAGCTGGGCCACCCATTGCAGGCATGCGGTAAATCTGAGGTGAACCACCGCGGTCACTCACAAAATAAATCGCAGTTCCATCAGGGGAGAAAACCGTTTCGGTATCAATCGCAACGGACTGCGTCAGACGTCTTGGCTCACCGCCTTGTGCATCTAACAAGAACAATTGAGAGCCACCGTCACGACTCAAAGTCACAGCCACCGTGCGGCCATCAGGCGACCATGATGGTGCGCTGTTAGATCCTTTGAAATTAGCCAGAAGGCGTCTTTTGCCAGAAGCAACATCGTGAACATAAACCACAGGCTTGCGTGACTCAAACGAAACATAGGCTAATTGTGTTGCGTTAGGTGCCCAGCTAGGAGAAATGATGGGCTCAGGGCTTGCCAGCGCAGATTGGGCATTTTCTCCATCTGCATCAGCCACCCATAAGTTGTATCTTCCGGTGCTGGATTTAGTGACATAGGCAATGCGGGTTGAAAAAACGCCTTTGTCCCCCGTGAGTTTGAGATATACAAGATCGGAGATTTGATGGGAGGCCAAACGCAAATCTGCCGCCACCACCAAATAGCTCATGGCACCAAGATCTTGGTTGCGAACCACATCCCATAAGCGAATGCGAACGTCGTATCGACCATCTGACAATCGGCTGATACTTCCCGTCAGAACACCATCAGCGCCTTTTTGGCGTAAATCGCCCACATCAGGACGCTCGGTTTCATCCATCACTTTGCCAGTAGGCAAAACTTTGAATTGACCGCTACGCTCAAGATCGGCTTGCACGATAGCGCTGATTTTTTGTGGCACGCCTTCTTCGCCTCGCAAGGGAGCAATGGCAATCGGGACTTGTGTAAGTCCCACGCCAGACACTTCAACTCTAAATTGTGCATGGCTGACATGCGCCATCAGCGAAAGAGAAATTGCGCCAAGGAGTTGCAGAGAAAAACGCTTTATGAACATAGTGTTTCTTATTAGGAACAATCTTTATATTTTAAGGGACATAGGATCGATAATCTATTGATTCGAGATCACCCGCTCCAACATGCCCCAGACTGCTTCTGTTTTGCAACGCCTTGATCGCGCAAGGCACTATTTTTCTAAGCCTACATTGGCTTGGGTGGCAAGCATTTTGTCGGTGGTGGTTATCTCACTGACCGAGCCGCTGGTACCTGCCTTGCTCAAGCCATTGTTAGACCAAGGCTTTCAAAAAGGTAACTTGCAGTTGTGGTCCATACCACTAGCTTTGATGGGTTTGTTTGCGGTGCGCGGGTTGTGCGCGTTTATTGGCCAAGTTGCTTTAGCCAGGGTTGCAAACCGGGGCTTATTTACTTTGCGCCTAGAAATGTTTCAAAGGCTTTTAGATGCGCACCCTTCCCTATTTAGAAATCAAACTTCAAGCGCTTTAGGAAACACTTTGGTCTATGAAGTGCAGGTTGGCGCTAATTTGCTTGTGAATGCCCTTTTAAGTCTAAGCCGAGACACCTTGACTCTGCTAGCTTTAATTGGCTATTTGTTATTTTTAAACTGGAAACTCACCTTGATCGTGGCATTTTTGTTTCCAGCAGTAGCCTGGTTAATGAAAGTCATCACCAAACGCCTTTACGGTCTTACCAAAAGTAACCAAGCAGCGACAGATGCCTTGGCCTATGTGGTGGAAGAAAACGCGTTGGCATACAGAGAAGTGCGTTTGCACGGCGCCCAAAAAGCCCAACTGCATCGCTTCGAGCATTTGGGTAAATTAATGGACCGCATCGCCATGAAATCCACGGTAGCGGGCTCTTCCCTCACACCTTTGACACAGTTGATGGCGGCAGCCGCACTTTCAGCCGTGATCAGCGTAGCCCTGTATCAAAGCGACCAAAACGGCACCACGGTGGGGGAATTCGTGGCATTTGTAACGGCCATGTTGATGTTGGTTGCACCTATAAAGCATTTGTCTGAGGTTGCAAGTCCTTTGACCCGCGGTCTTGCAGCGCTTGAGCGTGGACTTGATTTGATTGAAACCACCCGCATTGAAGGCACTGGTAGTTTCACCAAGCCTCGTGCAACCGGCCATATTCGATTTGAAAAGGTTGTGGTGCAGTTTGATGCAGATAGCCCCGCTGCCTTGCAACAAGTCGATCTAGACATTCAACCCGGCGAGTCTGTCGCATTGGTTGGGGCTTCAGGTGCGGGCAAGACAACATTGGTGAATCTGCTTCCTCGATTTATAGATATTTCGTCTGGCCATATTTATGTCGATGACGTGAACATTCGCGATTGGAGCCTTGCTTCTTTGCGGTCGCAGTTTGCTATGGTGAGCCAGCAAGTAGTGGTGTTGAATGACACGCTTGCCAATAACGTTGCTTTGGGCCTACCCATGGACCTTGCCCGTGTGCAGCAGTGTTTAGAAGATGCCAATCTAGGTGCCTATGTTGCTGGTTTAGGAGAAGGCATTCACACAACAGTGGGACATAACGCTTCACAACTCTCGGGTGGGCAACGTCAACGCTTGGCGATTGCCCGAGCTTTTTATAAAGACGCGCCTATTTTGATTTTGGATGAAGCCACATCTGCACTAGACAATGAATCCGAACGCGCGGTGCAAGAGGCTATGGTGCGACTACAAAAAGGACGCACCACCTTGTTGATTGCCCATCGCTTGTCCACCATCCAGCATGCTGATCGGATTGTGGTGATGGCCAATGGCAAGATTATTGAGATGGGCACGCATCAAGAATTGTTACAACTTGGTGGAACTTATTCGGCGCTGTTCAAAATCGGAAAGTTAGTTTCCGTTAGCTGAGAGTCAATGCAATTTATAAAACTCCAATGGCAAATATCTTTATTTACTAAATTGTTTTTAATAATGTATGCATTGCTTGTGCAACTTGCTCGGCCGAAGGTTGAACTAGGCATTTACACCAATCGTAACGGTGGTAAGCGGCAGGTTCGTCAAACATGAACCAAGCAATTGTTGGTTTTTTTAATGCAACCGCCATGTGGTAAGGACCAGAATCAGACGAAATAAATACATCACACAGTGAAATTAGGCCTGTAAGTTCACCCAATGATGTTTGCCCTGCGCAATCAATTAATTCAACGCCCGCTTTTTGAATTTCAAAAATATGTACGAATGCATCATTGATAGACTTTTCAAAAGGTGCACCCGTTAATAAGCAAACATAAGGCCCCTCTGATGCAAGTGCATGCATAGCTTTTGCAACTTGATCAATTTGAGGTCTTCTCGGGTAAGCGTCGGGTGTACCGCAACCGATATTGAGACCTATAACACGCGTACCGTCAGGAATTTGTTTTTTTAACTTTTGACCATAAGCAACGCCATCTGCCAAAACTTGCAATTCGATAGATGTTTCATTGCGATGCAACCCAAGAGCCGCAAGCGCTACAAAATCACGTTCTGTGTAATCCATCGGAAGTTGTAGGCCTTGCGCGCGGGCATAGTCTTTCACTTTGGGCGCAGAGAAGTCATAGAAAAGTCCGCGTCCGAAAAACTGCGCTATTCCCACACTCTTAGCGCCAACTGCTTTAGCAGCCCAGCGGGTCACCAAGCTAGAACGGATACCAGAGGCTTCAAAGTCAATGACTACGTCTGGTTGTAATTGCTGGCTTAAAGCAATGACTTGTTGCTTGGTAACGCTAAGTGGTACTCGCTTAGCGTTTGGGTCTGCGGGCGTATTTTCTCGGATCGTTAGAAAGGTTGCGCTTGTAAGCAAATGGTGTTGGCGAATAAAGTCTTCAGTGGGATACCCAGCATGTTTGCTGAGAAAAAGTAAATGCAACTCTGCTTGAGGCCATTTATCTTTTAGTACTCGCCAAGCTGCTGAACTACGCAGCACGTCCCCTACTCCCATGCTGTGGGACTTAACCATGAGTATGCGTTGGTAGGTCATGCCTTCTGCCCAACGACGTCGTGATAAAGCGCCTCTTGCGCAAGTGCTAAGTGATGCCAATCTTGCGTACCCGCCCAAGCGATAGCTTGTTGGCTCATAGTCTCATGGTTGTTGGACTCAAGTGCTTTTTCTATCGCGTCTTTAAGAGCATTGGTATCTAGAGGATCTTGCAAAATCCAAGCTTTTTTTAAGTGGCTCAGTTCTGCAGAAATCCCACAATACTGCTCAGAACTAACTATTGCAGGTACAGCATGCGCCATAGCTTCTAGCACCACCATGCCAAAAGTGTCTTCTAGTGTGGGATGCACCAAGAGATCAGCCGCTGTGTAGACAAGCGTCATATCGTCTAAAACACCTTGGAAATAGATGCGATCTGTAAGCCCAAGGGCGGCAACTTGAGAACGCCATTTGTTTTCAGGAGAAGCCGAGCCGACTATGACTAAAAATATATCTTTTGGTAGTTGGGCTAACGCCTCAATCAAAGTAGGCAAGCCTTTCTTGGTAGCTTTGTTGCCAACCCAAAGCAAGCATTTGCCTTGCATCGGTAAAGCTAAATCTAATCGCGCTTGCATTTTTTCAGCACTGGAATGCGAATGCGTTGCATCTATACCTGGTGGAATTACGCGAATCTGCTCGAGTTTGTGATGCAAGGCAATATTCAATACTGTCTTAACTGGCTCAGACACAGCTACTAAAAACCTACCTTGCTGATGCCGCATCCGCAATTTTTCTAAAACCCAATAGGTCAAGAGGCGGGGACTTGTTACTAATTGCAAGTATTTTAAAAAAAGACCCCATCCATGGCGATTGGCGAACCACAGATAGCTAAAAGGCAGCACATGGATGGTTTGCACATCCCCATGCCAAGTGTTTTCGTGTGAATGGACTACATCAAAACCGTTACGTGTCTTCCACCATGTGTAGCAGGCAAAAGCAATTTGGTTCAACCAACGTGGACGACGACAAAAAAGAGGCACCTGATGGAAAACAACTTGTGGATATTTGGTGCGAATGTCTTGCGCATACACATGGATCTCATGATGAGGCGCCAGATGCTTGACCAAACTTGCGCAATAGCGCTCCGCCCCACCCGCTGATGTTGAAAAAATACGGGCCAATACGGCAACACGCAAACGCTGTTTTTGCGAAGGGGTATCAGCTGTCATGCGCTACGGTATCGGTCTTCATACGAAGACAAAATCTTGAGTAAAAACTGAGGCAATGCAGTCGATCGCACCACTGGTATGCGTCGTAATTCAAAAGCGCTGTCTTCAGCATGAACCTTCCCGCGCGCAGTGGTTGTTGCAGCTACATATCCGGAGGCTCTGACAATGTCTATGTGCTCAGCTGCATAGTGCCCATAGGGATAACAAAATTGCTGGATGTCGGTATTTAACTGTTGCGAGAGAGAAATCCTGCTATTGAGAATTTCTGACTGGCTGGTTTGGGTGTCAACTGACGTGAGATCGACATGGTGCTGGGTGTGGGAACCTATTTCTTGCCCACTTGCTATCCATTGCTGTAAATGGTCGATATCCATCAAAGGAGCAGACGCGATGCCTAGTGCGTGGTCCCAAACATTGGTTTTCCCAAGTAACGCGCTGACCACATAACAAGTTGAAGAAAAATTAAACTTTTTCAAAACTGTTGCAGCATTTTCTAAGTTATTGACATAGCCGTCATCAAACGTAATGCCAACCACCTTACCCGTTTTTTCACCTTGTAAGTAAGGCATCAAAGCCGTCATGCTTAGGCCTTGGTAACCTAACAAAGACAGCGACTGCATTTGCAACGCAAAGGCTGATGGCGAGACATACAAACTTCGCATCGGCGCGCCACGCGCAGGCGCTTGCGCAATTTGGTGGTAGGTGAGTATGGGAATGGGGCGCATGTTTAAAGCAAAACAATGTCGTACTGTTCTTGCGCCATGGCGCCTTCGCTTCTAAGCGAAATAGGTTTACCGATGAAGTCGCTCAAGCCTGCCAGGTGTTGGCTTTCCTCGTCTAGCAGAATGTCAATCACTTCAGGGGCTGCCACCACTCTAAATTCCTGCGGATTAAATTGACGTGCTTCACGCAGTATTTCACGCAAGATGTCGTAGCAGACAGTGCGCGCAGTTTTCACAATTCCTTTGCCCTCGCAGACAGCACAAGGTTCGCACAACATATGGGCCAAGGATTCGCGGGTGCGTTTGCGGGTCATCTCTACTAGCCCCAACGCGGAATAGCCACTGACTTGGGTTTTGACGCGGTCTTTTGAAAGCTGTTTACGAAACTCTTCTAATACCGCTTCACGGTGGTCTTCTCGCACCATATCGATAAAGTCCGCAATCACGATGCCGCCTAAATTACGCAACCGCAGTTGCCTCGCTATGGCACCTGCCGCTTCTAAATTGGTTTTGAAAATCGTGTCATCAAAATTACGTGCGCCTACAAAACCACCAGTGTTGACGTCCACGGTTGTTAAGGCTTCGGTTTGGTCAACGATCAAGTAACCGCCAGATTTCAAATCGACGCGACGGCCAAGCGCTTTTGCTATCTCTTCGTCGATATTGAAGAGATCAAAAATCGGTCTTTCGCCTTTGTAGAGTTGCAGCTTGCTGAAAGAGGCTGGCATAAATTCAGAGCCAAAAGCATGGAGCAGATTGAATTGCTCACTTGAATCAAGGCGAATCGTTTGGGTTTCCTCATTCACCAGGTCGCGCAACACGCGTTGGAGCAAATTCAGATCTTGCCGTAGCAGTGAGGGTGGTGGCAAACGTAATGAAGATTCTTTGATTTGCGCCCACATTTTGCGCAAATATCGGATGTCTTCGCTCAGCTCTTGATCGCTGGCATCTTCACCGTTGGTTCGCAAAATAAACCCACCTGAATCGCCTTGGTTCGAATTATCCAAGGCTAACTTCTGAAGTCTTGCGCGCAAGGTTTCACGTTGCTCAAACGGGATTTTTTGCGATACCCCAATATGCTGGTCTTGCGGAAGAAACACCAGCAACCGCCCCGCAATGCTGATTTGCGAAGACAAGCGCGCGCCCTTGGTCCCAATCGGGTCTTTGATGACTTGCACCATCAATGACTGGCCTTCAAACACCTGCTTTTCAATCGGCACGATAGGAGGAGGATTGGCTTGGTCAGAGTCTGCATGGCGTGCGGATACGCTACTCATCAAATCGGCCACGTGTAAGAAGGCCGCTTTGTCTAAGCCAATATCGATAAAGGCCGATTGCATGCCGGGCAAAACACGGGCTACCTTGCCGATGTAGACGTTACCTACCAAGCCACGTTCTAGCGTGCGTTCCACATGCATCTCTTGGAGCGCGCCAGTTTCAACTACCGCCACCCGCGTTTCTTGGGGAGACCAGTTGATCAGAATATCTTGTTGCATGGCGATGTTGGGCTCGGGTTAAACCGTAAACCCGAATTCTCGCAATAAATGGGCTGTCTCAAACATAGGCAAACCCATGATGCCTGAATAGTTGCCGCTGATGTGCGCAATAAAGGCCGCTGCCTTACCTTGAATCGCATAGGAGCCTGCTTTGCCCATAGGCT
Source organism: Limnohabitans sp. (assembly GCA_040401095.1). Classification (GTDB taxonomy): domain Bacteria; phylum Pseudomonadota; class Gammaproteobacteria; order Burkholderiales; family Burkholderiaceae_C; genus Limnohabitans. Next base: position 49,834 of record JBBAOY010000003.1, read on the forward strand.
CTTGGCTAGCCACATATCGTTCAATGTCTTGCTTCTTCAAATCGGCAAATGTCACTTGAGAAATGCTCAATGCATGACTTTGTTTACGCTGGGTTCCGATAGACACTGCAGTGAGAACACTATGGGTTTTTCCACTCAATTGCTGCAACATGGATTTGGCATGTTCTGCGTGATCTGGTTTTCCAAAAATAGTGTTACCCAGTGCGACAGTAGTGTCTGAACACAAAACAGGGGCTAACGGTAAACCTCTGCTCTTTAATCGTTGCAATGCAGCCTCTAGTTTTAAAGCTGTGACGCGTTGCACGTAAGCACGTGGTTTTTCATTGGGATGAACCACTTCTAAGGCCTCCACGTCTTCGTTAGCTTCTGGCAACAACAATTCAAAGTTGACGCCTAACTGCTCTAGCAATTGTTTGCGACGTGGGCTTTGCGAAGCCAAATAAATAAAACTGTAGCGTGGCATAGCGTGTTATTCGCGGTGGTAAGGATGGTTGGTGTGCATCGACCAGGCGCGGTACAACTGCTCAACCAACAGCACGCGCACCATCGCATGAGGCAATGTCAGGTCTGACAAACGCAATCTTTCATGCGCGGATTGCTTGAAAGCAGGGTCTAGTCCATCGGGGCCCCCGATGACAAATGCAACGTCATGGGCATCCAATTGCCATTGGGCGAGTTTGCTGGCCAAGACTGCGGTGGTCACGGTCGTGCCGCGCTCATCTAATGCCACTATGCGAGAGCCTTTGGGAATGGCTGCTTGGATACGTTCTTTTTCAGCTGCGTAAATGGTCTCTAGGGTTTTGCTGGCACGCGGTTCGGTTTTAACGGCTTTGAGTTCAACGCGCATTTCTGCGGGAAATCGTTTCGCGTAATCGTCCCAAGCACTTTGGGCCCATGCTGGTACGCGCTGACCAACCGCAACGATCCATAGCTTCATCTCTGGCGTGTGGCGGTCTTTTTAGCAGGTGCTTTTTTAGCGCTGGTTTTGGATGCAGCGGCCTTAGGTGCAGATTTTTTTGCAGGAGTTTTTGAAGGAGTTTTATCTGTACTTCGGCTCGTCTTTTTAGCTGCAGGGCTGCTTGTTTTGGCAACAGGCCTAGTGGGCTTAGCAGTTTTTTTAGCGGGCGCTTTGGAAGACTTAGTGGAAGCCTTTACAGCATCAGTCTTAGGCACTGCTGGTTTGGTTGCACCCAATTTGGAGCGCACAGGTTTTTCGCCCCAAATTTCTTCCAAGTTGTAGTACTGGCGAATCGTGGGTTGCATGATGTGCACCACGACAGCACCGCAATCGACAATGATCCATTCACCGTTGTCTTCGCCTTCAATGCGCGGTTTTGGAAAACCCGCTTCGCGCACTTTGTCTCGCACGCTGGCAGCCAAGGCCTTGGTCTGGCGATTGGACGTTCCGCTGGCGATGACGACCCGCTCAAAAAGCGAGGAGATGTGTTCGGTATCAAACACCACAAGTTGTTGGGCTTTGACGTCTTCTAAAGAATCTACAACCGTGCGTTGTAACTTTTGAACATCTTTTTTTGCGGCTGTTTCGGTCATCGGTCGTTTTTATATAGGCTGTGTTGTTGGATGTATTCGCATACACCCGTGGGTAATGCACTCGGAAATGTGTCAGATTGCGCAAGTTGCAATCGAATATCTGTCGCACTGATGGCTAAGCTGGGCATCTCCAAACGAATTGCGCCAGCAGGTAGGCCATTGTGCCACTGCGCGTTATGGGCAGTGCTGCCATCAGTTTTGTCTTCAGGCCTGAAGGCAACCACCAACGTCACACGGTTCAAAATATCTTGCCAGCGGTGCCAAGTAGTAAACGCTTGCGCTTGATCACCCCCTATGCATAAAAAGAGCTTCGCAAGCGGATAGTCTTGCGCTATTTCTTCTAGCGTATCGAAGGTAAATGTCGAGCCATGGCGGTCGATCTCTCTGGAATCCACCATGACCTTGGGGACTTCTGCAAACGCTAGCCTTGTCATGGCGAGCCGGTGCGGCGCTAAGGTCAGGTCTCGGGTTTTATGCCAAGCGTCCCCAGTGGGAATTACCAGCAGTCGGTCTAAATGCAGTTGCTCAATGGCACGAAGCGCCAATGTGATGTGCGCTTGGTGGGGGGGATCAAAAGACCCACCGAAGATACCCAAACGCTCAATGGCTTCGTTTTGACTCATGGTGTTTGTGTTGTGCCAACCGACGATGAGGTTTTGATGGGTTGTATGGGCGATGCCTGTTGAGAATGAAAACCTTTCGCTCCTTCGAAAGCTTTTGCGAGCGCATCGTAATCTGCAACTTCGTCACCAGTCAAACGCATACAAGTAGAGAAATCCACCACTTTGTTACCGTAATCGATACGTACGGTGCATAAGGGGACATCGGCTTGCAATGCGAGTTGGTAAAAACCGCTACGCCAACCAGGGGTAAATTTACGCGTCCCTTCTGGAGAAAGCGCTATCCAAAGATACCCGTTCTCTTGTTTAGCTTTCGCAAAAAGTCCCAACATGTGACCAACAACACCATGTTGTGAGGACCGGTCAATCGGAATGGCCCCAAGTTGTCGCAGCCAAGGACTAAATAGGGGGTAATGGAACAAACTTTCTTTAGCAAGAAATTGAATTTGAAGACCTGTGGCCCACTTCACCATCACCATCACAACAAAATCCCAATTGCTGGTGTGCGGGTAGCCAATGATCACACCTTGCTGGCTAGGCAAACCTGAAAATACATAGTGCCAACCAAAAAGCCGCAATACCTTGCGAGCAAATGCACTTCCCTGGAATTGAACGGGAAATTTATCGCTGGATGGCACGGTAACCAATGTCACGCCTAAATTGCATGCCGTCGAATTGGATGTGGTGGAGCGCGTCGTAGGCTTTTTGTTGGGCTAACTTCAAAGTGCCACCCAAAGCGCAGACGCACAAGACGCGACCACCCGATGTCACAACATGGGTGTCGTTCATTTTGGTAGCAGCATGGAAAACCATGGCGTCGTCACTGTCTGTAGGCAAACCGGAAATGACGTCACCAGAACGCGATGAAGATGGGTAGCCATGCGAAGCCATCACTACACCCACTGCGCTTTGTCTGTCCCACTGCAATTCAATGTCTTGTAGAGGTGTTGCAGGTTGGGTTTCGGTAGCAGCCATCAAGACATCGACCAAATCAGACTTCAAACGCATCATGATGGGTTGGGTTTCGGGGTCTCCCATTCGGCAATTGAACTCTAGGGTTTTGACTTGCCCTGTTTTGTCGATCATCAAGCCTGCATACAAGAAGCCTGTGAAGGGGATGCCGTCTTGCTCCATCCCTTTGATGGTGGGCATGATGATCTCGCGCATCACACGGGCATGGATTTGCGGTGTCACCACAGGGGCTGGTGAATATGCTCCCATACCGCCCGTATTGGGCCCTTGGTCAGCGTCTTGCAATCTTTTGTGGTCTTGGCTTGTGGCCAAAGGTAAAACGGTTTTGCCATCGCACATGACGATGAAGCTGGCCTCTTCGCCGTCCAAGAATTCTTCAATTACCACGCGCGCGCCGCCCGCGTTGTGGCTCACGCCTAGTTTGTTGTCTAACAACATGAAGTCAACGGCTTCGTGGGCTTCTTGCAAGGTCATAGCAACTACGACGCCTTTTCCTGCGGCTAGGCCATCGGCCTTGACAACGATGGGTGCGCCTTTGGCATCGATGTATTGGTGTGCTGCCTCGGCATCTGTGAATGTTTCAAATTCGGCAGTAGGAATGTGGTGCCGATGCATAAAGGCTTTGCTAAACGCCTTGGAGCTTTCTAACTGCGCAGCTGCTTGGGTAGGTCCAAAAATTCTTAAGCCTTTGTCGCGAAACATATCCACCACGCCAGCCGCCAACGGAGCTTCTGGACCGACCACGGTGAGACCGATATTTTTTTCAGCGGCAAATGCACAGAGTTGGTGAATATCTTTAATGGGAACGTTTTGCAGACGCTTGTCTCTGGCTGTTCCTGCGTTGCCAGGGGCCACATAAATAGCTTGCACTTTGTGCGACTGGGCTAACTTCCAAGCTAGCGCATGTTCGCGCCCACCGCCGCCTATCACCAAGATATTCATAGAGCAGCGTTGTGATAAATCTCTTGCACGTCGTCTAAATCTTCTAAGACATCCAAGATTTTTTGCATTTTGACGGCGTCGTCACCTTCGATCTCGATGGTGTTCTCTGGGCGAAATGTAACTTCAGCGAGTTCTGCGTTAAGGCCAGCAGCAGAGAGCGCATTTTTAACTTGTTCAAATGCTGTTAATGGCGTGAGGACTTCAATCGCGCCATCGTCTCCGGTAATGACATCGTCTGCGCCATTGTCGAGCGCAACTTCCATGATTTTGTTTTCGTCACTGCCTGGCGCAAATATCAATTGGCCGCAGTGCTTGAATTGGAAAGACACGCTTCCCTCAGTGCCCATATTGCCGCCATGCTTGCTCAGTGCATGCCGAACTTCTGCCACGGTACGCACCTTGTTATCGGTCATGGTGTCGACCAAGATAGCGACGCCACCAATGCCGTAACCCTCGTAGCGGATTTCTTCGTAATGCACGCCTTCGAGGTTGCCCGTGGCTTTGTCGATATTGCGTTTGATGTTGTCTGCCGGCATATTCGCGGCTTTGGCTTTTTCAACCGCTAAACGCAGACGTGGGTTAATGTCGAGGTCGGCGCCGCCCAAACGGGCAGCGACCATTATTTCTCGAATCAGGCGCGTCCAAATGCGCCCTCTTTTTTCGTCTTGGCGCCCTTTGCGGTGCTGGATATTCGCCCATTTACTGTGGCCTGCCACGTGGATTCCTTAGGTTAGCCGGCCGCAGTTTCTTCGGAAGAATTGGGCTCCGATTTAGTAGTTTTGTCTTTTTTCGGCAAAGGTTGGATATCTAGCAAAACTTCCCCTTTGTCGTCGATATCGACAGACAAGCGCCCACCTTCGGTCAAACGGCCAAACAACAATTCGTCTGCCAAAGCTTTGCGAATTGTGTCTTGTATGAGGCGTTGCATCGGACGCGCGCCCATGAGTGGGTCAAAGCCTTTCTTGGCCAAATGCTTGCGCAAGGCGTCGCTGAAAGTGACGTCGACCTTTTTCTCTGCCAACTGGGTTTCCAATTGCAACAAGAATTTATCGACGACCCGCATGATGACGAGTTCGTCCAAGGCTTGGAAACCGACGATGGCGTCTAAACGGTTACGGAACTCAGGCGTGAACAAACGCTTGATATCGGCCATCTCGTCGCCCGCTTGGCGGGGGTTGGTAAAGCCGATCGTCGCTTTGTTCATGGTCTCAGCGCCCGCATTGGTCGTCATGATGACGATCACGTTGCGGAAATCGGCTTTGCGACCATTGTTGTCGGTCAATGTGCCGTGGTCCATCACCTGCAACAAGACGTTGAAGATGTCTGGGTGGGCTTTCTCGATTTCGTCTAGGAGCAACACGCAATGCGGTTTCTTGGTAACGGCTTCGGTAAGCAAACCACCTTGGTCGAATCCAACGTAGCCGGGAGGTGCGCCAATCAAGCGGCTCACGGCATGGCGTTCCATGTATTCAGACATGTCAAAGCGAATCAGATCGATGCCCATGATGTAGGCCAATTGCTTGGCCGCTTCGGTTTTGCCAACGCCTGTGGGGCCGCTGAACAAGAAGGCACCGATCGGCTTGTCGTTTTTGCCTAAGCCAGAGCGCGCCATTTTGACGGCAGAGGCCAATACTTCCAAGGCTTTGTCTTGGCCAAACACCACGCTTTTGAGATCGCGTTCCAAGGTTTGAAGTTTGCCGCGGTCATCATTAGAAACATTGGCTGGCGGAATGCGCGCGATTTTGGCGACGATGTCTTCGATCTCCAACTTGCTAATGGTTTTCTTGCGCTTGGAAGCGGGCAAGATGCGTTGCGCGGCGCCGGCTTCGTCAATGACGTCGATCGCCTTGTCTGGCAAGTGGCGGTCATTGATGTACTTGGCGCTGAGCTCAGCTGCGGCTTGCAATGCGGCAACCGCGTATTTGACGTTGTGGTGCTCCTCAAAACGCGATTTCAGGCCTTTCAGGATGTCCACGGTTTGCTCGACCGTGGGCTCAACCACATCGATCTTTTGGAAGCGGCGTGACAGGGCTGCGTCTTTCTCAAAAATGCCACGGTATTCGGTGAAGGTGGTCGCGCCAATGCACTTCAACTGACCGCTGGAGAGCGCGGGTTTGAGCAAATTCGAGGCGTCCAATGTGCCGCCCGATGCAGCGCCAGCGCCGATCAAGGTGTGGATTTCGTCGATGAACAAAATGGCGTTGGGTTTACCTTGCAAAGACTTAATAACCCCTTTGAGGCGTTGCTCGAAGTCGCCGCGGTATTTGGTACCTGCCAGCAATGCACCCATGTCTAGTGAATAAACAATGGCCTCGGACAAGATTTCGGGCACGTCTTTTTGGGTGATGCGCCAAGCAAGGCCCTCGGCGATGGCAGTTTTACCAACGCCTGCTTCACCCACCAAGAGCGGGTTGTTTTTGCGTCTGCGGCACAAAATTTGGATGGTGCGCTCTACTTCGTATTCGCGACCGATGAGCGGATCGATCTTGCCGTCTTTGGCAAGTTGGTTAAGGTTTTGGGTGAATTGCTCGAGTGGTGAAGCTTTTTCGTTTTTTTCGGTGGCAGCGCCCTCTTCTTGTTCGCCTTGGTTGGCCTCTGGGCCTTTGGTGGCTTCAGGAGGATCGCTCTTTTTGATGCCATGGGCAATGAAATTGACCACGTCCAAACGGGTCACGCCTTGCTGGTGCAAATAGTAGACAGCGTGGGAATCTTTTTCGCCAAAAATGGCAACCAGCACATTGGCGCCAGTCACTTCTTTCTTGCCATTACCAGTCGATTGGACATGCATGATGGCGCGCTGAATAACGCGCTGGAAACCCAAAGTGGGCTGGGTATCGACTTCTTCTGTGCCAGCAACTTGCGGGGTGTTGTCTTTGATGAAATTGGCTAAAGACTTACGCAAATCGTCAATATTGGCGGAGCAAGCGCGCAACACCTCGGCGGCGCTGGGGTTGTCTAAAAGCGCCAGCAAAAGATGCTCGACGGTGATGAATTCGTGTCTTTGTTGACGGGCCTCTACAAAGGCCATATGCAAGCTGACTTCAAGTTCCTGGGCAATCATGTGTATTCCTTTGTGCTTGCAACGGTGGTTTAACTGTATATGGAAATGGAATGGGTTTATTCAATGGGCTCTGCGACACATTGGAGCGGGTGGCCAGACTTTCGGGCGGCATCGAGCACTTGGTCGACCTTGGTGGCGGCGACGTCCTTACTGTAGACGCCACAAACGCCTTTGCCGTCCAAATGGATTTTTAGCATGATTTGGGTGGCACTTTCGCGGTCTTTGCTGAAAAACTCCTGCAAAACCATCACCACGAACTCCATCGGGGTGAAATCGTCGTTGAGCATCAACACCTGAAACATTTGCGGAGGTTTGGTTCGCTGGGTGCGTCTTTCTAAAACGACTGAATTGCCATCGTCTCGGTCTGGTAGCTGAACTTTCGGGGTCGGATTCTTGGTTGCCATTGGTTCATTCTATCGGGGGAAAAAGCCAAAAAACCGCAATTGCATGGGGTTTTGGCTTTGCGGACGCCTTGCTTTGGTAAATCGGCCTGAGCTTTGCCTTACAGTGAGACTATGAAACGTTTTTTTTCAACTGTCTTTTTCCTATTGTGGTGCGTCTTGTCGTTCGCCCAAGACCAACCCCAGACCCAACTTGCTCGGATAAAGTTGCAATTGGGCATGTATCAAATAGACACCCAAGTCGCACAAACGCCCGATCAACGCAGCATTGGCTTGATGTTTCGCAGCGACATGCCGGCGCATGAAGGCATGTTGTTTGTATTCGAGCAGCCCAGCACCCAGTGTTTTTGGATGAAAAACACCCTATTGCCCCTCACCGCTGCTTTTGTGGCGGATGACGGAACCATTGTAAATTTGGCCGATATGAAGCCCCAGTCCACGGATTCCCACTGTTCTTTGAAACCGGTGCGCTTTGTGCTGGAAATGCACCAAGGTTGGTTTGCAAGGAAAGGCTTTAAGGCGGGTAGTCGATTGGTTGGCGTGCCTTTTAAGGCCTCATAACCCACCCATCACGCCCAGCTGTATTTGAAAACCTATAAAAAAACCGCCTACAAGGCGGTTTTTGTTGGGAAGAAACGGGTTCAGTCGAAAAAAACTTTAAGCGAAGTTGCTTTCCGCAAAGCTCCAATTTACCAACTTATCGAGAAAGGTTTCGACAAATTTGGGGCGCAAATTACGATAATCGATGTAGTAAGCGTGTTCCCACACGTCCACCGTCAGCAAGGCTTTGTCGGCGGTTGTCAGTGGCGTTCCAGCAGCACCCATGTTGACGATGTCGACAGAGCCGTCTGCCTTTTTGACCAACCAAGTCCAGCCAGAACCAAAGTTGCCAACGGCGCTTTTCACAAAAGCCTCTTTGAAAGCTGCGTAGCCACCCCATTTGGCGTGGATGGCTGCTGCCAAAGCGCCAGAAGGCTCGCCGCCACCATTGGGCTTCATGCAATTCCAAAAGAAGGTGTGGTTCCAGATCTGAGCAGAGTTGTTGTAGACGCCGCCGTTGGACTTCTTGATGATGTCTTCAAGAGGCAGGTTTTCGAATTCGGTGCCTTTTTGCAGATTGTTCAGGTTGACCACATAGGCGTTGTGGTGCTTGCCATGGTGAAACTCCAGGGTTTCTTTTGAATAGTGGGGGGCCAATGCGTCGATTGCGTATGGCAAAGCTGAGAGAGTGTGTTCCATGAAATCCTCTTGGGTGAAAAGTTGGATTGTAAAAACTAATTGGGGCTTTTAGATGACACGGTTAAATCAACCACGCCATCGGCAAGGGTTGCGCGCACTGACTGACCAACTTTTACTTGGTGAATTGAGCTCACAGCTTGCCCTTTTTCGTCGCTTACCCAAGCAAAACCACGCTGTAAGACCAGCTTGGGGTCTAAAAGACCTAAGCGAAGTTGCGCGCGGTGAATGCGTTGCTGGTTGTTTTGCATGGTTTGACCCAAAGCGCGCTCGAGGCTCGCTTTTTTGTTCAGCAAGTCGTGCTGGCAAGCTTGGGTAAGCGAAGCCATGCGTTGGTGCATGGACTGTTCAAGTCGCGTCACCCGCAACACTTGTTGAGAAATGGCTTGTGATGGTCTACCGATGCGTGACTGGGCAAGGTCCAGACCCTGGGCGCTTTTATCAATCTGGCGATGCGCCAAATTTTGCATGAGTTCTTGCAGCGCCATGAACTGTTGGACCAAGTCGGACTGGGATACCGCACACAATTCCGCTGCCGCAGTTGGCGTTGGCGCCCGCAAATCAGCACAAAAGTCGGCAATGGTGAAATCTGTTTCATGCCCCACCCCGCTGATCACAGCCACTGGGCACGCCACAATGGCGCGGGCAAGTTGCTCATCGTTAAAGGCCCACAAGTCTTCTAAAGAACCGCCGCCTCGCACCAGCAAAATGACGTCGATCTTGGGCTGGGCACTGACCGCCTGCAAAGCCTGCAAAAGGGAAGCAGGTGCATCCACACCCTGCACCAAAGCTGGTGACAACACCACCGGAATATGGGGCACACGTCTCTGCAGCGCAGTTGCCACGTCATGCAAAGCAGCAGCTCCCAAAGACGTCACCACACCGATGGCGCGGGGTCGTTCAGGAATCGGACGCTTTCTTTCAGCTGCGAATAGCCCTTCTGCTTCAAGTTGGGCTTTTAATTTAAGAAATTGCTCGAACCAAGTGCCCTGCCCTGTGGTGCGCATGCTCTCCACCACCAACTGCAACTCGCCTCTAGGTTCGTAGACGCCCAAACGACCGAACACCTCAACTGTTTGTCCGTCCTTGGGGACAAAGTTCAGCATTTGGGCTGAACGTTTGAACATCGCACAACGCAACTGGCCCTGCGCATCTTTCAACGTGAAGTAGCAATGCCCGCTACTCGCGCGGGTAAATCCGGAAATTTCGCCGCGTACAGCAACAGGATTGAAACGCGCATCTAACGCATCAGCAATGGCGCGGCATAAAACACCAACGCCCCAAATGCGGGGCGTGATGTCTGCGCTTTCAGGCGAATTCATTGTGGGACATAATTAAAACTGCGCTTTTTACTTGGAGTTTTGCATTGCTATCGATCATACAAGCGGCTGGTTGGCCGATATGGCCTCTTCTGGCCTGTTCCGTAGTAGCTTTGGCACTGGTGATTGAGCGTTTATTCTGTTTGCGCAGACAGTTAATCGCTCCAGATGGTTTGTTAGAACAAGCCATCACCGCCTCTCACAAATCTCTGCCTAGCGCAGATGTCACCGCCCAACTGCGCGACCACTCAGCATTGGGTAAAGTTTTGGCGAGTGGTTGGCAAACCTTATTTGCCCATCCCACTATCAGCGACGCAGACTTGCGCGCCAGTATGGAGAATGCCGGCCGCCAAGTCGCCCATTCGCTAGAAAAACACTTGGTGACCTTGGGCACGATTGCCTCTGCTGCGCCCCTGCTTGGCTTACTCGGCACAGTCATAGGCATGATCGATATTTTTGGTTCCCAAGCACCTGGTACCACCAACCCAGCGCAACTCGCCCAAGGCATTTCTATGGCGCTCTACAACACTGCCTTTGGATTGATCGTAGCCATTCCTGCTTTGATGTTTTGGCGCTATTTCAAAGGCAAAGTCGACGGCTATTTGTTGGAGTTGGAAACCACATCAGATCAGTTTCTGCGCCATTTGATGGTCTTGCGTGGCTCGATCAAACGCTAGGCCAAAGCATGAAATTTCGCCGCTCCAGTTCGCCTGAGCCAGAAATCAACCTGATTCCGTTTATCGACGTGTTGTTGGTGGTGCTTATCTTTTTGATGCTCTCCACCACTTACAGCAAGTTCACCGAGATGGAACTGAATTTGCCTGTCGCCAATGCCGTGCCTCAAAAAGATCGTCCCCGCGAGATAGTGGTATCCGTCAGTGCTGATGGCCAATTTAGCGTGAACCATGTCGCTGTTAGCGGACGTGATGTACCCAGCATCAGCCAGGCCTTGGCGCAGGCTACCCAGAATGTCAAAGACCCCATGGTTGTTGTCAGTGCCGATGCCCAGTCCACGCACCAGTCGGTCATGATGGTGATGGAAGCGGCTAGGCGCAACCAACTCAACCAGTTGACGTTTGCTGCCCAAGCGCCTGGTGGCGCCTCCAAGTAAAGCCTGACTTTTCCAATGCCAGACATTCGCCCTGCGCTTCAACAGGCATGGCTCACACAAGGGCTGATCGCTCGCGTTTTATGGCCGGTAAGCCTTATTTATGGCACGTTAGTTTGGTTGAGAAAATTGCTTTACCGTCTTGACGTGTTTCATGCCCAGCATTTACCGGTACCCGTGATCGTGGTGGGCAATGTGTTTGTTGGCGGTGTTGGCAAAACGCCTTTGGTCATCGCCTTGGTGAAGCAATTGACAACACAAGGTTTGAAAGTCGGGGTTTTGTCCCGCGGGTACGGTCGTTCTGGCGACGGCTCCCAATCGGTGACAGCTCAGAGTTCAGCGACAGAAGTCGGCGATGAACCTGTGCTGATTGCACGGGCATGCCAAGTTCCGGTATTTGTTGGTAAAAATAGATTTCAAACAGGGCAGCATTTATTGGCGCAAAACCCACATGTTCAAGTGATCGTGTGTGACGACGGTCTGCAGCACTTGGCTTTGGCACATGATTTAGCGCTGTGTGTTTTTGATGCGCGAGGGCTTGGAAATGGCTGGTTATTGCCAGCCGGACCCCTACGTGAACCTTGGCCAGTTGATCGATCTGGCTATTTGCAAGTCATTACTTTGTCGACTTCAAACTATGCGATAGAAAACCCACAAAGGGTGGATGAAAAGGTGCTGGACAAGGAGGAAGAGCAATTGCAGGTGCAGGTGCTTGAGAAGGATAAAGAAAAACCAAAAAGGTTAAAAAAGCCAAAAGCTGACTTTGTGGTGCCCCGAGTGTTAGCCGACTTTGCCCAACAAGCCGACGGAACGACCCAAGCCCTATCAATATTTCGAGGCCAAAAGGTACAAGCCTTGGCTGGTATTGGAAAACCACAGGCCTTTTTTAATATGTTGACTGATAAAGGTATCACTTTGTTAGCTACAAAAGCTTTGGCAGACCATGACGACATGCGTTCGATTCACATAGACCCTGAGTTGGGCGAAGTGTTGTGCACTGAAAAAGATGCCGTCAAACTTTGGAACTTCCAACCCACAGCGTGGGCAGTGCCAATCATCACGGAAATCCCTGAAGAGCTGCTAAACACCATCTTGGCCCGCATTGCCCCAAAGTTATCATCTGCACATGGACACCAAACTACTTGAACTGCTTGTCTGCCCCGTGACCAAAGGGCCACTCGACTACAAACGCGACACCCAAGAACTGATTTCGCGTAGCGCGAGATTGGCTTATCCGGTTCGCGATGGCATTCCCGTATTGCTAGAAAACGAAGCGCGCACCTTGACAGACCAAGAGCTAGAAGCGTCTTGAGTTTTTGATAGGCTTTTGCCCATGACTTTCACAGTCTTGATTCCCGCAAGGATGGCGTCTTCACGTCTTCCTGACAAGCCTTTGGCTGATTTGGCGGGAATCCCCATGGTTGTGCGGGTTGCACAACGTGCCAATGACTCATCTGCAAGCCGCGTTGTTGTCGCAACGGATGATGAACGCGTGATGCTGGCCTGCCAATCCCATGGCGTAGAAGCCACCATGACGCGCCCAGACCACATCAGTGGCAGCGACCGTTTGGCCGAGGCCTGCGAGATCTTGAAACTCAACGACCAAGAGATCGTTGTCAATGTCCAAGGTGATGAGCCTTTGATAGCGCCAGAATCCATAGATGCTGTAGCGCATTTACTGGCCGCGCGGCACGACTGCAGCATGAGCACCTTAGCGCACGCGATAGACGACGTGGAAGAATTTGTAAGTCCCCATGTGGTCAAGGTGGTGCTTGATGCACGCGACACAGCCCTTTATTTCAGTCGCGCCCCAATCGCGTGGTGGCGTGATGGATTTGGGAGTGGAATAAGCAAGCTACCCAGCCCCGCTCCACTTCGTCACGTCGGTCTATATGCCTACCGCGTTCAGTTTTTGCGCGTTTTTCCCCAACTCTCTACAGCCCCACTAGAAATGCTCGAGTCGCTCGAACAACTGCGCGCGCTGTGGCACGGCCACCGGATCGCAGTGCATGTCACAGACCATGCGCCAGGCCCTGGGATCGACACACCCGAAGACTTAGCCCGCGTCAGACGCTTTTTCGAGGGGAAACCGTAAGACTTTGTAGGGTGTTGGCGTGCTATTCTCGGAAATAGAAAAAAATAATTTGATCCGAGGAAAAAAAACATGAGACTCATCTTGTTAGGCGCACCTGGCGCTGGCAAAGGCACGCAGGCAACGTTCATTTGCCAGAAGTACGGCATTCCCCAAATTTCAACGGGTGACATGCTCCGCGCAGCAGTCAAAACGGGTTCACCTATGGGGTTGGCTGCCAAAAAAGTGATGGATTCGGGTGGCCTGGTGAGCGACGACATCATCATCGGCCTGGTCAAAGAACGTATCGCCCAAGATGATTGCGCCAAGGGTTTCTTGTTTGATGGTTTTCCAAGAACGATTCCGCAAGCAGACGCGATGAAAAATTCTGGCGTAGTGCTCGACTACGTTTTAGAAATAGACGTTCCGTTTGATGCCATCATCGACCGCATGAGTGGCCGCCGTGTTCACGTGGCCAGTGGTCGCACTTATCACGTCAGCTTCAATCCGCCAAAAGCAGCGGGAGTGGACGACGTCACCGGCGAGGCGCTTATCCAGCGCGACGACGACAAAGAAGAAACAGTCAAAAAACGTTTAGATGTCTACAGCGCCCAAACCCGTCCTTTGGTCGACTACTACTCGGGTTGGGCGCAACAAGATCCTGCATCTGCCCCCCATTACCGCCGTATCAGCGGTACCGGTTCGGTAGAGGACATTAAGAGTCGGGCGTTTGAGGCTTTGTCTAAATAAAGCCTGCCAG
>JBBAOY010000003.1:63974-72660 GCA_040401095.1 Limnohabitans sp.
GTAGAGGACATTAAGAGTCGGGCGTTTGAGGCTTTGTCTAAATAAAGCCTGCCAGCTAAAACCTGCCAGTTAAAGCCTGCCAGTTATAGCTTTGCAGAGGAAGCCTGGCCCCGCCGTGTAACTAGGTTGCGTTGCGGGCTAAGAGCCCAAGAATCATTGCCACTCGCCCTTGCACGGGGCTCAAATTGTGCAACGAAGGAATGCTGGGGTGTTTGTCTGGGTCAGCAACGCCAAAAGCGCAGCGTGAGGTTCTTGCCACCCAAAGTCCAGCTTTTTGGGCTTCGTTTAGGGCGCGTTCAAGATCGTGACTCATAGTTCCACTGCCTGTTCCAGCAACGACTATTCCTTCAATCATGGAGGTTTGGGTGACATTGGTTTGAAGGCCTAACTTTGTTGAAGCGTTAGCTCCTAGCAAGACTTTAACTATTTGGCCGTCAGCGCCGGAGTGGTTAAAAATTAACTCGACTCTCGGCCAATGTTTTGTTTCTAGAACTTGTTCTATAGACGGCATTTGCCAATCTTGGATATCCATAAAAGGTGTTTTGTCATCTGCAGCAAATGCTTTGTCACGTGAAGCAAAAGCCTGAGGCCGGTCAGTGAATATCTTCTGCACTTTGATCCCAAAATGCACTTCCCCAGCAGATACCAAGAAAACACCTTTGTCTTGTGTCGTCAATACCCAATCGAGCGCGTCTTGTAAGTTTTGTGGGCCATCGCTTTGGGGGACATTCGCAGGAAACATTGCGCAGGTCATTGCCAGAGGCTTTGAAGGTTTCAGAACCGACTGCAGGAAAAAAGCGGTTTCTTCCAAGGTGTCTGTGCCGTGGGTCACGATCAGGCCCGCCACATCTGTTTGATCCAGCCAGAAGTGGCATCTGCCTAGTAAGGCCTGCCAATGGGCAAACTGCATATCCTTGCTATCGATATTGCAAACCTGTTCTTCAATGAGTTGGACACCCCCAGTGACAAGGTTTTGGGTTAACTGAGAAACGCCGAGTTGCCCAGACACGTAGTTATTGGGCTTGGTTGTATCGCCAGCAACACCTGCGATCGTCCCGCCTGTGGCCAAAACAACAACTTTTTGATCTTTTTTTAAATCCATCTCTTGCCAAACTCAAATAACTGGTTAAAAATACAGTTACTGGATGCCTAAACAGGCATTGCAACCAAACCTCATTGTGCATGGAGAAGTAACGATGTCAGATTTACCAAAACTCACCGCCAGGCAACAGCAAATTCTGGAGCTCATCCAATCTGCTATTACCAATACAGGTTCGCCTCCCACGCGCGCTGAAATCGCTACTGAGCTCGGCTTCAAATCAGTCAACGCTGCTGAAGAACATCTACAAGCCCTGGCCCGCAAAGGAGCCATCGAATTGGTGAGTGGCACTTCGCGCGGCATTCGCCTCAAATCCCATAACCGTGCGCAGTCGGCCGTGGGCTTTACCGAACAGTTGTCCGAAAAAATGAGCCAATTTCAGCAAAGTTTGCTTTTGCCTTTAATCGGCCGTGTCGCCGCTGGTTCCCCCATCTTGGCGCAAGAACACATCGACCAGAGCTACCTAATTCAAAGCAGTTTATTTGACCGTAAAGCCGACTACCTCTTGCGTGTGCGCGGCATGTCCATGCGAGACGCTGGCATTGTGGATGGCGACTTGCTAGCCGTGCAATCCACCCGAGAGGCTAAAAACGGCCAAATCGTGGTGGCACGTTTGGGCGACGACGTCACTGTCAAACGGTTTGAACGCAAATCAGACCGCATTGAATTGCACGCCGAAAACCCAGACTTCAAAACCATCATCGTCCAAAACGACGAGCCTTTTGAAATCGAAGGCTTGGCTGTCGGTCTTATTCGCAACAATTTCCTGATGTAAAGAGAGCAACCCATGAACATCGCCTTATTTAGCGCCTACCGCTTACTCAATCCCCTCAACTCTGCCGTTCGCAGCTTTATGCCTGCGCAAGCTATGCAAAGTGCTGCTTCAACTGCCTCTACCGCTCCATTTGCAACACCCATCCCCTTGCGCGTGGCGCGCGTGATGGAAGCCCAACAAAACCGCCAAAGTGCTGGCCGCATGGTGATATCAGGCCGCATGGCCGATGTCTGCGCTGAACTCGACCGTTTGGCAGCGCTCGAGGGCAGACACTAAACCCCTGCTTTTTGGTGTCAAGGCACAATTGGGGGATGAACATCATCATCCTTGACGACTACCAAGACGTTGTCAGAAAACTCAATTGCTCCAACAAGTTAGAAGCCTATCCTGCCAAGGTTTTTACCAACACCATCAAAGGTGTTGGTCAATTGTCAGTTCGGCTAAAAGACGCTGAAATCTTGGTGCTGATCCGTGAACGCACGCACATCACGCGTCAACTGATCGAAAAGCTCCCCAAACTCAAAATGATCTCGCAAACAGGCAAGATCGGAAGCCATGTAGACGTAGCGGCCTGCACTGAACGCGGTATTGTGGTGGCAGAAGGCGCCGGTTCTCCTGTTGCACCTGCTGAAATGACATGGGCTTTGATCATGACAGCCATGCGCCGTTTGCCCCAATACATCAACAACCTCAAGCATGGTGCGTGGCAACAATCCGGCTTGAAATCGAGCGCCATGCCGGTTAATTTCGCCCTGGGCCAAGTTTTGCGCGGCAAAACCTTAGGTATTTGGGGTTACGGAAAAATTGGTCAACTCTTAGCCAGTTATGGAAAAGCCTTTGGTATGCGGGTGTTGCTTTGGGGAAGTGAAGCCTCACGCGCTTTGGCAGTTGAGCACGGGTTTGAGGCAGCAACCAGCAGAGAAGAGTTTTTTAGCCAATCCGACATTTTGAGTTTGCACCTTCGCTTGAACGATGCCACCCGAGGCATCGTCACCTTGGCTGACTTGCAGTGCATGAAACCCACTTCTTTACTAGTCAACACATCACGCGCTGAACTAGTAGCCTCAGATGCTTTGATTGCAGGCCTCAACCGTGGCCGTCCAGGTATGGCTGCGATTGACGTGTTCGAGAGCGAGCCGATTTTGCAAGGCCATGCCCTCTTACGCTTAGAAAACTGCATCTGCACCCCGCACATCGGCTATGTCGAACAAGAAAGTTACGAGTTGTACTTTGGCACCGCCTTTGACAACGTGGTGAACTTCATCAAAGGCACTCCCACCAATATCGTCAACCCTGGCGCCTTGCAAGTCCGCCGATAAATAGAGATGTCCCGTCTCTCGCCAGCGCTGTTGTGGTGCCTGTTATTTGGCAACGCCGTCATAGGGTTTGGCGTGCTGATGGTGCCAGGCTCGCTGAACGATATCAGCCACGATTTGGCCGTCAGCATCTCAGCAGCTGGTGGGCTCATCACAGCGGGTTCCATCCTGATGTGTTTAAGTGCCCCCGTGTTTGCATCTGTGCTTGGCACTTACGACCGACGTAAATTACTGGCGCTAGTCATGGCTTGGTATGGGGTGATGCACGCAGTTTGCGTGGTCATGCCCGATTTCGAGCACATCTTGTGGTTTCGGGTCATCGCCATGTTGGCTCCCGCCATCTTCACACCCCAAGCTGCAGCTTGCATTGGCCAATTAGCCGAACCGCAAGCGCGTGGACGCGCTATTACCTTTATCTTTTTAGGATGGTCTATTTCCTCTGTGGTCGGAATGCCCTTTGCCGCTTGGTTGAGTGAGGTCTATGGATGGCGCAGCGTTTTTGGTTTGTTGTCGGTTTTGTCTTTTATCAGTGCAGCGTGGGTTTGGGCGGTTCTTCCGAACAAAATAGCCCCCCCTGTCATGACGCTTGCCGCGTGGCGCGAGACATTTAGTACCAAACCCTTGGTACTCACATTGCTAGTCACAGTGATTAGCGCAAGCGGCCAGTTTTTCTTAACTGCCTACTTTGCGCCTTATTTCAAACTAACGCTCCTAACTACGCCTGAGCAACTCGGCTTGCTGCTGGGCTGGTTTGGTGCCTGCGGATTATTTGGAAATGTGATGTTATCTCGCCATGTAGACCGCATAGGCGCTGACAAAGCAGTCACCTTTAGCTTGTTGCTCATCGCGATCAGCATGGTCTTTTGGTCTCTCGGTAGTAATCTCTATTTAGCGTTTTTAGTGCTGACCCCTTGGGGCTTAGGTATGTTTGCCAGCAACTCGGCGCAACAGGCGCGCTTGATCCACATTGAACCCAAGCTTTCTGCTGGTTCTGTCGCCCTCAATACCTCTTCTATGTATTTGGGCCAAGCCGTAGGTTCTGCAGGTGGTGGGTGGTTGATCGACCAAGGACGTATGGACCAATTGCATTGGTTTGCATTCGGCGGCGTGGTTTTAGCGATTGCAACCAGTCTTTTGGCTGCGCGTGCAACGCGGCGTTTTAAAAGATTGCAATCAGCCAAAAACTAGCCAAGGCCTCAAGAGATAGGCTCAAAACGGCTCGGCGATAATTACTTTATGCAAACCATTTTTCAAACTGTTGGTGTTGTCGGCACTGGCGCCATGGGCCAAGGAATTGCCCAAATCGCAGTACAAGCGGGCAGTCGGGTCAAACTCTTTGACCTGCAACCTGAAGCCGTCGCCAAAGCCTCTAAAAATATTCAGCAGCAATGGGACAAACTCCTTGAGAAAAATCGCTTCACTGCCGAGCAAGTCGCGCAATTCAAAGCCAATCTCCAAAGTGCCAGCCAGCTTAGCGACTTGAGCGATTGCGATTTAGTGATCGAAGCGATTGTTGAACGCCTAGACGTCAAAAAATCTTTCTTTTCTGAACTCGAGCAATTGGTACGACCTACCGCGGTGTTGGTAACCAACACATCCTCTCTCTCCGTCACAGCCATTGCTTCCGCGCTAAAGCGCCCTGATCAATTTGCGGGTTACCACTTTTTCAACCCCGTCCCCTTGATGAAAGTGGTCGAAGTCATTGCCGGCTTAAAAACCAACCCCAGCATTTGCACAGCGCTTGGCGACTATGCCAAGCAAATGGGTCACAAGGCTGTTGTCGCCCAAGACACACCAGGCTTCATCGTGAACCACGCAGGCCGCGGCTACGGCACAGAGGCCCTGCGTATCGTCTCAGAAGGCATTGCAGACTTCGCCACCCTAGACCGCATTTTGAAAGACCAAGCCGGCTTCAAACTTGGGCCTTTCGAGCTCATGGACTTAACCGCCTTAGATGTCTCGCATCCGGTGATGGAATCCATTTACCAGCAGTACTACGAAGAGCCGCGCTATCGACCCAGTGTTATCACCGCACAGCGCTTAGCGGGTGGGGTGCTTGGCAAAAAAGTCTCAGATGGTTTCTACAAGTACGAAAACGGCATTGCCCAAATACCCGCTGAACCGCCTGTCCCCGAAGTCCACGAAATGCCTCCAGTCTGGGTATCCACCCGCGCAGCTCGCAGAGCCGAACTTTTGCAGTTACTCAAAAGCTTAGGCGCCAAAATTGAAACTGCTGCCTCCCCTTCCGCGCAAGCGCTTTCCATCGTCGCCCCCTTGGGCTTTGACATCACCACCGTCGCCATCGTGGAGCGCCTGGACCCATCACGCACTATCGGCATTGATTTCTTGATCGACGACAAGCTGACCAAGCGCCGCGTGCTCGCCACCAACCCCGCCACTCGGGTTGACATGCGCGAAGCTGCCCACGCTTTGTTTGCACGTGATGGCAAAGCTGTCAGCGTGATCCGCGACAGTGGCGGGTTTGTCACCCAACGCGTCATAGCCAATATCGTCAATATCGCTTGCGATATTTGCCAGCAAGGCATTTGCAGCCCACAAGATTTAGAAACTGCTGTGACTTTGGGTCTGGGCTATCCCATGGGCCCCTTAGCTATGGGTGATTTGTATGGGCCCACTGAAATTTTGGAAGTCCTTTTCAATGTCCAAACCGTGTATGGCGATCCACGCTATCGCCCCAGCCCTTGGCTACGCCGCCGCGGCGCCATTGGTTTGAGTCTTACCCATGTCGAGCAATAAATGACAGGCCAACTTAAAAGCGCAGTGCACGGTCAAACACTGGTTTTGACGCTGTCTAACCCAACGCTACGCAATGCTTTAGGTCCTGAGATGACTATCGCGGGCATCGAAGCTTTGAATGCTGCAGAGAGCAACCCAGAGATTCGTAGCGTCATCATCACGGGCGAAGGCGCACACTTTTGCGCGGGTGGAAATTTACAACGATTGTTAGCCAACCGCGAACAACCCAAAGAGGTGCAAGCGCAAAGCATCGATGGGCTGCATACATGGATGGAAGCTATTCACACCTTTCCTAAACCCGTGATTGCCGCGGTAGAAGGTGCTGCTGCTGGTGCTGGGTTTTCTTTGGTGCTCATGTGTGATCTAGTAGTCGCAGCCCGAGACAGCATTTTTGTCATGGCCTACAGCAGCATCGCTTTGTCTCCAGACGGTGGTGGCAGCTGGAACTTGTCGCAAGCCCTACCCCGCCAACTCGCTGCTGAACTTATGCTTTTAGGTGAGCGCGTCAATGCTGAACGCCTGCACGAATTAGGGTGCGTCAACCGTTTGGTGGAATCGGGAACCGCTTTGACACAGGCCCTAGATTTGGCTGAACGCATCAACGCGCGTGCACCCAACGCCATGCAAAGCATCAAAGAATTGCTGAATGACGCACCGACCCAAAGTCTCAACGTGCACTTAGCTCAAGAACGCGACTATTTTGTGAACAATTTACACCATGCCAATTCGGGCATCGGTATTTCTGCCTTTTTAAACAAAGAAAAACCGACCTACAAGTAAGTTCACCCCCGTATTAACGCTAGGGCCTTTTTTAAGAAGAGGTCTCCCTCGCGACAATTTATCAATTCGAGGTCACACACAAGACAGGCTATGGACGATCCCATTCTTACTATAGAAGAGCGCGAGTCAATCAACGCTGGTCGCTGGTTCTCTTCCCTTTCACCTTCACTCAGGCACGACATACTTCGATGCGCTTACGTCAAACGATGCAAAGACGGCGACCTGATCGCAGCGCGCGGAGATCCGCCCGAAGAATGGATGGCCTGCGCCAAAGGTGCCGTGCGGGTGAGCTCGACATCGCTGTCGGGCAAGCAAATCACTTTCACCTATGTGGAACCAGGCATTTGGTTCGGCGATGTGGCTATCTTGGACGGCGATCGACGCACACACGATGTCTACGCCCATGGCGAGACAACCATTTTGTGTGTGGCGAAAGCCGACTTTCAGAAAATTCTCAGCCAACACGTCGAGTTTTACGAAGCGATGTTGCGATTGCAGGCCAGACGCATTCGCCAACTGTTTGGCTTGGTAGAAGATCTCAACACCTTGCCTCTGCGCTCGCGTTTGGCCAAACAGTTGTTGCATCTGGTGCGCAGTTATGGAGTTCCTTCGTTATCGCATGGCGAAGAAATTCGCATTGGTCTGCACTTAGCGCAAGAAGAGTTAGCCCAGTTGCTCGGCGCATCACGCCAACGTGTCAACCAAGAACTCAAAGCGATGGAGCGGGAAGACGCGATTCGAATCGAGCCCGGTGGTTTAGTCATTCGCAATCGCGATTTATTGTTGCGTATCAGCGAAGCCGACCATTGAAAGGCTTTGCCCAATGAGCCGCTACGAAAATTTCGAAGGCACTAAAGCTGTAAGCGGCGCGCACCAGTTTGATGAATCTGCTTTGCAAGCATGGCTGAGCCATCACTTGTCTGGTTTCAAAGGCCCTTTGACGGTTGAAATGTTCAAAGGCGGGCAATCCAACCCAACTTACAAACTCATCACGCCATCGCAAAGTTATGTGATGCGCGCCAAACCAGGCCCAGTTGCCAAACTGTTGCCCTCTGCGCATGCGGTAGAGCGCGAATTCAAAGTTATGCAAGGCCTGCAGAACACCGCAGTGCCCGTTGCCGAAATGCATGTGTTGTGTGAAGACGAATCCATCATCGGACGAGCTTTTTATGTGATGGAGTTTGTGCAAGGCCGCGTGTTGTGGGACCAGACTTTGCCAGAGTTGGGCAATGCCCAGCGTGCCGGCATCTATGACGAAATGAACCGCGTTATCTCAGCGCTTCACACGGTCGCTTACAAAGAATGCGGCTTAGCGGATTACGGCAAACCCGGCAATTATTTCGAGCGCCAAATTGGTCGCTGGAGCAAACAATACGTTGCTTCTGAAACCCAACCCATCACTGAGATGAACAACCTGATGCAGTGGTTGCCAGCCAATATGCCAGCCAGTGCATTGGACGCGTCCAAGGTCAGCATCGTGCATGGCGATTACCGTTTAGACAATTTGATGTTTCACCCCACAGATAACAAAGTCATGGCCGTTTTGGACTGGGAACTCTCCACCATCGGCCACCCATTAGCTGACTTCAGTTACCACTGCATGGCTTGGCATATCCCGCCAGGAACTTTTAGAGGTATTGGTGGAGTTGATGTTGCGGCGCTTGGCATACCCACCGAATCTGAATACATCCACAAGTACTGTGACCGCACAGGCTTGGCAACACCCAGCGATTTAAAAACCGACTGGTATTTTTATCTGGCTTACAACATGTTCCGCATTGCTGCCATTTTGCAAGGCATTGCCAAACGTGTGGAAGCAGGAACCGCGTCCAGCGAACAGGCTAAAACGTCTGGCGCTGGAGCTCGACCCATGGCTGAATTGGCCTGGAAATTTGCACAACTCGCGTAACTTCAAACGTAACTTCAAACGTAACTTCAAACGTAACTAAAAATTCAACT
>JBBAOY010000003.1:72760-76592 GCA_040401095.1 Limnohabitans sp.
CGTAACTTCAAACGTAACTTCAAACGTAACTTCAAACGTAACTAAAAATTCAACTCTAGGAGCACCTCATGAATTTCGACTACACCGACAAAGTCAAGGATATGCAAGCACGCTTGCTCACCTTCATGGACGCGCATATTTATCCGAACGAAAAAAGGTTCTTTGCTGAAATCGCAGAAAACCGCGCCAAAGGTAATGCATGGATTCCCACCAAAATTGTGGAGGAACTCAAACCACTCGCTCGCAAAGCAGGTTTGTGGAATTTGTTTCTGCCCCACAGCAAGCGCGCTCCCCAAGGCTTGACCAATTTGGAATATGCACCCTTGTGCGAAATCATGGGACGCGTGCCATTTGCCGCTGAAATCTTCAACTGCTCAGCTCCTGACACTGGCAATATGGAAACGCTGGAGCGTTATGCCAGTGAAGAAATCAAAGACCAATGGCTAGAGCCATTGTTGCGCGGTGAAATACGTTCAGCCTTCTTGATGACGGAGCCTGCCGTCGCTTCATCAGACGCCACCAATATCCAGTGCAGCATCAAACGCGAAGGCAATGAATACGTTATCAATGGTTTGAAATGGTGGAGTTCTGGCGCAGGTGATCCACGTTGCGCGGTCTACATCGTGATGGGCAAAACCGATCCTGAAGCACCACGCCATTCTCAACAAAGCATGATCGTGGTACCTGCCAACACGCCTGGTATCAAAGTATTGCGTCCTCTCACCGTATTTGGCTACGACGATGCACCGCACGGCCACATGGAAGTGGAATTGAAAAACGTGCGCGTCCCCGTGGGCAACTTGATGCTCGGCGAAGGTCGCGGATTTGAAATCGCCCAAGGCCGCTTAGGCCCAGGACGCATTCACCATTGCATGCGCACTGTGGGTATCGCGGAACGTGCTTTAGAACTCATGTGCAAACGCCTCAACTCGCGTGTTGCATTTGGTAAAACTGTCTCTAGCCAAGGTGTTTGGCATGAGCGGATTGCGGATGCGCGCATCATGATTGAACAAGCGCGTTTACTGACTCTGAAAGCCGCTTACATGATGGACACCGTTGGCAACAAAATTGCCAAGTCAGAAATTGCGATGATCAAAGTGATTGCACCCAACATGGCCACACAAATCATTGACTGGGCAATACAAGCCCACGGCGGTGGTGGCGTTAGCGATGACTTCCCACTTGCCTATGCGTATGCACATCAACGTACCTTGCGTTTGGCTGATGGCCCAGACGAAGTGCACCGTAACTCGATCGCGAAACTCGAATTGGCCCGACACATTGCGACGATGCCGCAAGATGTTGAGATGCCTGTTACCAGAGGAAGCTAACCATGATTGACATCTACACGTGGGCTACTCCTAACGGACACAAAGTCCACATCATGTTGGAGGAATGTGGCTACCGCCTTGGTAAAGATTGGCAAGCACATCCAGTGAACATCAGTAATGGTGACCAATTCCAAACAGATTTTTTAAAAATAAGCCCTAACAACAAAATTCCAGCGATGGTGGATCCTCATGGGCCAGATGGAAAGCCCATCAGCTTGTTTGAGTCGGGCGCTATTCTTCTTTACTTGGCATCTAAAACTGGCAAGTTCTTACCGAAGGGAGACCGTGCAAAGTTCGAAGTTTTGCAATGGCTGATGTTCCAAATGGGCGGCGTGGGTCCTATGCTGGGACAAAACCACCATTTCAGACAATACGCACCAGAAAAAATTGAATATGCTGTCAACCGTTACACCAACGAAGCCAAACGTTTGTACGGTGTGATGGACAAACAATTAGCGTCGACTAAATTCATTGCAGGTAACGCCTACAGCATCGCCGATATGGCCATATTCCCCTGGTTGCGCAATTGGGAAAACCAAGGCATGGACTGGGCTGATTACCCACACTTGAAAAAGTGGTTTGATCTGATTGCCGCAAGACCAGCCGTGCAACGCGGGGTTGAGGTGTTGGTGAATTTACGCAAACCTATACAAAACGACCCGAAAGCCAATGAAATGCTGTTTGGATCGACGCAATATAAATCTAGATAAATTCTCTGAATTTAGGGTATTTACCCTGCAAAAAATTCGCGTTTCATAAGACAGTACATGTATTCAAAACAGGAGACATCGTGCTATGCCAAAAATGAAACTCAAACTTGTATTGCGAAGTGTTGCTATTGCTTCCACCTTGGCCGCATCATGCTGGTCTGCATCAGCCCAAGAAACCTTCAAAGTCGGTATCGTCAGCTTCTTGTCTGGCCAAGCGGCTGAAAGCTTTGGTATTCCAGCTGTAAACGGTGCCAAGGTTTTGGTGGAGGCTTTCAACAAAGGACAAGCTCCTGCCCCCTACAACAAAAAGGGGTTTGGTGGACTGACTATTGAACCCATCTATGTGGATGAGAACGGTGGTGCGACTAAGCAGGTGCAGGAGTTGCGGAATTTGTATGACCGCGACAAGGTAGATGCAGTTGTGGGCTATGTTGGTTCAGGAGACTGCTTAGCGGTAGCACCTGTCGCTGAGGAAATGAAAAAGTTTCTGATCCTGTATGACTGCGGTACGCCACGTATTTTTGAAGATGGCAAGTACAGCTATGTCTTTAGAACTGCGGCACATGCCACGATGGATAACGTAGCTTTGGCGCGTTATCTCAAAAGCAAGAACATCCCAGTCAAGTCGTTCAATATGATTAACCAAGACTACGCTTGGGGCCAAGACTCACGCACTGACTTTGTCCTTGCTATGGCAAAGTTATATCCAGATGCAAAACCTGGAGAAGATTTGCTTCCTAAATTTGGAGCAGGTCAATACGGAACAGAAATCTCTGCCATCATGGCAAAGCCCGCGGATCTTGTTCACTCCAGCTTATGGGGTGGAGATTTACAAGCGTTAATCTTGCAGTCTGCTCCGAGAGGCATGTTCAAGCGTTCACAAGTTGTTTTGTCAGCCGGTGACCATGTATTGCCAGGCTTAGGCGATAAAGTGCCCGATGGAACCATCCTAGGTGCTCGTGGTGCTTATGGTTTGATGGCGCCAAAGTCAACATTAAATGATTGGTGGTGGGATGTCTACCAAAAAGCGAATAACGTCTACCCTGTTCAAGCACCCTATCGCATGGCTCAAGCCTTGATGGGTTTGAAGCTTGCTGTTGAAAAAGCCATGGCAGCAAATGGCGGTAAGAAGCCGACTGCAGAACAACTCGCAGCAGCTTTGAAAAATAGTGAGTGGGACTCTCCTGCTGGAAAAATTCGCATGGTCTTAGGTGGCGGCAACCAGGCTATTCAAGAAACTGCGATTGGACGCACCAAGTGGGATGCCAACAAGAAAATGGTCATGATTGAGGACATTCAACGATTCCCAGCCGAATGCGTTAATCCACCAGCCAATATGAATTCCGTAGAGTGGCTGAAAGCTGGATTTCCCGGCGCAAAGTGCAATTGATAAAATAGCATACACATGGGTTTGGCTATCACCATTCTGATAGATGGTCTGACCTATGCGTCGTGGCTATTCATCGTTGCTTTAGGCCTTACGCTGGTATTTGGCGTCTTGAAGATTCTAAATATCGCGCATGGTAGTTTTTATGCGCTTGGTGCTTATGCGGCCGCCACTTTTGTCGGCTGGATAGCTACCTTGCATTGGGCTCCCGGCTGGAGTTTGGTTGCCATGTTCTTGGCCGCAATTGCCATCGCAGTCCTTGTGGCCCCCCTCACTGAGCGTGGATTGCTACGCTTCTTTTATGGACACGATGAGGTTCTATTGGTATTGGTGACTTACGCCATGTTCTTATGCATGGAAGACATCACAAAAATTATTTGGGGGGCTAACCCTTACTACGTTTC
>JBBAOY010000004.1:0-39535 GCA_040401095.1 Limnohabitans sp.
TAATCAGAAGGTCTTGTTTGTGGTTAGCCCTGATCACCAAGTGTCGGGTTGAACCGACGTTTATTTGAATGGGGACTGCAAATAGAGTAATCATGGCATGCTTGTAATAAAGAAAATCCCAGTTAAAAATGACTAGGCATTTATCAAAAAGACTTCTAACCCATCCTTGGCAAACCTTTTTCTGATTACCATTTGGGGCTATGAAAAACCTTCTGCGTTATCTTATTGTTGCTCTGATGGTCGGTGGTGCTTTTGCACAAATTAACAACAATGGACAACAAATTTGGATATTGTCAGTAGTCGAATTGGTGATGTATCCAGGCAGTTCTGTGCAATACAACGAGACTGAAATAGGTGCTTTCAATTCACAGGCGTTATGTGACGCAGCTAGGAAATACATTCCTACAAAATTTAATTCTTCAACAAAATGCAGTCTTAAGAAAAAGACTAAAGCGAAAAATTAAATTGGACAAATATTTGCGTAACTGTTACGGTGGCGGATCATGCAAAGTGGCACATATTTCTTACCTTCCGAAATCGAACGTGAAACTGGATTCGGAAAAGAACAATTAAGAAAGTGGCGTCAGCGGTTTGGCTTTCCTCCTAAGGAATCAAACGGCGAAGGCAAGATTGCCTACTCAGTTGATACAGTCGACCAGCTCCATTTAATAAAAAGACTGCTCGAAGCAGGTTTTCGACCTGCGCAAGTTGTTGGTAAGACTATCTTGGAGCTTGAAAAACTTAAGCTTGAATTAGGCTTGAGCGCTGTGGTGTATGCACCAGATGATTCAATACTGACACTCATTGAGCACATCAAGCTAAACGACTTAAAAGGATTTTTATCTCTTTTAATTAAAAAACGTGGCAAGCAAACAATGCTTGAGTTTGTCCAAAATACAATCGCTCCACTCATGATCGGTATTGGTGAAGCTTGGCGTCGGGATGAAATCGATATCCACCATGAGCACCTTTGCTCGGCGCATATTGAACGCTATTTGCATGCTGAGATCCTCCGTTTGCGATCAAGAGATGGGTTACCAGTTATTTTGTTGGCTCTTCCCCCAGGAGAGCATCATCTACTGGGCCTATTGATGGCGGAGGCTGTTTTGGCAGAGGAGGGGGCCGTCACAATCAATATTGGATCCGGTATTCCACTCAATAATCTAAAGTTAGCTGCTATGTCATGTAAGGCAGATGTGGTTGCGCTGTCTTTTAGTTTTGCGCATCCGTCGAAAGATATCTTGCCAACCATATTGCATTTTCGGCGATTGTTGCCTCCTGAGATACAAATATGGGTGGGTGGTGCCGGCATTTCTGTCATAAGAAAAAAACCTAAAGGCGTGGACTTCTTTTACGATTTTAAAGAGGCAGTTTTTGCTTTGAATAACTTTTCTTTTCAATAGCGGAATTAGATAAAAAATTTTCCTTTTGATGTACAAGAAAGAAATATCATTCTGGTATATTGAATTCACAACTTTTTTTAGGAGATATTTGTGCAGAATAAATTTAGAAAATCCGTCTTTGCGATTGCCTGTGCTTGCTTGTTAGGCTTGTCAGCATGCTCAACGATCAGCTCGGCTTATGACTCTTCGGTTGATACTGTCTCAGGATGGTTTAAGTCTGACGAAAAGAAATAATTAGACCCGCACATTCATCTTAAATTTATCTTTAGTTTTTAATGAATCCGCGGTGATACTGCGCGCATCCACATACGTTCAACCTGTTCTGTCATATTAATTGGAGTGAGTTCAACCTGTTGGTGAGCGTTGGCATAAACACGAAAAAGTTCGTCTGCAAAGGCTTGACCAACTTCATTGACTGCATTGAAGTCAAGAATAACGATTTTGAATCTGTCGAACCTGGCAATCAGACGCTTAGCTTGAGATCTGGAAATTAATTGTTCATCTCCAAGTTGTGCAAGTTTCATTGGGACTATGGTTTTTGAAAAATCAAAATCCTCTGGGGCGTTCATGAATTTATTAAAGACTTCAGACGTGGTGCGAGAGCTGTCCAAAGATATGCGCATGAACACAATCGTTCCCTTTTTGAATGGGCTTGGCTGTTCAAGTAACCAATCGCGTTTTGACGTGTCATCATGGCTAAACTGAAGCCCGTTTGCATCGATCTCAAAAAAATCAAACATTCGAGACGTAAAGAATACCCCCTCGCCGCTATGTCTTTTAGGGTCTGTAGTGAACTTGCCTTTTGACAATTCAAATAGCGCTTGTCGCTTATCAGCAAGGCTCAAAGCTTTCGATATTTTTTCAAAAATCCCTATTCCGTTGTCAGAAACAGACAGCGTGAATGAATTTTCTAACAGTGAAGCTGAAATAAAAACTGAGGTTCCAGCAGAGTGATCAATTGCGTTATTCACCATTTCTGTAAATCCGTGCATAACAATATTCAAAACATTACTACTGAGGTTGAAGTACGGACGAAAATCTGTAGTCCAAATCAAATCCTCTTCTAAGTTGGTGAGTTTGTATTGTTTAGATACTCTCCTGCGATTTCCGGGGATAAAAACTGGTCGGGTACTGGGTCCACTTCGAGCAATCCAACCTTCCCTTTCTAGTTGAAGGATGTACCGTGCAGCTGCAGCTCTGGTTATCCCCTCTTTTTCTGAGAAGAATTTGGATAAATCGTGCGAGTGCTCAAGGACATCACGGGTGATGTTCTTGGTGAGGCCGTTTAAGCGAGAGGGTTTTGCCATGCTTTAACACTTGATACTTAAGCCCGTCGATTGTATACTTAAAAACTTCGACTGTATACTTAAACTGCTTTTTAAGTGGGGGTTGAACACCAAACTCTCAACCAGGGCCGTACCCGTCCACCAATATCAAATTCCCCGTCGAATTATTCTTCCGATGGTGAATGATGGCTTGATAAGCATCGCTGGTATACCAAGCTTCAGCCTGCGCGCGATTTGGAAACTCAAGCACCACATTACGCCCTCCTTGGCTTTCGCCTTCCATTTGAGTTGTGTCGCCACCGCGGACTAGATAGCGTCCGCCAAAGTCAGAGATGGTTTTGGGGACATGCTTTTGATACTCGGCATAACCTTCTGGGTTGGTGACCGTTATGTTTCCTACTAGATAAGCTTTTGTCATGGTGTCTCCTAAATTGATCAATCGAGATGATCAGCTGAAATTCTATTTACTCAGGCCTAGGTATCAATTTGTAAGAGATCAACTCACCTTTGGGATTAACTTTGGCAAGAACCATATCGCCAGAGGCTATGTTCTCACCCATGAATTCCAAAATATTGACATGGTGCGTCACCATGATCAATGCTTTATCGCCTTTAGATTTCATCTGGCCTGCAATAAACCGCTGAAGTTTTAAATTACTTTCTTTGGCCTTTGACATGTCGTCAAAAAATGAAGCTAATGCGGGTTCCACTTTATATTCGCCAAAGTTAAGCAATGCCGCAGTATCTTTGCATCTGCACCATACACTGGAATGCAGCTCGGCATTATTAACGCCTTGTTTTTTAAGCCACTCGCCTACAAAAACAGCTTGAGCTCTTCCTACAGCGTTGAGATTTCTCTGGGTTTTGCAGTCCTCCAGAGAATAATTAGCCGGGTCACCTACGCCGGGGGCTAAGGTGTGTCGCATCAACAATACGTAATCGGATGATTGAAGCTTTTGCGATAAGTCGCTGGCTTGGGCCAAAAAGCAGCATGCCATGAGAAGGGCGGTGAAGATTGTTTTCATATAAAACGTATTTTCCTTTCTTTTTAATGCAAGTAACATTCGCTGTCATTTAAAAAGGAGACAGTCAATGTTCAGTCACGTCATGATCGGTGCCAACGACCTAGAAGCATCTAGAAAATTTTATGACGCCGTTCTCGGCACATTAGGAATAGCCCCTGGTGTGATCAACAACGACATGCGGTATTTCTACCGCAGTCCTAAGGGTTCTTTTTCAATTTCCAAACCTATTGATGGGCAACCTGCAACCCATGCAAATGGCGGAACAATTGGATTCTTGGCCGAAACCCCAGAGCAATTGTTAGCGTTTCATGTCGCTGGTATTGCCAATGGTGGAACCACATGCGAAGACCCACCAGGACCAAGAGAAGGGCCGTTCGGTGTTATCAATCTGGCCTATCTTCGTGACCCAGCAGGCAACAAGATTTGTGCATTGCACAGACCTCCGAAGCCAGCTAACAAGTAATGTCATTTGTGCTGATGTTGCAGGGGCTTGACTATGCGTACGCTTTTACGTACTATAAGGCAAAGGAGAAAACCCATGACAACATTAACCGCAAGCGAAGCACGCGCAGGTTTTTATCGGCTGATTGATCAAACTGCAGAATCTCACAAGCCTGTGGTTATTTCAGGCAAACGTGCCAATGCCGTTTTAATCTCAGAGGAAGATTGGAGTTCTATTCAAGAGACTCTATATCTTCTTGCTATCCCAAACATGCGCGAATCTATCAAAGACGCTATGGCACAGCCACTATCAAAAAGTAAAAAGGCTTTGAAGTGGTAACTTGGAATTTGGTTTATTCCAAATATGCCTTGAAAGATGCTAAAAAACTTAGTGCAGCAGGGCTTAAAGAAAAAGCGCAGGCATTGCTTGATACCTTAGTAGTCGACCCGCTACAAAACCCTCCGCCATACGAGAAGTTGGTGGGTGATCTAAAGGAGGCTTACTCTCGAAGGATCAATATCCAGCATCGTTTGGTTTATGAAATCTTTCGCAAAGAAAAGACGGTTCGTATTTTAAGAATGTGGACCCATTATGAATAATTTGACTTTGTGCCCGCTTTATAGAAATGCCAATAACAATGCGATGGAAAGTGAAAAATCACTAGTCCAAAAGTAAGAGTCTTGTTCTTGTATCTAAGCGATATACCCATGAAGCACCTAGTTTTATGCGCCTTTAGTGTTTTGGCATTCATCAGTAATGCAGCAGAGCATCAAACTAAGACCGAGGTGTTGGTGAGCGTACATAAGGTGGGCGATAGTTTTGAGTTGAAAGCTTCTTACGCCGCCCCTATGGATATTTGCAATGCGTTTGCTTTCATCACCGATTATGAGGACGCAAAGAATATCGCAGGCATTACAGAATCAAAAATCATCTCAAGAGCGGATAACAAGGTCATCGTTCAACGTAAAGCCAAAGAAACAATTTTTTTGTTTCCTCTGGAAATCAATACAACTATTGAGTACACCGAGCTCACCACTAAAGGCTTGAATTTTGAGCAAATTCATGGGGACAACAAAACCTACAAAGGCACATGGCGGCTCGAGCCGGAGGGAAGCTCTACAAAGTTCGTTTACCAAAGCGTGGTGGAACCCAATTCGATGGTTCCCAAACAGGTTTTGGAATACTTTATGAAAAACGTTGTCAAAAAACGTTTTGAGGCCATGGCAGCTAGGGCATTACTGAAAGCGCATACTCCCAACCCCAAATGTCCATAGCCAAAGTAAAGCCCTAGCAATAAAGATTTCTCCCTATCTGCCGATTATCTTTTTAAGAGGAAAAGAGGCTCATATGCGTATTGGTGCTGTAGGCATGAATAGCTCTATCAACAGAGCGCAAAGTGCCATTAAAAAAATATCGGCCATCTCTAAGCCGCGCACATTTGCTGTGGATGAGGTCTCGGATAAATTGCCAAACGTAGGCCAAATTGATCGAGAGAACCATTTGCATGATGGGGCCAAGAACCGTCTTGACACCCTGGGCAGCGAAGTCGACCTCTGGGTTTAGTCCGTCCAGTCGATCACCATCTTCAGGCATTGCGGATCACCAAAAGCGACTTCATAAGCATGCTGGGCTTGATCAGCTTTTTCAAAATGGGTAATAAGCCCTTCAAGCGGCAAACTGCCATCATGAAACATAGCCACAACGGCTTCGAGATCATGTTTTTTCCATTGCGCAGCAACACGAATAGTGGCTTCGCGCATGAATGCTGGAGGATAGGCAAAAGCCAGGTCTTGTTTATAAAACCCCGCGAGCACTACTTCACCGCCAGGTGCCATTTTTGGAATGACAAGATTCAAAATGCCCTCGTCACCACTCACATCACAAATGCAACGGTAATCTTTGCGCGTGTCTTGATCGGGATGGACCACGTCATACCCTAAAGCGCCTGCTTGTCGAATAGCTTGTGTTTCCCAAACTACTGGGGCGGGCTTTCCAGCAGCAACCACCATGCGCGCCAACAATCTGCCCATGATGCCGTGACCAATGATCAGGTCTGGGTAAGCTAGAGCTGCACCTTCGCGTCCGACGGTAAACACATGGTGTGCAGTCGCTGCCAAAGCTAACAGCACGCCTTTACTACCCAAAGCAGGGTCAAGTTTGACGGCACGATCATGCGGCACCACAAGACGTGCGCCCGAACCGCCAAATAAATTTTGAACACCTTGGAACGCATACGAGCCTGGTAAAAAAACGAGGTCACCTTTTTGCAAACCAGAAACCTCTGCGCCTAGATTTGCGATGGTGCCGACTGTTTCATAACCGGGAACTAGCGGGTAAGACAAGCCAGGAAAGGGGGGCATAGTGCCTTCCCACAACAAGCGTTCAGTGCCTGTACTGATGCCACTGAAAGAGACTGCAACTTCTAAATCAAGTGGCCCCATGGGCGCGAGTTCAAGTTCACGAACACGCAAGGATTTTGGGGCTTCAAAAACAATGGCTTTGGCTTTCATGGGCGAAATTTTTAATTAAATGAATGGAGCTTGTCAAAGCCTTAAGCGGGTGTTTCAACGATACAAACACAGCGATGTTGAACAGTTTAAATGCATAATGGTCGACAAAAAATAAGTTTGCAATTTAGTAAACGTATGCATAAATTACTCAATCTAGGTGGTGTTTTGTTAGCCAGTGTTTTTTTATCAGCAGGTGTACTTTACGGTTTGTGGGCGCCAGATATTGCGTTGTATGAACTCAAGTTGCGTTACGGATCTGCTTCGCAACATGTTGTGGAAGTGGACGGGCTGCATATCCATTACAAAGACACTGGTCCTAAAGATGCGCCTGTTCTTTTGTTGTTGCATGGATTTGGTTCAAGCCTCCAAACCTGGGATGCGTGGGCTACTCAGTTAGAAAAAGATTACAGAGTCATCCGCTTAGATTTACCTGGGTTTGGCCTCACTGGCGCCAGCCCTAGCCAAGATTATTCCGAGCAAAAAGATGTTTCCACATTGATGCATTTTGTAGATAAGTTAGGTTTGTCTAGTTACTCACTTATCGGGCACTCCATGGGCGGAAAAATGGCTTGGGGCTTAGCAGCCTCGCAACCAGATCGCGTGAATGCCTTGGTGCTGATGGCGCCCGATGGCTTCCCAGAGACCAAAGACATTGGCACCAAGCCCTATGCAATGCCAGGGGTCATGGGGGTGATTAAGTTTTCTTTACCCAAGTTCTTGGTGCGCAAATCCATTGAACCTGCATTTTTTGATGCCAATGCTTTGGGCGATAGTTTGGTGGATCGTTACTACGATATGTTGCGAGCGCCGGGCGTTCGTGCCGCCATATTGGAGCGGGCGAATCAAACGATTTATACCGATCCCGTTCCGCGCCTGAAAAAAATAACAGCTCCGACCTTGCTCATTTGGGGTGAAGAAGATCGGATGATTCCAAGCCGTAACGCAAAAAGCTATTCCAACGTTTTGTTGCAATCCCAAACAGTGCTACTGCCTAAATTAGGCCATTTGGTTCAGGAAGAGCAACCCGACATTGGCTTGAAGGCCGTGACTGAGTTCTTAAATTCGACCCTGAAACGCTGATTCCCCCAGGGCTAAATGCCCGAAACTACCAAAGTGTCAACGAGTATTGACAACGACAGATGTAATGATATATTTACACAAAGATCTGTCATTTCTTCTCGACAGTGACATTACAAGGGGGCGGTATGAGTCTATTGATACGGGCCGAAGAGGCGCTGAAGTCACACTTTGAGGTAGCCGTTGGGTCAGGGGCACCCCCCCGATTGCAAGCATCGATGCGCCACGCTGTCTTCTCCGGTGGCGCCAGAATTCGCCCGCAGCTCTGTCTGGCCGTGGCCAAGGCGTGTGGAGACGATGCCCCTGAACTCACCAATGCTGCCGCGGTATCTCTGGAGTTGATGCACTGTGCGTCGTTGGTGCATGACGACATGCCAGCGTTTGACAACGCCGATTTTCGACGGGGTTTACCAACAGTACATAAGGCCTTCAGTGAGCCCTTGGCCCTGTTGGCCGGTGACGGATTGATTGTCATGGCGTACCAAGTGTTGTTGAATGCCGGTCGACAACACCCAGACCGAATGATTGCTCTGATGGATAACCTGTCCCAAGGGGTAGGCTTACCCAACGGCATCGTGGCCGGTCAAGCTTGGGAGTGTGAAACCTCCGCAGACTTGGCCCAGTACCAGCGGTCTAAAACAGGGGCCTTGTTTGTATCCGCGACATCCGCAGGAGCAATTGCCAGTGGCCAATCGCCCAAGCCGTGGGCGTCTTTGGGGGCTTTCTTAGGCGAGGCCTACCAGGTTGCAGATGACATCCGCGATGTGCTCGGCGACATTGCGATGTTGGGCAAACCCGTTGGCCAAGACAAACTCAACGAGCGACCCAGTTCAGCCCAAGCCCTTGGTTTGGATGGTGCCATTGCGCATTTTGATTCGCTTATCAAGCAAGCGGGAGATTCCATTCCCGAGTGCGCGTGCAGAGACATGCTCAAGCAGTTGGTCTTGATGGAGTCTCAGCGCTTAGTGCCCAAGTCTATGTGTGAGGACTATCGCAAGCGCGCTGTGAGCGCAAAGCCTGCAAAGACGCGTGTCTCACTGCGTAATGGGGCGCAACAACAGCAAATCATTCAGTGAATAAGCCCATGGATATTGCCAGCCTGTCTCACGGTTTGATTGAAGTGACCACTTGGCAAGACCGTTTGCTGCAGTGGTTAGAGCGTATTTACGCCAGCCCAAAGATGTACCAGTGGTCTTTGGGTAACCCGTTCACGCGTTGGATCACAAAACGTCGCACGCAAAAAATTTTCGACTTGATGTCGGGGTTTGTTTATTCCCAAGTGCTGCTAGGTTGCGTTCGCTTAGACCTGTTCAAAATGCTCCACCAAAGGCCTTTGAGCCTGCAGCAAATTTCATTGCAAACACAGCTCCCAGCAGAAGCTTTGCAGCGTTTGTTGCTGTCGGCAGTTTCTTTAGGATTGTTGGAGTACCGCAGCCATCAAAGATTTGGCCTGGGTGCTTTAGGTGTTCCTCTGGCTGTGCATGCAGGAATCGGCGCCATGGTTGAGCACAACCATTTGTTGTACCGCGACATGGAAGACCCCTTGGCCTTTTTGAACAATGCGTGGCGGGGCAGCATGGCCGAATATTGGCCGTATGCACATGATGCGCAAGCAGCTGAACGCGCGGCCCAGGAAAAGTTCAGCCGCTATTCCGATTTGATGGCTTCCTCCCAAGAATTTGTCGTTCAAGAAATCCTTGGCTCCTACTATTTTGAAGAGCACCGTTGCGTCTTAGATGTGGGCGCAGGTAAAGGCCGATTTGCCAGTGAATTGGCCTTGCATGCCAAGCACCTGTCACTCAAATTATTTGATTTACCCCCCGTGCTGGAGTTGGCTAAGGCTACGTTTCAAAACAAGGGATTGATCGATCGATTGGACTTATGCCCCGGTAATTTCTTACACGACCCCTTGCCCCAGGGGGCTGATTTGGTCACTTTGGTACGTGTAGCGCACGACCATCCTGATGAGGTGGTTCAGCAATTACTGCAAAAAATACACGACGCACTGCCTGCGGGCGGAACTTTGCTCTTGGCCGAGCCAATGGCAAATACCTACTCCCAAGGCGTAGACGGGTTGACGCAGACAGATGCGTACTTTCATTTTTATTTGCTTGCCATGGGTGCTGGTCGGCTTAGAAGCCCAGAGGAGTTGATGGGGATGATGCGCAAGGCAGGTTTTATGGGTGTGGAGCAGGTTCCCAACAACATGCCGATCCATGCGCAAATTCTTTTGGGTCGAAAACATAAGTGTTTCCCCTAGTTTTCATCAAAAACTGTAAATTAAGTTTGACACTCAACACTGTAAGGTTAAAAATACACTTATGAAATCCACTGCAGTTGTTTTTGATAGACCCAAGAAATTGTCATTACAGGCGCTTGAGCTTCCCAACATCGAAGCGGGTCAAGTAGAAGTGGCTGTGCAGTACAGCGGTATCAGTACCGGTGCCGAGCGCATGTTGTGGGATGGCAGCATGTCAGCCTTGCCAGGCATGGATTACCCCTTGATCCCAGGTTTCGAAACTTTTGGTCAAGTGGTCAAAGCGCACAAAGGTGCCAAGCTAAAAGAAGGCGACATGGTTTTTGTCCCGGGGGCCAATTGTTTCTCGGGTGTCAAAAGTATGTATGGCGGAGCCGCATCCCGATTGGTGGTGTCGGATACGCAAGTTTTACCCGTCTCCGATGCGCTAGGGTCGGATGCTGTTTTATTAGCGCTTGCAGCCACCGCGTACCACGCCGTTTCAGGCGGTGGCACACAGGAACCTTTTACCCCTCCCGACCTGATCATTGGCCACGGTGTGATGGGGCGCTTGTTAGCGCGACTCACCGTTGCGGCCGGATGCCCTGCGCCAACGGTGTGGGAAACGCAACCCGAGATCGCCAAGGGCGCACAAGGCTACGAGGTCATTCGTCCTGAGGATGACCCACGCAAAGACTACCAAGCCATTTATGACGTCAATGGCGACGCGAGCGTGTTGGATCAGTTAATCCAGCGCATTCGTCCTGGCGGTGAAGTGGTGTTGGCTGGCTTTTACAAGCACGGCATTCAATTCGCTTACTCGCCTGCATTTGGCCGTGAAGCGCGCATTCGCGTGTCTGCCGAATGGAAGAGGTCCGATTTGTTAGCAGTCAATCAACTGGTCAACAGCGGGCAGCTTTCTTTGAAAGGTTTGGTCACACATGTGCAAGCCTTCCATTCTGCCAACGCTGCCTATGAGACTGCGTTTGGCGATGTTTCTTGCCTCAAGATGGTTTTGGACTGGAGTGCCCACGCATGAATAAACAATCAACGTCGAACGAACAAACTATCCAATTCGTGGACCGTTTACGAGAAGAGGCTGCCATACCAATGGATGCCGTCAGCACACAGGAAGTCACCAAAGAAACGCAAATCATTGCAATTTACGGCAAGGGTGGTATCGGTAAGAGCTTCACTTTGGCCAATCTGAGTTACATGATGGCGCAGCAAGGAAAGAAAGTTTTGCTGATTGGGTGCGACCCTAAAAGTGACACGACCAGTTTGTTGTTTGGCGGGCGTGCTTGTCCCACCATCATCGAAACCTCATCTAAGAAAAAATTGGCTGGTGAGCCTGTCGCCATTGGCGATGTCTGCTTTAAACGCGATGGTGTCTACGCCATGGAATTGGGTGGGCCAGAGGTCGGACGTGGCTGCGGTGGGCGCGGCATCATCCACGGCTTTGAACTGCTAGAGAAACTTGGCTTTCATGAGTGGGGCTTTGACTATGTGTTGCTCGACTTTTTAGGTGATGTGGTGTGTGGAGGATTCGGTCTTCCTATTGCAAGAGATATGTGCCAAAAAGTGATTGTGGTTGCCAGCAACGATTTGCAATCTTTGTATGTTGCCAACAATGTTTGTTCGGCTGTTGAATATTTCAGAAAACTTGGCGGTAACGTGGGTGTCGCTGGAATGGTCATCAACCGCGACGATGGAACCGGAGAGGCAGCCAACTTTGCCGAGGCAGTGGGCATTCCTGTGTTGTCGACGATCCCTGCCAACGAAGATATCCGCAGAAAGAGTGCTAGCTACGAAATTATTGGACGCCCCGATTCAGTGTGGGGACCGATGTTTGCAGAACTTGCGGAAAACGTGGGTACCTCCCAGCCCGTGCGTCCTAAGCCTATGACCCAAGACCAACTGTTGGGTCTATTTGCGGCCTCGGCTGTCGGGCGCGATGTGGTGCTAGAGCCTGCAACCCAATTTGATATGTGCGGCAAAACCGACACCAGCAAGCCAACGCTTGAAGTTGTGTACGACGAAGTTTGAGACCTAGCAAGTAGTCAACCATGATAAAAACCATACCGATCATTGCCTCCACTGACAAAGTGCCTGAGGGTATGAGCACCTCTATAGAAGGTGACGGCATGGGTTGTCATGCAGGCGGTGAAAAAATGTTGGCTGCTGCCAAAGCCTCTGGTAAGTCAGAGGTTTTGGCGCAATATGCCAAAGACTATCCAGTAGATCCCAAAGCGGGTCCGCACGACCAACCGCAAAGCATGTGCCCAGCGTTTGGATCGTTGCGCGTGGGACTGCGTATGCGACGCACTGCCACTATTTTGTCGGGCTCTGCATGTTGTGTTTACGGCTTGACTTTCACTTCACACTTTTACGGTGCTAAACGCAGCGTGGGGTATGTGCCTTTCAACTCGGAATCTTTGGTCACAGGTAAGCTGTTTGAAGACATTCGTGAGGCGGTCTACAACGAAGCGGACCCAGAAAAATATGACGCCATAGTGATCATCAATTTGTGCGTACCAACTGCAAGTGGTGTACCTCTGCAGTTGTTGCCCAAAGATATCAACGGAGTTCGCATTATCGGTATTGATGTACCCGGTTTTGGTGTGCCAACGCACGCTGAAGCCAAAGATGTATTGGCCGGTGCGATGCTGAAATATGCGCGCGAAGAAATTTTGGCCGGTCCAGTTCAAGCACCCAGAGCGGGGCGCTCTGATAAGCCGACTATCACGCTGCTGGGCGAAATGTTTCCAGCTGACCCCATGATCATTGGACGCATGCTCGAGCCCATGGGCATTGCAGCAGGACCGGTTGTCCCCACGCGTGAGTGGCGTGAGTTGTATGCAGCGCTTGACTGCGCAGCGGTCGCTGCCATTCATCCTTTTTATACCGCCAGTATTCGCGAGTTTGAATCTGCTGGACGCCCCATCGTGGGATCAGCACCTGTCGGGCACGACGGCACCGAAGCTTGGTTGCAAGCGATTGGAAACGCAGCCAATGTTGCGCAATCGCAAATTGACATGGTCAAAAACATCATGTTGCCAGCCATCAAAGGGGGGCTTGCCAAGTCACCCATCAAAGGCCGCATCACTTTGAGCGGGTACGAAGGCTCTGAGTTGTTGGTGGCACGTTTGTTAGTCGAGAGCGGGGCAGATCTGCGCTACGTGGGAACTGCCTGTCCAAAAACTCCTTGGAGTGCAACTGACTGCGAATGGCTGGAGGCCCACGGCGTGCATGTGCAATACCGCGCATCCCTAGAGCAAGACTTAGCTGCTATGCATGAATGGCAACCCGATCTGGCCATTGGCACAACGCCCGTTGTGCAAGCCGCCAAAGAACTGAGCATTCCAGGTTTGTACTTCACCAATCTCATTTCAGCGAGACCTTTGATGGGGCCAGCTGGAGCAGGCTCTCTTGCGCAAGTGATTAACAGCGCCATTGCCAATAAGTCTCGCTTTGAAGAAATGAAAGCCTTCTTTGGCGACGTAGGCACTGGACATGCAGCAGGTGTATGGGAGAGCTCTCAAGGCGTGCCACAAAACAGGCCTGAATTTGAAGCTGAAACGCGCAGGCAGCTCGAGAAGCAAGCTAAAAAACGCAAATCAGAGGCGATGATCTGATGCTAGTTCTAGACCACGATCGCGCTGGCGGCTACTGGGGAGCGGTATATGTGTTTACCGCTATCAAAGGCTTGCAAGTTGTCATTGATGGCCCGGTGGGTTGCGAGAATTTACCAGTGACGTCGGTGTTGCATTACACCGATGCGCTCCCTCCGCACGAGTTACCCATTGTGGTGACGGGATTGGCGGAAGAGCAACTTGGACGCGAAGGGACTGAAGGGGCGATGCGCAGAGCGCACGCCACACTCAATCCAGATTTGCCATCTGTTGTGGTCACTGGTTCTATTGCCGAAATGATTGGCGGTGGCGTGACACCAGAGGGCACCAACTTACAACGGTTTTTGCCACGCACCATTGATGAAGACCAATGGCAATGCGCCAACCGCGCCATGCTCTGGTTATGGCAACAGTATGGTTTACGTCATGTGCCCAAGCGCGTTCGCAAAGAAGGTGAAAGACCCCGCGTGAACATCATTGGACCGTGCTATGGCACGTTCAATTCGCCGAGCGATTTGGCTGAAATTCGTCGTTTGGTTCAAGGCATTGGCGCTGAAGTCAATATGGTGTTTCCTTTGGGCTCTCACCTAGCAGACGTATCGCGATTGGTTGAAGCCGACGTCAATATTTGCATGTACCGTGAATTTGGCCGTATGTTGTGCGAAGCACTGGAGAGGCCTTATTTGCAGGCGCCTATTGGTTTGCACAGCACCTCCAAATTTTTACGCTCGCTGGGTGAGTTGTTAGGCCTAGATCCTGAGCCTTTCATTGAGCGAGAAAAACACAGCACCATCAAACCGATTTGGGATTTATGGCGTTCTGTCACGCAAGATTTTTTTGGGACAGCCAACTTTGGCGTCGTCGCGAATGAAACTTACACACGCGGTATTCGCCATTTCTTAGAAGATGAAATGGGCTTGCCTTGTAACTTTGCCATTTCGCGTCTGCCAGGTGCCAAAACCGATAACGCTGAAGTGCGCAGATTAATTGCAGAGAAAACACCCTTGGTGCTTTACGGCAGTTACAACGAACGCATTTACTTAGCCGAGTGTGGCGGTGGCGGCATGATGAAAACTAGTTTTATACCTGCCAGTTTTCCTCTGCCCATTATTCGCCGACACACAGGCACACCTTTCATGGGTTATGCAGGCGCGACCTACATCATCCAAGAGTTTTGCAACGCATTGTTTGATGCGCTATTCCATATCCTGCCTTTGGGCACTGAGCTCGACAAGATCGAAGCTACTTTGGGACGTGCCTCTGTCGAGTCAACGATTCCTTGGGAGCCTGAAGCGCAAGACCTGTTGGAGGCATTGCTAGAGCAGCAGCCCGTGTTGGTGCGCATTTCGGCAGCTAAACGTTTTCGCGATCAAGCAGAGCGCGATGCAAGAGAAACCGGTAGATCACATGTGCAAGCACAAAGATTTGCTGAATTGTTCGGACAGTCGACGACGGGGGTGCCTGCATGACGCTTGTACGTTCGTCGTCGGATGTCTGTTCATTCCTCCAGCCCGTCTGGGGGTTTAACTGTGGCGGCATTCATGCCAAAGCAGTCCGTCCTGTGCCCGTCAGGGTTCAGGGAATCCGCCGTAAGGCATTTTGAAAGAGGCACTAACTATGACTGAAGCAGCTAACCCCTCAGGGCTGTCAGATGAAGAAGCCCAAGAGTTCCATACGTACTTCATACAGGGATACCTGTTGTGGGCCGCTGGAGCTTTCTTCGCCCACAGCTTGGTGTGGATTTGGCGTCCCTGGTTTTAAATAAACCATAAAAAGGAGGTATATATGACGAGTTCTAACGATGGCAAAACAAACTATCACCCAGTAGATCATTACGAAGGTTATTGGATGATTTTTGTGTTGTTGTTCATGGTTTTCATGGCGATTGCTTTAGTAGGCCAATTGTTCGTTCTTAATTGGCGCGTTTGGCTTCCTGGGGCAGAAGAGTCTATGACGACTGTTGACGCAGTGAAGACTTCTGTATATACCGTTATTTCTAATGTGATTTAAAAAAGGAAATTACTATGTGGCGCATGTGGCGTGTGATAGATCCCCGCAAGGCAATTGTTCTAACCGGACTCATGATTGCTTTTATTTCAACATCGATTCATCTGATTCAAATCAGTGGCGATCGATACAACATCAACAGCTGGCATCCCGATACGGCCAAGGCCGCAGCGGCGAGAGTTCAGCCCCAGAACGCGGCTTTGCCGCAAAAGTAAGGACCATTGGTCTTTATTCCGACAGACGTAATCCGCTCATATCGAACGGTACGTCTGTCTTTTTTGATTTGATAATTTTTCAGCCTACAAGACCTCAAAAACAGTCACTCGGTCGGAGGATGCAACTATGTCTATGTTAAGTTTTGAACGTAAATACCGCGTGCGCGGTGGTACTCTTTTTGGGGGCGACCTGTTTGATTTCTGGGTCGGTCCTTTCTACGTTGGGTTCTTCGGAATCACAACCATCTTTTTTGCACTTTCCGGCACCATGATGATTATGTGGGGCGCAGCCATGGGGCCCACATGGAATCCCTGGCAAATCAGCATTGCCCCGCCAGATCTTTCATACGGCTTGCGTTTCGCACCCATGATGGAAGGGGGCCTATGGCAACTCATCACGGTGTGTGCTATCGGTGCTTTTGTTTCTTGGGCTTTGCGTGAGGTTGAGATTTGTCGCAAATTAGGCATGGGCTTGCATGTGCCTGTGGCGTTTGGCATGGCTATCTTGGCGTATGTGAGCTTGCAAGTGATTCGCCCAGTTTTGATGGGTGCTTGGGGACATGCTTTCCCCTACGGTATTTACAGCCACCTCGATTGGGTGAGCAATACCGCCTATCAGTATCTGCATTTCCACTACAACCCATGGCACATGATTGCTGTGACCCTTTTCTTTGCAACCGTGCTTGCGTTGTCTATGCACGGTGGCTTGGTTCTTTCAGCCACGAATCCTGGCAAAGGTGAGACAGTGAAATCGCCTGAGCATGAAGACACTTTTTTCCGAGATCTGATTGGTTACTCGGTAGGCACATTGGGTATTCACCGCCTGGGATTGTTCTTGGCACTCGCTGGTGTTTGGTTTGGCATCGTCTGCATTGTGGTTAGCGGACCGTTTTGGACGGGTGCTTGGCCGGAGTGGTGGGGCTGGTGGCTCAATATGCCGATTTGGCGCACTTGATTAAAAAGAGGAAATTGAAATGGCTCAATATCAAAATCTTTTCACCTACGTGCAGCCAGTTGGTCCTTTGCACGATGGCGTGGAATTGCCCCGCGGGGATGACAAAAGGTTAGGTACACCATTCTTGGTGCACCTACTAGGCCGTATCGGCAATGCCCAAATCGGCCCTGTTTATCTAGGAACGCTAGGTCTTGCGTCCTTGATTTTCGGCATAGCTGCGTTCAACATCATTGGCTTCAATATGCTGGCCTCTGTCGACTGGAACCCCATTCAGTTTGTGCGTCAGTTGTTTTGGTTGGCGCTGGAACCACCAGCACCTGCTTACGGTTTGAATATTCCGCCCCTTCAACAAGGCGGATGGTGGTTAATGGCTGGCTTTATGCTCACCACGTCCATTCTGCTTTGGTGGACGCGCACTTACCGTCGCGCTCGTCAATTAGGTTTGGGTACACACGTGGCGTGGGCTTATGCTGCAGCCATTTGGTTGTTTCTGGTGTGTGGTTTTTTCCGCCCCGTCTTGATGGGTAGCTGGTCTGAGGCGGTACCCTTTGGCATATTCCCCCACCTGGACTGGACGTCTGCCGTTTCTCTGCGCTATGGCAACTTGTTTTACAACCCCTTCCATGCCCTGTCGATCGTCTTTCTTTATGGATCAGTGCTGCTGTTTGCTATGCACGGCGCCACCATTTTGGCGGTGACGCGATATGGCGGAGAGCGCGAG
Organism: Limnohabitans sp.; assembly: GCA_040401095.1. Classification (GTDB taxonomy): domain Bacteria; phylum Pseudomonadota; class Gammaproteobacteria; order Burkholderiales; family Burkholderiaceae_C; genus Limnohabitans. The sequence continues at coordinate 17,510 of JBBAOY010000004.1, forward strand.
ATTGAACAAATTGTGGACCGCGGAACGGCCTCTGAGCGTGCTGGCTTGTTCTGGCGTTGGACCATGGGCTTTAACGCCACCATGGAATCTATCCACCGTTGGGCTTGGTGGTTTGCAGTGCTTTGTCCTCTAGTGGGTGGTATTGGTATTTTGCTCACGGGTACTGTGGTGGATAACTGGTATCTCTGGTCCGTCAAACACCATGTTGTGCCAGCGTATCCCTTAGTTGGCCCAGTCGTGGTTGATCCTGCAATTTTGGGAGTTAAGCCATGAAAATCATTTTTAAATTAGCGCTTGCTATTTGGGTCGCGTTCATGCTGTCGGGCTGCGAACGCCCGCCGATTGAAACGGTTCAAACGGGTTATCGCGGAACGGGTATGGAGCAAATCTATAACCCTAGAACCTTGATCAAACAAGCTTCTTTGAATCAAGCGCCTGCTGCGCCAGATGCTGCGTCTGCTGACGGTCCTAAGGCCGGGCAGGTTTATCAAAACGTGAAGGTCTTGGGTGATTTGAGCGTTGGTCAATTCAATCGGCATATGGTCGCTATCACCCAATGGGTTGCACCTGATCAAGGCTGTGCTTACTGTCATAACGTTCAAAATTTCGCAGATGATGCTAAGTACACCAAGGTGGTCGCAAGGCGCATGATCCAAATGACGCAAAAAGTCAATCAGGACTGGAAGCCTCACGTGGCTGAAACGGGTGTAACTTGCTACACATGCCATCGTGGCAACAATATTCCGACCCAAGTTTGGACTGAGCCAAAGGATCGAAAGTATGCGGGTGGCTTGTTAGGTGATTTGGCAGGTCAAAACATCGCGACCAAAGAGGCGGGGCTGTCTTCATTGCCTTTTGATCCCTTTAGCCCTTACTTCAAAGACGCAGCGCCTATTCGGGTCAACGGTAACGAGGCGATGGCAGGTGTGGGTGCCAACGCCAACCGTGCTTCCCTCAAGCAGACTGAGCACACCTACTCTTTGATGTTGCACTGGTCCGAGTCTTTAGGCGTGAACTGTACGTATTGTCACAACACACGCAACTTCCAATCTTGGGAGAGACCGCAGCGCGTGACTGCTTGGTATGGTATTCGTATGGCGCGCGAGTTGAATAACGAGTACATCATCCCTCTCACCGATACCTTCCCACCCCATCGTTTGGGGCCTAAAGGCGACGTGGCCAAAGTCAATTGCAGCACTTGCCACCAAGGTGCATACAAGCCACTTTATGGCGCAGCGATGGCTAAAGACTTTCCTGAACTCCAGGTTTTAGCTAAGCCTTAAACTCTGAAATTTACAAGGCCTGCACCCGTTGCGGTTCAGGCCTTTTTTTATGGAAATTCAGACATGATCGATGCACAGCAAGCTAGCGCTGAGGACCAAACGGCCGTTATCTTGTTGGCCGACATTGCAGAGGCCTCTAGGCTGTGGGGTTGGTCACGCATTGTGAGAGGCCCTCGCGCTTTGCGAGGTATTCCAGGTTTGCTATTTTCAAAAGTTTTAGGAAGCGGCTTCGATGGCGGCTTTGACTTGCGCCCTAGTCGATCACGTCAAGGCTTATTTGCATTGTTCGAGTCATCGCAAAAGGCACAAGATTTCATTGCGCACTCTGCACTTGTTCGTGCGTATCAAGATCGATCTAATGAATTTTGCTGGGCTACTCTAAAAACATTTTCATGCCGTGGCAGTTGGGACGGTATCAGCTTGCAAGTGAATGCCGAACCACCTGTACACGGACCTGTGGCCGCTTTGACAAGGGCCTCTATCAAGTTCGGCAAAGCCCCTGCATTTTGGCGACATGCGCCTCCCTCACAAACGGCACTGGAAGGTGTGGATGGATGTCAGTTGGCTGTTGGTTTAGGTGAGGCACCTTTTTTTCGCCAAGCCACTTTCAGCATTTGGGACAACGTGACAGACATGAACGCCTATGCAAGAACAGGTTCGCACTTAGTGGCAATTCAAGCGGCTCAAAAAAACGGCTATTTTTCTGAATCTATGTTTGCGCGTTTTGTACCTTTGAAGGTGCAAGGCCAATGGATGGGCAAACACTATGCATAAATCTATGCGAACACCTCGCGTCGTGGTGGTGGGCGCTGGCATTGGAGGTTTGGTCAGTGCTTTGGTGTTGGCGCATCGCGGTTTGGATGTCACCTTGATTGAAAGTGCTAGCCAACCTGGTGGGAAAATTCGCCAGGTGCAAGTTAATGGCGTGGGAGTTGATTCTGGTCCTACCGTCTTCACGATGCGATGGGTCTTAGACCAAATGCTGGAACCTCTAGGCATATCGCTTGAAGATGTGTTGCAAATGGAGCCCATTGGAACTCTCGCCCGACATGCTTGGGATGGTTGTCCGCAAACGTTAGATTTGTATTCGGACACAAAACGCACGGCCGATGCGATTGCGCAATTTAGCAGCCCACAAGAGGCGCGCCGATTTTTAAATTTTTGTCAGCAAACCCGTGCCTTGTATGACACGTTAGAAAAACCTTATATACGCAGCGCGCGTCCAAGCCTTTTCAGTATGGCGAGCGATTTAGGCTTGAGTGGTTTGGCCACATTGAGCAGCTTGGGTCCTTTTGCCAGTTTATGGCGCAGCTTAGGAAGACACTTTCACGATCCTCGATTGCAACAACTGTTTGGTCGCTATGCCACCTATTGCGGCTCATCGCCATGGTCTGCACCTGCAACGCTGATGTTGGTCGCGCAAGTGGAGTTAGATGGTGTGTGGTCCGTGAAAGGCGGCATGTTTCAAGTGGCATCCGTCTTGGCAAACTTAGGTGAAAAACATGGTGTGCAATCACGCTATGGGGCGGTGTGCTCCAAGATTCATACACATCTCGGCAAGGTGAGTGGTGTAGAGCTTTCTACAGGCGAGCGAATAGAAGCGGACCATGTGATTTTCAACGGGGATGTAGCGGCATTGGCTAACGGCATGCTGGGTGAAACCGTCAGCCATAGCGTGATGCCAGTTCAAGCAAAGCAGCGATCACTCTCTGCATTTACTATGTCTATGCATGTAAAAACCAGCGGTTTTCCATTGGTACGACACAACGTGTTTTTCAACAAAGATTACCGAGCCGAATTTGAAGATATTTTTCACAAACGCCAATTGCCTTCGCAGGGAACGGTTTATGTTTGTGCACAAGATCGCAACGACAGTGGGCTGGCTAAGCCTGATTTAGAAAGAATTTTGTGCCTTGTCAATGCGCCCCCAGATGGCGATACCCATTCATTTAATTCATCGGAGATACAAGCATGCGAATCAAGCAGTATGGCGCTGATGCGCCGCTGTGGCTTGGAGATCGAAGCCTCGCCGCAGCAGGTGGTGCGAACCTTGCCTCAGGATTTTGCGCATCTCTTTCCGGGCAGTGGGGGAGCTCTGTATGGCCAAGCGACCCATGGTTGGATGTCGGCCTTTCGGCGCCCGTCTTCGCGCAGCAAAGTGCCGGGTCTTTACACGGCGGGGGGGAGCGTTCATCCGGGGCCGGGCCTACCGATGGCCGCCATGTCGGGTCGTTTGGCGGCCGCGACGCTGATGGAGGACCTCGGTTTGATCAGCAAGTCCAGCCGGGTGGTTATCTCTGGTGGTATGTCGATGCGTTGAGTGACAGTGGCGAATATGGTTTGTCCATCATCGCTTTTGTTGGGAGCGTTTTTTCACCGTATTACGCTTTGGCGCGAAGCCTTCAAGGTGGCGTTGCAGATCCGGAAAATTTCTGCGCCCTGAATGTGGCCTTGTATGGCAGGGGAGGGAAACGTTGGACGATGACCGAGCGCGGTCGTGAGCAGATTCATCGCAGCGCACACCAATTCAAAATAGGGCCCAGCAGTTTGCGATGGACTGGTGAAGAATTGATCATCGACATCGATGAGATCAATGTGCCTTGGCCCAAGCGTGTGAGAGGCCGCGTAACGGTTCGCCCCAAAGGGCTGTGTCGTTTTGTGACGGCCTTGGACAATGAGGGCCTGCATCGCTGGGGTCCCATTGCGCCTTGCTCAAGCGTCAAAGTCGACATGGAAAGTCCGCATATGAATTGGCAAGGCCATGCCTATATGGACTCCAATGAAGGAGATGAACCGGTGGACAAAGGGTTTTGGGACTGGGACTGGGCGCGTGCCGAAATGGCCAATGGCGATACCAGCGTGGTGTATGACGTGAGACCTAAAAAAGGACCCGGGCGCATTGTGTCGCGAAGGTTCTCTCCAGACGGAAGTCACACGCCCTTTGATGCGCCTACACGCCATCCCTTACCCGCATCAGCATGGCGAATCAAGCGCACCATGTGTAGCGAATCTAGCGCAGGGCCGCAGATTGTGAGCACCTTGGAAGACACGCCGTTTTATGCCCGATCCTTGCTGAAAACAAGGCTTCTCGGAGAAGACCTCACAGCGGTGCACGAAACCTTGGATGTTCCAAGGTTGGTTTCATGGCCTGTACGATTAATGTTGCCTTGGAAAATGCCAAGGCGGATTTGATGAAAAGCGGCTGACCTATTTGGCTGTAAATGTCTTGAGCAATGTCAAGACGTCTTGCGGATTATTAGAAATGACATCAGCGCCAAACATATCCGCTGTGACATCCATCAACATAAAAATAGGCCCGCCCATAAGAACCTTGACGTTTGGATTGCCTGAGCTTTTTCTTAGATCTTGAACAAGCGATTTCAAGCTAAACAATTGAGATTCAATAGCAACTGATATGCCTATCACATCAAACCATTCGTTCGAGACTGCGCGCACCAATTCTTCTTTGGTAGATGAAACTTCAATCACCACGCTAGCGCCTTCTCTTCTGAATAAGTCCCCCACAATGGAGACTCCCAAAAGATGCATCGAGCCCGGTGCGCAACACATCATCACATTGGATTTCTCACCCTTGATGTGAGGACCATCACGAAACTCATAGCCCAGTCGGTAAATGACATGGTGCATGTTTGCAAGGCCACACGTCACATCGGTAAAACTGCATAAGTCACTATCCCATAGGGCGCCCAAGTGCCTGGCTGCTGGAGTGATCAATTCTAAAAAAATGCTTTCCTGAGAAAAACCTTGTGCGATGAGGGAGTCCACAATATTATTCACGCGCACTGAATCGCCGAGCCGACAGGCTTCCGTAAAGTCATTGAATTCAGGAATTGCTTCCCCACTTGAGGCTGGGGCGTTTGGGGTGGCCAAACGTTCGCTGTAGTTATGAGAATTTAAAAGCCTTGGAATGAGTTGTTGCCCAATCACATCCTCCAGATACTCTTTGCACTCATCATTGGCTGACCCAGAAACACTAAAGCGCTGCAAACTATTAGATTTAGTCATCCAAATTCCCAGAAGGAAGCTAGCGTGCCAACCTGTGAAGGTTGGAGGGTTGATCGGGGAGATTTTTTCTCAGCAAAATAGCTATCCGACCCGCTAATCTGCAGGTATTTTGAACAGTTTCTAGAGACCCAATTACTATCAGTAACCCTAGGTTGTCCGTGACAAAACCTGCAGACAAGCAGATATTTTAGAGTTTATGGGCCCTAGCTTAGGCGCTAGCGTCTATATACAGGTCGTTTTCTGAGGAAATTCCGAATTTTCTCAATTTGACATAAAGACTTTGGCGTGAAAGTCCTAGCATTTCGGCCGCAGAGGCGCGGTTGTTATGGGTTAAGTCGAGGGCGGCCTCGATACACATGCGCTCAATCGCATCAACTGTTTCGCTCACGATGTCTTTGATCGGGCGGCGACCCACCAATTGCGACAAGTCTGCAAATGGCTTGGGCAATGGCTGCGATAGGTCAGCAGATGACTGCGTACGCCGATTTAAATCTCGCATAAACATCACATAGATTGGCTCTGGCTTTGCTAGATAGACTGCCGAGATCTCCACAGGCAATGTCATGCCTGAGAGGGTTCTCACTTCGGTTGCAAAATTTCTCACGGGTTTTTGTTGTTTCAATGAGGTGTTCAGAACCCCCCAATCCACTGCGCCTCTTATCAACCAACGCTCCAATGATTGGCCGACCACTTGTGACGCAGCGGTCAATCCCAAAAGCGCCATGCCTTCCTCATTCAAGCTTCTCACTGTGCCTGAGGTGTCTGTCAGTAGCCAGCCATCTGGAAAGTGTTCCATCGCTTCGCTCAAAACCGCAGAAGCATCTGTTTTTAGATGAGAGGCGGCAGAGGGCTCGCGCTGGGTCAATCGCACTAAAAATTGTGCGCCACCTTCTTGCCTGAATACAGTCGCAGATACAGTGATAGGTTGAGAAGAACCTAGCAGGGTGGCGGAACACATTTCAATTCGCCCAGTTGCTAACGCAGTTCTAAGCAAAGATTGAACCTCGCCTTGGCTCTCAGGCTCAATGCACTCTCTGAAATCACGCCCCACCAATCGTTTTCCAGCATCCTTGAAAAGCGATTGGGCACCTGCATTAGCTTCTATCAAGCGGAATGAATGTGTATCGACCATCAACACTGCCTCGGGAGAGGTTTCAAACAAGACGCGATAACGCGCTTCAATGTGTCTGAGCCTCAGGAAATCACGCTCCATCGACTGCTGTGTTTCAACCAAGCGGCGTTGCAGCTCTGCGAGGCGTTCTAGGTTGCGTCCTACGGCTAATAATTTGTTGTCATTGAGGGCAACCGTGATGTATTGAATTGCCACTTCACCGCCGGACGGCATAGGGTGATTGACGTGGCGCCAAAGCAGGTTTTGTGTTTCAGGCAGGGGAACCAGTAAGTCTTCAATCTTCTTCTTACTTTCAGTGGTTACCGTATCTATCCACCGCTTACCAAGCCAGCTATGACAACCTAAAGTTGCCATAGTGTCTTGTCCGGTAGACACGTCTTCTATGACGCCCTTATTATTTATAACTAAACTAACGTCCGAAACTACGCCTAATAACTTATAAAAAGTGACGGCTTCAAGATCAGCGAAGTTCATAGGCGGCTATAGTCTTGAATAATTGACTGATTATATAGTCAGTCTTTCGTTACACAAACTAAATTATTAATATTATCGAAATGTTCAATTGGGTGGACAACCTCCACGGGTGATGGGGCAAAAGCATTTTGCGTAACAATTTCTACGGTTTGGGCTGCGTCCGTCTGCAGTAATAAAGTTCCGTCCCAATTTATCGCTTCTGGAGACACCTGAGCCATGGGTCCACCAACGTATATTTTTAAATTGGGATTAGCCGTTGTTTTGCTCAACTCTGGTAGTGACTGGGAGACGGCGTCTATATGGCGATCTGTTGAAATCGACAGCACAACCGCATCGAACCAGTCTGACAGAAATATTCGCTTGAAATCTGCAATGTCTAGGGGTGTTACCAGTGTGACCCGCCAGCCAGCTTGCCGGAAAAACTCGCTCAGCATAAAGGCGCCAAGCCCATGCTGAGAGCCTGGTTCGGTCATCAATAGCAGACTCAACCCGTTTGATTCGGCGTTTCCTTCGGACAAAAACTCTTGGCTGAATTCGTGCATTACTCGGTGTAAGCGCGACAGGGCTATGGTGACATTGACAAAGTCCAACGTATCTCTGGACCAAAGTTCACCGATCAGTCTTGCCGACCCCGTGATACCAAAGAGGTACGTGTCTTTCAGGCTATGCCCTTGACTACGCCACTTCATCAAGATTTTGCGAGTCTCTTCCATGCTTTTGATGGCGGCCTGAGTGAGCAGTTCAACTTGGCTTTGATCAAGCGCTACTAGCTCGGAAAATGTCGTTCCGCCCACCAAGCGAGGGCTCGAGCCAAGGGAATATATGGACTTGAAGTCTTTGGCTTCAGTTTCCCAAACTGGAATACCTGAAGTCTTAGTTTGTTTAAATTTAAACTGAGCCACGCTGACCCCCGTCTTTAAATAAATCTAATAGGAAATGGTTACGAAATGGCTGATCAAATCAGGGGCTCACTGCGGGTTGCATCGGCGTACAAAGTTCCGCCGCCGTAATAAGCCGTGATTTTTTCTTCTTCTAATTTCGTGACCTGGTCTGGATTTTTGAGCGCAGGAACCGCAGCGAAATGGCGCGCATAAATAGCGTGCACTTCAACTTGGTTTCTGCGAATCAGTGAAAACGTGATCGGCAACAACACTGTTTTTCCACCCGTAATTTCAACTTCCAAATAACGGAACATCATTTCGGCCGAATCAATCCAAATGTCTTTGACCGTACCACCCTGTTTACCGTCGCCAGCCATCACTGGAAGGCCACGAGGGTCTACATCTTGGGGCGCGACGGAGAAGTCGCTGGCAATTCGGAGAGGTTGAATCAGTGGCAGGCCATGCGTTGTTCGCTCAGGAACATCCTCGCGGTTGGAATAGGCACCTGCACCCACTGCGGCAGTCATGGCATCACCTGTTGGCTCAATGGGTGAGCCTGAACTAGGGTGGGATGCCACGGCGTTGTAGGCTGGCTCTTTACGTGTCAAGTCCGGAACTGTTACACGTCTTCCGCCTTCCAGCAGGAAAGTTTTGGGTTCGGGAATTGGGAACCCTTTGATAACAGCACGTCCGCTGCTACCAGACTCCATGGGGTAGCCTTCGCGATGGCCTTCCAATACAAGATACCAAATGAGGCCTGCGAAAAATATCCAGAATACATAGAGCAGTATTTGCGCTAGATCTATATATCCAGTGATGTTGCCTACTGTTTGCATAGCGACTTCTCCTTTTTACAACTAAATACGAGACTCGGTCAAACCGAGGGTTGAGGGGGTAACGGGTGAATGAAACGTGCTGCGTTTGACCAGGGGCCCCACAGCAACCATGGTGAGAAATAACAAAAGCATTTCGACGTGATAAACGACGCTGTAAGCCACTGAGGGATCAGCCAAACCAGTGCCCAATAGACCTTGAGAGGTGAGTGTGTTCACAACATCACGCAAAGCGCCACCAAAGAACATGGCGAGGCCAGCTGCTCCAGCTTGCACGGCCCCCCAAGCACCTAAGGCCAAGCCGATGAAGGCCGCCTCTAAACGCATGGCGGTAAACAGAGTTCCCACGGCAAACAAGCCACCACCGAATCCGATACCCAATGCGCCTAATTTGAAAAGCCAACCAGCTTCCAGCGGTGCCGAAAAAATCACTGCAGAAAAAGCAGGCAAGCCTGCCAAAGCACCATAGGCTGCTAAGCGCATAGGGTCGACCCCTTTAGCCAATTGACGCCCTGCCAAATAAAAACCCAACAGCCCACCGGCTGACAACATCGCTGTGAGAGCACTGGTAGCACCCACAGTCAAATTCAAAATCTCACCACCATACGGTTCAAGAACAATGTCTTGCATATTGAATGCCATAGTGCCCAAAGCTGTCGCCCATAAAAAGCGCTTGGCGTTTGGTAATGCAATGAACTCAAGCCAGACCTCTTTAAAGGGACGTCGAATTTCTGATTTCAATGCCTTGACACGCTCTGGGTTGCGGGGCTCTTGCTTCCAAAGGGCTACGCCGTTGAGTAGCAACACCACTAGCGCAGTGCCTTGCACAACTTGCACCAAAATTTCAGGCGTGAAATTAGATAGCAGCAAACTAAACACCAAGCTACCAAATACAGCGCCTACCAAAAGCATGGTGTACATCAAGGCTACAACACGCGGCCGAGTTTCTTCACTGGCCTGATCGGTGGCCAAAGCCAGTCCCGCGGTTTGCGAAGTTTGCAAACCCGCACCCACCATCAAGAAAGCAATCGCTGCAGCACCTTGGCCCACCCAGTCTGGAACGGGAACTTGCCCACCACCAGACAGCACCAATAATGCAAAAGGCATGACAGCAAGTCCTAAAAATTGAATCAAAGTGCCGCCCCACATATAAGGCACACGACGCCATCCAAAAGCAGAAACATGGATATCCGATTGGTAGCCGGTCACTGCCCGAAACGGAGCCACCAACAAAGGCAACGCCAACATCATCGATACCAGCCAAGCAGGCACTAACAATTCAACAATCATCACCCGGTTCAGTGTGCCTATCATCAAGGCGGTGGTGATGCCCATGGTGAACTTGAACAGAGATAAGCGCAACAAGCGCGCCATTGGCAAGCCAGGGCTGGCAACGTCCGCAAACGGTAACCAACCCGCTGGCACTTGCATGGCAAACTTAGTGAAAGTTTTGGCTCTCATCCGCGTACCCACTCCATTGCTTTGGATTTATAAAAACCACTAGACACTTTATGGCTGCGCGCGCATTGCCAATGGTTTAGTGATGCATGCGTCTTCATGAGTTGCGCAATACTTTTTTCTGCCATAGGCTCCAGCCAAGGTGCGCGATCGCTTCTAGGCAGCAAGCGTCCTACCGAAATCATCAATGCCAACATCGGCGTGCGCGGTGCAAAAGTAAATACGATGGACGACTTCGTGCGTTCCGCCAGTTGGGCTAAGGCTTCCACTGCATCATCAGTTTGGTAATGGATGATCGAGTCCATGGCCACGACATGGTCGAAGTGTCCTAACCCCTTGTCTAGCATGTCACCACTATGGAACTCCACCAAGTGGGCAACATCAGAAGGAATGCGTTCACGGGCTAAGTTCACCAAGGTAGGCGACAAATCGATGGCTACCACTTGGGCGCCTAATCTTGCCGCCTCAACCGCCAAGGCACCAGTTCCGCAACCCGCATCCAAAATGCGTTTGCCCCGCAGGTCAGCGCCCAACCAACTGACCAATGTCGATCGCATTTGATCGCGGCCAGCACGCACCGAAGCGCGAATGCGACCTACTGGCGCATCGGACGTCAGCTTGGCCCAAGCGGCCACAGCTGTGCGATCGAAATAATTTTCGATTTGTCCGCGACGTTGTTCGTAAGTGATATCAGTCATCTGTAAAAGTCTCAATCAAAACCCAAGAGATCAAAAATATCGCGGTCTTTCATAGGGACCGCTGTATAGGTCTCACCGCCAAGCCACAAATTGGCGGCAAGTCGCATATATTCTTTTTGCACCGCTTCTAGTTCGGGGGAATACTCCATCTCGAAGAGCGTAGATTTTTTTAAACGGCTACGGCGAATCACATCCAGATCAGGAAAATGCGCTGCGAGCTTGATACCAATTCGGTCGTTGTATTTGTCGATCTGATCTGTCGCTGCACTTCGGTTGGCGATAACGCCGCCTAAGCGCACGTTGTAGTTTTTGGCCTTGGCACCAATCGCTTGCACGATACGATTCATCGCAAAGATGGAATCAAAGTCATTGGCGGTTACGATCATGGCGCGATCGGCATGTTGCAGGGGTGCGGCAAAGCCGCCACACACCACATCTCCCAAGACATCAAAAATCACCACGTCCGTGTCTTCTAACAAGTGGTGCTCTTTGAGAAGCTTCACAGTCTGACCCACTACATAGCCGCCACAACCGGTACCCGCGGGTGGACCGCCGGCTTCGACACACATCACGCCGTTATAACCTTCGAACACGAAGTCTTCCACACGTAATTCTTCGGCGTGAAAGTCCACTGTCTCCAGCACGTCAATCACTGTAGGCAGCATTTTTTTAGTCAAGGTAAACGTACTGTCGTGTTTGGGATCGCATCCAATTTGCAGCACACGCTTACCCATTTTGGAAAACGCAGCAGACAAGTTGGATGAGGTGGTGCTCTTGCCAATGCCGCCTTTGCCGTAAATGGCAAATACTTTGGCATTGCCAATTTTTACGCTGGGGTCGAGCTCGACTTGCAAACTACCCTCGCCATCCAATTTTGAATTGCGTTTTACCGTAGGGAAAGGTAAGGTTTCTACTGTCATGCTGGTGTTCCTTCATAAACGCCTTCAAGGCGGTCTTCTAGTTCTTCACTTGCTTGGCGAAGGGCTTGCAGAGTCTCGGCGTCAGGCTGCCAATAATTGCGTTCTGATGCTTCGATCAAACGGTTTGCCACGCGGGCAGAGGCCGTAGGATTTAGTTTGGCTAAGCGGTCACGCATAGCGGGGTCCAGCATGAAAGTCTCAGACAGTTGCTTGTAAACCCAAGGTTGTACTTGGCCTGTGGTGGCAGACCAGCCCATCGTATTGGTCACATGTGTTTCAATTTGTCGCACGCCTTCGTAGCCATGCTCAAGCATGCCCTCGTACCACTTGGGGTTGAGCATGCGAGTCCGGGTTTCAATAGACACTTGTTCTTTCAAAGAACGAACAGCCGCATTGCCTTTGGTTTGATCGCCGATATAAACAGGCGGGGTTTTGCCACCTTTAGCCACTTTCACGGCTTGGGTAATACCCCCCAAGGTGTCGAAGTAGTTATCCACGGTGGTGACGCCCAACTCCAAAGAATCAAGGTTTTGGTAGGTCAGCTCTACATCGGCCAATGCGGTTTGCATGAGGGCCGTTTGTTGCACTGCACGCCCAGTACGCCCGTATGCAAAACCTTTGCGGCGCTTGTAGGTTTCAGCCAGTTCGCTCTCGTCTTCCCAACGGCTACTCTCTACCAAGTTGTTTACATTGGAGCCGTATGCGCCCTCGGCATTGCCATAGACCCGCAAAGACGCGGTTTCTAACGTACAACCATGTTCTTGCTGATAGGACAGCGCATGCTTACGGATCCAGTTCATCTCTAGCGGTTCGTCAGCCGATGCCGCCAAAAATGCTGCTTCAGCCAATAGCTTGATTTGCAAAGGCATGAGGTCTCTAAAGATGCCAGACAAAGTCATGATCACGTCAATGCGTGGCCGTCCTAATTCTTCTAAAGGTATGAGGCTGGCACCCGCAATACGTCCGTAGGTGTCAAAGCGAGGCATGGCGCCCATCAAGGCCAAAGCCTGCGCTATGGGGGTACCTTCGTTTTTCAAGTTATCACTGCCCCAAAGCACCATGGCAATGGATTCAGGCAAGGGGTTGCCATCCGCACAATGGCGATCAATGAGCAATTGGGCTTGAACTTTGCCATCCCGAACCGCCATAGCACTAGGAATTCTGAAGGGATCAAAGCCGTGGATATTGCGACCCGTAGGCAGTACAGCTGGCGTGCGCAAAATATCGCCACCTGGTGCAGGTCGAATGTACTTAGCGTCTAAAGCGCGTAGTATGGCGGAGACTTCCGTGTCAACGGCCAAGTGGGCCTGCGGTTCCACCAAGGCACGCAAGACTTCTAAGCTGGAGTGATTGCGCGGCAAGCCGGCTGCAGACAAAGCCAGCTCTGGCGAATGTCCTTCGACCAAAGCTTCTACAGCTACGCGCTCTACTTGCATACCGTGGTTGGCTTCGGCCATGGCCAGCAACATATCGACTTGCTGGGCGGCGCTAGGTACGCGACCTGCCACATGCAAACCATAAGGAACCAGTGTGTACTCCAGTTCAAGCAGTTCCTCGGACAAGCGCATCACTTCTCTATCGAGTTGCGCGCCCATGGTGGCAACGTCCCAAGCAGGTTCTGCAGACACTAAATCAAGCGCAACAGCTTGCCCTTGAATAACCGCTGCCAAAGCAACGCGCTCGGTATTGCTCTGCTCTAAAGTGCGCCACCGTTCAATGGATGACTTCAACTCGTTCAAACCTTTGTACAACCCCGCTTGCGTGATGGGTGGCGTTAAGTAGCTGATCAAGGTTGCGCCTGAGCGACGTTTGGCAATCGCACCTTCAGAAGGGTTATTGGATGCGTACAAATACAGATTGGGCAAGTCGTCAATCAAACGATCGGGCCAGCAAGTGCCGCTCATGCCAGATTGTTTGCCAGGCATGAATTCCAACGCACCATGTGTACCAAAGTGGAGCACTGCGTGCGCTTTGAAATCTTCACGTAGGTAGCGATAGAAAGCTGAGAAGGCATGCGTTGGTGCCAAGCCTTTTTCAAACAACAGGCGCATCGGGTCGCCTTCATAACCAAACGATGGTTGAACGCTGACCAGCACATTGCCAAACTTCTTCCCCAATACAAAAATGGAACTGCCGTTACTCAACTGAGTGCCAGGCGCGGGACCCCACTGTGCTTCAATCTCTTTGAGCCAGCGCTCGCGCTTGACATGATCGTCTGCAGAAATCAAGGCATGCACGTTGGCATCTGCCCCATATTGCGCAGCGTTTCCATGTAACAAGCTATCTTGTAAATCCTCCAAGCTATCTGGCATATCCACTTGGTAACCCTGCGCCTTCATGGCGGTCAAGGTATGCCACAACGATTCAAAAACAGCCAAGAAAGCTGCGGTGCCAATATTGCCAGCGTTGGGTGGGAAATTGAACAACACAATCGCTACATTGCGGTCTTTACGTTCGCTGCGCTTCAAAGCCACCATCTTGCTGACACGTGCCGCCAACATGATGGCGCGCTCTGGGCAAGAGTGCATGTCTTGTGCGCTTGTGCTTTCACCAAAAGTACAGGCATGGTGACAACCAGTGCAAGTCACGCCGGCCGCACCAGGGCGTCCACCAAAAACCATGGGGCTGGTAGAACCATCGAGCTCTGGAATCGCCACCATGATGGTGCTTTCAACGGGCAATAAACCACGGTCAGAACCACCCCATTGGTCCAAGGTTTGAAATTCAACGGGGTGTGCTGCTACATAAGGCACATCCAGTTTTGCCAGAACCTCTTCCGCAGCTTTGGCGTCGTTGTACGCGGGGCCACCTACCAGTGAGAAACCGCTCAGCGACACCACGGCATCGACACAGACTTGGCCATTCTTGATGAAAAAAGCATCGATGGCGGGACGCGAGTCCAAGCCGGCAGCAAAAGCAGGTATGACGCGCAAACCTTTTGCCTCCAGCGCTGCTATGACGCCGTCATAGTGACCTGCATTGCCGGATAACAAATAAGAGCGCAATAACAAAATACCAACGGTGCCTTTCACCGCCATACGATTCGGCGTAGGCAATGCACTGGCTTCTTCACTGAATTTCCCGGCCATCCGGGGGTGGTAGACGCCTACCTCAGGATAGTCAATGGGAGGCTGTACTTTGACCTGGCCCCGCAATGATTTGCGAGGACCATCTGCGCCACGGTCAATCAGGTGACGCACCATGTTCAACACATTGTCATCAGAGCCACCTAGCCAATATTGCAAAGTGATGAAGTACGAACGCACATCTTGCGCTGTGCCAGGAATAAAGCGCAGCAATTGGGGGAGGCGGCGCAACATTTTCATTTGCGCGGCACCGCCTGTTGTTGGCTTCTTGCCTTTACCGCCACCGCCGCGTAATTTTTTCAGCAAGGCCATCGGGCCACTGGCGGGTTTGCTCATATCAAACTGACCCAAACGGGTAAGTTGCGTGACTTCGGTGGCACTGGCCATGCAAACCATGGCGTCGCAGTGCATGCGCCGTGCGCGCAAATCATCCAAGATAGGAAGGAAATGGTCTTCTAGAAACAACATACCGCACAGCACAATGTCGGCCGATGCAATATCGGCTTTGCACTTCGCAATCAAGGCATCGTTACCTGTGTACTCCGAGGCTGCATGCAGTGTCCAAGTCAGGCCTGGATAGTCGCGCTTTAACGCCGCGTTAGAACGATTGAACGAACTGGCAAAGTGCGTGTCCATCGTCACCACCACCAAACGGATGGGGGTGGTGTCACGCGATGTAGGCTTATTGCTGAGAGAAGTAAGCTTTAGATTCATACAGTGTTTCCGTAGTGATTACCGAGATGCCGCGCTCCATGGCGAAACGTTCGGTATTTCTTTTGGCTTTCCCTCGCACGAAAAATGGTATTTTTTTCAGTTCTTTTTCTGCACCAGCATCCCAACCCGAAACGGTGATGGTTTCTGCCGTAGCAACAGCCGTTGACTCGCCTGCGTCACTACGCTGTGTTGCTTTTGTATTGCCGTGAATACTTTGCGCGTGACCGTTTCCACCCAAATGCGATGGCGCTGCATCCTCATGAAACTCTGAGTCGCCCCTGAACATTCCAATCAAATGTTCCTCAAGGCCCATCATGAGTGGATGCACCCAAGAGTCAAACAAGACATTGGCGCCTTCAAACCCCATTTGGGGTGAATACCTGGCTGGAAAATCCTGCACATGCACTGGCGCAGATATCACCGCACACGGCACGCCCAAACGCTTGGCAATATGGCGTTCCATTTGCGTGCCGAGCACCAGTTCTGGGTTCAACTCGGCAATGTGTGCTTCTATTTCTAAATAGTCATCACTGATCAAGGCCTCAACCCCGTATAGGCTTGCGGCCTCTCTTACTTCGCGGGCAAATTCGCGGCTGTATGTGCCAATGCCGACAACGGTGAAGCCCATCTCTTGCGCAGCCACGCGAGCAGCAGCGACGGCGTGCGTGGCGTCACCAAATACAAAGACGCGTTTGCCCGTCAAGTAGGTGGAATCCACCGATTTGGCATACCAAGCGGCACGCGAGACGGCTTTTTCAAGCGCTGAGTTGGGATCAATCCCCGCCAACTGCGCCACCTCTTGAATAAAAGCGCGTGTACCTGAATTTCCAATAGGAATAGTTTTGGTATGTGGTTGTTTGAAATTGCGCAGCAACCACTGCGCACTCAAATTGGCAATTTCTGGGTAGAGCACCACATTAAAGTCTGCATCGGCCAATTTAGCGATATCAGCAACCGTAGCCGTGAGCGGGGCCACCACATTAATTTCGATACCTATGTCGGTCAGCAGTTTACGAATTTCAGTCAAGTCATCGCGATGTCTAAAACCCAATGCGGTGGGTCCTAATATGTTGCAGCGGGGCTTGGTGGATGCAGACGTTGCAACGGCGTCTTTAGGCAACGCTAAATTGCGCACCAATTGGTAAAAAGTCTCAGAAGCGCCCCAGTTTTCTTTGCGCTGATAGGAAGGTAATTCCAGCGCAACGACAGGCACTGGTAAGTTGAGTGCTTTGCATAAACCACCAGGATCGTCTTGAATAAGTTCAGCGGTACAAGACGAACCTACCAACATAGCTTTGGGTGAGAAACGTTCAAAGGCTTCTCTTGCAGCAGTTTTGAAAAGCTCGGCCGTATCGCCACCTAGATCACGTGCTTGGAAAGTGGTGTAGGTCACAGGCGGACGCTTTTGTAAACGCTCGATCATGGTGAACAACAAATCGGCGTAGGTATCACCCTGAGGCGCATGTAAGACGTAATGCACATCTTCCATAGCCGTAGCCACACGCATCGCGCCAACATGGGGCGGTCCTTCGTATGTCCAGAGTGTGAGTTGCATGTCTGTAATTCCTTTAAGCGGCAAGACGCATGCGGCGCAACAATGGACGGGTAAATAATTCAGCCAAATCACCGGCTTGGTCGAAGCCCTGAATAGGCGTGAAAACTAATTCAATCGCCCATTTGGTGGTCATGCCTTCAGACTCCAGTGGATTGGCCAAGCCCAAGCCACACACCACCATATCGGGGTGCAAAGCGCGGCAACGGTCTAACTGTTTTTCAACATCTTGTCCTTCCGATAGGAAGGTACCTTCAGGCAGCATGGACAGCTCCACCGCCATATGCTGACGATGCAAATAAGGGGTACCGACTTCCAGCAATTTCATTCCCAGTTCTCGTGATAAAAATCGCGCTAATGGAATTTCAAGTTGTGAGTCAGGAAAGAAGAAGATGCTTTTACCTTCCAAATGCAATTTGGCGCGCGCCAATGACGCCGTAGCCCTGGCTACAGGCGCTGCCAGCGCGGCTTGAAAGCGGTCTTGCGCCACACCAAAAGAAGAAGCGGCCGATTGCAGCCAAGCCGTTGTCCCCTCAATGCCTAGCGGAAATGGTGCAGACAACAAACTCGCACCGCGCGCTTGCATCACGCGGGCTGTTTCGCCCAAAAAGGGTTGTGCCAACAGCAGGCGTGTGTTGGGACCAATCGACACTTGGTCTTGTGCACGGCGTGGCGGGAAGAATCGAACGCGCTCGATACCCATATGGTTCAAGATACGCACGAACTGGTCTTCCACCACATCGGCCAAAGTACCCACAATCAACAATTCTTGTTCTGCTTTGTCTGAGCTCGATGGCATGTCTGGAACCATTGATGCCAAGCAAGCGTCCTCACCTTGGGTGAAGGTGGTTTCGATTCCGCTTCCCGAATAATTCAACACGCGCACAGCGGGAGAATGTTGCGCAGAAAGCCTAGAGGCGGCGCGGGATAAATCCAGCTTGATCACCTCTGAGGGGCATGAGCCCACCAAGAACAACAACTTAATTTCTGGACGGCGCGCCAACAGCTGATTGACCACGCGATCGAGTTCAACATTCGCGTCGGCTAATCCTGCCAAATCACGTTCATCGATGATGGCTGTGCCGAATCGGGGCTCTGCAAAGATCATGACACCAGCCGCAGACTGGATGAGGTGCGCGCAAGTGCGTGAACCCACCACCAAAAAGAAGGCATCTTGAATTTTGCGATGCAGCCAAATGATGCCCGTCAAACCGCAAAACACCTCACGCTGACCGCGCTCCATCAAAGGCTTGACGTCTGTACAGCCTTTACCTAACTCTGCGCGGATAGGAATGACTGAATTCATGCACTCACCTGAGCATTAGGCTCGATCAAGTTGCGAAAAGGCTTTTGCAAACGCGCCATACGAAGTTTTCTGATGTACTGGGCTGCATTGATGCCGTAGGTGATGTAGGCAGTCAAAGCCAGCAAAAGTTGGTCATCGGCTGACCAACTGCCTTGCCACCAAACCCATAGATAAGCGGTGTGCAAAGCCATCACCAACATGCTGACAACGTCCTCCCAAAAGAAGGCGTGGGCAAAAAGGTATTTATCGAAAACAACCTTCTCCCAAATACAGCCGGTAATCATGATGGCGTAAAGCACCAATGTTTTGAGTACTACCGAAGCCAAGGCCCATTCGGTGTTTTCGCCTGTTTTCAAGCTAGTCACCACCAAATAGAGGCTGACTAAAAAAACCAAGAATTGAACAGGGGCCAACACGCCTTGCACCAAGGTCCACCGAGTCGCATCACGCTTGGCGCGCTGCTCTGGCGTATACAAAACCTGGGGCTGAGACTGCTGCATGACCTACCTTCTTTGCTAATGCACTGAGGTAACTTTAAGGCTTAAAAACGCAACTGTCAACATTAATTGACAATAAATGTGTTAACAAGGGTTTACACTTAATAGGAATATGTCTAACTTGCGTGACACTTAATTCATGAACAGTTGATTGGGAATAAAAATGCCTATTGAAAACCTTGGCCATGAATACGAATTTGAGCCTCAGTTCGGCCTGCCTGAGAGATTGCCTTCGGATGAATTCATCGTGTGGCAAGGCTCGCCAGATATAGGTACCCTGGCCGTTTCAGCCTTTCATATCAAAAAGCTGGTGATTTACTTCATCCTTCTAATTGTTGCCTGCGCTTGGCCAGCACTTGAGGCGCAGGCAGATGCCATGGCTGTGCTGCAAGCGATCAAATGGATTGCTCCACTGTCTTTATTAGGCCTTGCCTCAGTTTGGTTGATGGCCTACATGACTTCACGCGCCACCGTTTACACCTTAACCAACAAACGTGTGGTGATGCGCTTAGGCATAGTGCTCACCGTGACTTTTAACTTGCCCCTTAAGCAAATCGCATCCTCAGATGTTCGTTTGTTGGAGGCTGGGTTCGGAGACATCACTTTGGCCCTGCAGGGTTCAGACCGTATTGCGTGGGTTCACTTGTGGCCCAGTGTGCGGCCTTGGAGAATCAGTAAGCCAGAGCCCACCCTGCGCGCGATAGCCGATGTGCAAGAGGTGGCTGTGAAGTTGCGGGATGCTTGGACGCAAGCCACAGGCATGGCCGCCAATGCGACGCCCTCTGTGCAAAACACTAATCCTCAAGTCAACAACTTGCAAGTGAGTTTGACATGAGCCAAGCACATGCATCTACTTTGACAAGAAAAGCGGCGCCTGATCATTTTCCGCAGTGGGTGCTTTATTGCGCCGCAGGGATTATGGCGTTCTCACTCATTTCTGTGGGGCTGATCCGCGTGACGGGTAACGGCCCGGACCAAAGGGCTGCTGCTGCAACCTTGCAGCGCTCTCTGGTGTTTCAAGATCAAAAAGATGGCGGTGTTCGCGTGGAAGATGGCGTGACGGGCGAAACTTTGACAGTCTTGCATGGGGAGCAGGGCTTTGTGCGAGGTTCTCTTCGAGCTTTGTCACGCGAAAGATATTCCCGTGGCATTGGTTCGTCTGCGCCTTTTGATTTGATTGCCCGTGTCGATGGACGCGTCACCTTGTTTGATCCCAGCACAGGGCAACGGGTGGAACTAGAGTCCTTTGGCCCCACCAATACTGCTGAATTCGCACGCTTCCTGGCGATGCGACCTGAATAAAGTAGCACAGCTTATTTTTTAAACCAGAGTACCTTTTTATGCAAACCCATTCAGACATTGATACCGCCGCAAAAGCATCTGAAAAAGCTGTGGAAAGCACCATGCTCAGTCCGCGTTTTTACACCACTGATTTTGCTGCCATGGATCGACTCGATGTCTCCCCCATGCGCGCCGAGTGGGACAAGATGATGGCCGAATACGAAGGGGACAACAACCATGACCATTTTCAGCGTGACGAACAATTTGCGAAAGAAGTAGCAGAACGTTTCTCGCAAGTTAGCCCTGAAATGCGTCAAGAGTTCTTAGATTTTTTAATCTCTTCCCTGACGTCAGAGTTTTCTGGTTGTATTTTGTACAACGAGATTTTCAAAAATGTAGAAAACCCAGATATCAAGCAATTGATGCGCTATATGGCGCGCGATGAATCTCGCCATGCGAGTTTTCTCAACCAATCGTTAAAAGACTTTGGCTTGGGAATTGATCTGGGTGACTTAAAGCGGACCAAGGCCTACACCTACTTCAAGCCTAAGTACATTTTTTATGCAACGTATTTGTCAGAAAAAATCGGATACGCACGCTACATCACCATTTTTCGCCAATTGGAGAGAAATCCAGATAAGCGTTTTCACCCGATCTTTCGTTGGTTTGAGCGTTGGTGCAATGACGAGTTTCGCCATGGTGAATCGTTTGCATTGATCATGCGTGCCAATCCGCATTTGCTGCGTGGCGGCAATGTCTATTGGATTCGCTTTTTCTTGTTGGCCGTATACGCCACCATGTATGTGCGCGACCACTGTCGCCCCATGTTGCACCATGAAATGGGGCTTGAGTCCACCACGTACGACTACGAAGTTTTCCGCATCACCAATGAGATCACTAAGCAAGTTTTCCCCGTTTGTTTGGACATAGACAGTCCGGTTTTCAGGGAAGGCTTGGCCCATCTGTACTTCGTTCAAACGCAAATGAACGAGGCGAAAGCTAGGGGTGGCTTGATCGGATTGCTGCAGCAGGCGCGCTGGGCCTTGTCTGGCGGGATCACCTTTGTACGTTTGTACTTCTTGCCTGTGAAACAGCAAGAATTACCTGACGATGTACGCATGGTTCCTGCTTGGTAAATTTGTAACAGAACATCACAGAGAACTAAGGATGACCGACACGTTTGTTGCTTTGGGGTTTGCGATTTTCATCTGGTGGTTTAGCACCGGCATTGTTATCGTGTTGAACCGCATGTCCCAAACCACCATCATCTTGAGTTTGGTCATTTCATCCATGCTGGGCATAGGTGCGTTGGTGGGCTTGGCGCATACAGCTAATCAAACGGGCGTCACGGGAGCCTACTGCGCCTTTACCTGTGCGCTGTTAGCTTGGGGTTGGAATGAATTGAGTTTTCTTACCGGTTGGATAACAGGGCCCCAAAAAACCGCCATTCTTCAAAGCACGCAAGGATGGCCCAGATTCGTCGCCTCTTTCAATGCCGTGGTGTGGCATGAAATAGCCATTCTTTTGGTGGGCATCGCCATTATTGTCATCACATGGGATGCGCCTAACCAAGTGGGTACTGGGACTTATTTGGTGCTGTGGATCATGCGCACCAGCGCCAAGTTGAATCTGTACTTCGGTGTGCGTAATTTGAGTGAAGAATTTTTACCAGTGCATTTGGCGTATCTAGAAAGCTTCTTTAAACGCCGCCGCATGAATGCTTTTTTTCCATTTGCTGTGGTGTTTGCCAGCATTTGTTTGTGGTTGCTGGTGAACTTTGCCAACGATCCCATGGTGACACCATCGCAAGTCGTGGGATCTGTCTTGGTCGGCACCATGTTGGCCTTAGCGATTGTGGAGCACTTGATGTTGGTCCTGCCGCTAG
>JBBAOY010000004.1:39635-66048 GCA_040401095.1 Limnohabitans sp.
GGCACCATGTTGGCCTTAGCGATTGTGGAGCACTTGATGTTGGTCCTGCCGCTAGACACCACTGCGTTGTGGCGTTGGGCTATTCAAAAACCTCATAAATCAAAAGTAGAAGAGGCCTTAGATGCCTATGTTCCTGCAAGATTAAGCACACATTTGGATTCTCATGACAAATCTTTTCAAGTCAATTGACTCTAAGGGTCACGGTGGCGACGGCGGCGGAGGTCAAAAAGATCCTTTGCTGAGCGTCCCTTTCACCCATCCAAGAGTACCTACAGCCATTGTGATTGGTACAGGTTTTGGTGGCTTGGCAGCCGCCATTCGTTTAAGCGTCAAAGGCTATCGCGTTCAAGTACTAGAAAAACTAGACGCTCCTGGTGGCCGTGCTTATGTGCATAAACAAGATGGCTTTACCTTTGATGCAGGTCCCACCATCATCACTTTGCCCCATTTGATTGAAGAGCTGTTCACGCTGTGTGGTCGCGATATGAAGAACCATGTGGATCTGCGCTTGATGTCACCTTTTTATCGCATTCGTTTTGATGACGGTACGCACTTCGATTACAGCAATAACGACGCGCAGATGCTGGAACAAATTGCTAAATTCAGTCCTGAAGATGTGCAGGGTTTTAAGAATTTGATGAAAGCCTCAGAAAAATGCTTTCAACTGGGTTTTGTTGAGCTGGGCATGGTGCCTTTTGAAACCATCGGTGATGTGATCAAAGCCATGCCAAATTTGGCAAGGATGCAAGCATGGCGCTCTATCTACAGTTTGGTCGCTAAGCACATCAAACACCCCAAGTTGCGTATCGTCATGAGTTTTCATCCGTTACTGATTGGTGGCAATCCTTACTCTGTGACTTGCGTCTATTCCTTGATTCACTCGTTGGAGAGACGCTGGGGAGTTCATTCAGCCATGGGTGGCACGGGAGCCATCGTGCGTGAGCTAGTCAAACTGCTGGATGAGCGCCGTGTGCCCATTCGTTACAACACACCTGTGACCCAAATTCGCGTTAAGGATGGTCGTGCAGAAGGTGTCGAATTGGAGAGTGGTGAGTTCTTGCCAGCTGATATTGTGGTGAGCAATGGTGATGCAGCATGGACCTATCGCCATCTTGTGGCGCCACAACACCGCAAACATTGGACAGATAAGCGGATCGCTAAGGGCAAATATTCTTCAGGTTTGTTTGTTTGGTATTTCGGAACCAATCGCCAATACCAGGATGTGCCGCACCACATGATGGTTTTAGGACCGCGATACAAAGGTTTGTTGCAAGATATTTTTAAAAACCATACCCTGTCCAAAGATTTCAGCCTGTATTTGTATCGTCCCACCGCTACCGACCCATCTTTGGCGCCTGAGGGGTGTGACAGTTTTTATGCTTTATCTGTCGTTCCCAATCTGAGCAGCGAGACGGATTGGGAAGCCGTCAAAGAGCAATACCGCGATGCCATTGCAACGGTATTGCAGGAAAGTGTGCTGCCCGATTTGAAGCAGCATGTGGTGTCATCCAAAGTCACTACACCACAAGATTTTCAAGACCGTTTGTGGTCTTACAAAGGTGCAGGTTTTGGTTTAGAGCCGATTCTGGTTCAAAGTGCTTGGTTCAGGCCGCACAACAGAAGTCAAGATGTTGATGGACTCTTTATGGTGGGTGCCAGCAGCCAACCTGGTGCAGGCGTTCCCAGTGTCTTGATGTCCGCAAAAATGTTAGAAAAGGTGGTTCCCGATGTCAAATCTTTCGTTTGGTCGAGCTGAACTTCTCATGCATCAGTCCAGCGTTCTTAGCGAGTCCTTGTCCTATGACTTAGAGGCTTGCACAGAATTGATGCGTGGTGGGTCCAAATCTTTTTTTGCCGCTTCTAAACTGTTACCTGTTCGCGCGCGTGCACCCGCTATCGCGCTCTATGCTTTTTGTCGCTTGGCCGACGATGCTATTGACTTGGGAGAAGACCAGGACCAAGCGATGCAAGACCTCAAGTCCCGCTTGAGTGCTATCTATGCTGGACGGCCAATTGCAATAGATGCAGATCGTGCATTGACTGTGGTGGTCCATCGTTACGGCATTCCCTGTGGATTGCTAGAGGCCTTGCTAGATGGTTTTCTGTGGGACTCGCAAGGTCGCCGCTATGACACCTTGGCGGACGTCGAGGCTTACGGCGCCCGTGTGGCAGGAGCTGTCGGCGCCATGATGTCGCTCATCATGGGTGCTTCATCTGACACCGCTATTGCGCGCGCATGTGAACTTGGTGTCGCCATGCAACTGACCAATATCGCCAGAGATATTGGTGAGGATGCGCGCAATGGCCGTCTCTACATTCCACGTGCGTGGTTTCGCGAAATTGGCATGGATGCGGATGATTGGTTGGCAAATCCCGTGTTTGATGCGCGCATTGCAGGATTTACCCAACGCTTGTTGTTGCGTGCCGATGCGCTGTATCGCCGGGGCGAGTTTGGTTTGGCTGAATTGTCTTGGGACTGTCGTCCCGCCATCCAAGCCGCGCGGCTGGTCTACGCTGAAATTGGAAGACAGTTGGAGCGTAGTGGTTTGAATTCAGTCGATAAACGCAGTGTGGTCTCGACTGCGCGTAAATTAGCACTGATAGCCCGAGCCGCCGCGGTCGCGGTGAAGGTGCCAGCATTACCCTCCGTAGCATTAAGTCCTGTACCTGCTATTCAATTTTTAGTGGACATTGTTAGCAGGGATCGTGATCCATTGGCCGCCCAACAACCTTGGACAGTGCCATCTCGTAGTTTTGATGAGCGCGTGGAATGGATGGTGGATTTATTCGGTCGTTTGGAGCAACGCGAAAGAGTCAGCCGTTAAACACTTTACATGCTGAAAATTGTTGAAGTGCTCGTGTTGGTTGCTGCTGGAATTCTCTTTGTCGGCTGGCAGTTTCGCGATTTGCGTCGCGCTAAAGAGATCACTCGCAAACAGAGAGATGCTGAGCAAGCCCAGGACATGAATGCCTCCACAGGATCTCGACATTCCGATGTGGAAAAAGGGCCGCATGGACATTAATCTTAAATTAATACATTTGGTCTGTGCCGGTTTGTTTTTGGGCAACGTGATTGTCAGTGGTGTTTGGGCCTTGCTGGCGGAGCGCACGCGCAACCATGCCATTATTCAATTTAGCAACCGCATGGTGCTGATCACAGACCTAGCGTTTACTTTGCTCGGTTCATTAGGGGTGGTCTGGACAGGGCATGGCATGGCTGAGAACTTTAGTGGAGGGGAAGGGCATCCATGGATTCAATGGTCCTATGGGTTACTTGCCTTTTCGGGTTTGATTTGGTTGTTTGTCTTGGTGCCCATACAACTTAAGCAACGTTCTCTGTTGCGCAACACCGATACGGTTTGCGAAGACTATTGGCGGCTTTCACGTATCTGGCAAATCGCGGGTGCATTTGCCACAGTGATTCCGTTGCCCATTGTGTATTTCATGGTCACGAAGGGCCTGTGAGCTCTATTCATGCCGATAGGTTGCTGCTTAAGGGTCTGGTTGTACTGATCACAGGCGCTGCTTCTGGAATTGGTGCCGCGACTGCTTTAGAAGTTGTGCACAACGGCGGCATTCCAGTCTTGGTGGATTGCGATGAGGAGCCACTTGCGCTGATGGCGCAGCAATGCGGTGAAGACACCTTGTATTGTGTTGCTGACGTGACCCACATGGCAGCGATGGTTGCCGTAGTCGCAAAAACTCTGTCAGTGCACCATCGTATGGATGTGGTGTTTGCAAATGCTGGTGTGGCGGCTTTTGGTCCTGTGGCTTATGTCGATCCACAAGCTTGGCAACGCTGTGTAGAGGTGAATATTTTTGGTGTTTTCAACACCGTGCGATCTGCGCTTCCAGCTTTGATGGAGCAGCAAGGTTATGTGTTGATCAATGCGTCTGTGTCGTCCTTTGCGCATCCTCCAGCCATGTCTGCCTATGCCGCAAGCAAGTCTGCAGTGGAAGCCATGGCCAATGTGTTGCGCCTAGAGCTCGCGTCCCATAGTGTTGGAGTAGGCGTGCTGTATGCAAGTTGGGTGAGCACCCCTCTTGTTGCAGAGGGTGCTTTGCATCCTGGTTTTGTGCGGTTGCGCGCTACTATGCCGAGCCTTTTAAACAAAGAAACATCTGCGCAAGAAACAGCACGTGTGATTGTTAGCGCAATGTCAAAGCGCCAAAGTAGGGCGTGGGTGCCCGGTTGGGTTCGAATATTGTTTGGTCTGAGGGCGTTGCTGCATTTGCCATTTGCTGAGCGCGAACTCCTCAAAGCAGCGCCTGAAATTGAGAAGTCGTATCTTGAGGGCTTGGCAACAGAAGGGGCCTTGGCATCGAGCTTTGGGCCGAGGGAGCGCGAAAGAACATTGGCGCGCGCAGAAAAAGAAAAATGATTTTCTTATCTTGTTTTTTAATCAACTAAACGGCTTGTCGTCGTAAATTTTCCATAGCAGATGCCATGCGTTGTGCTTGCACTTGAGGCATAGGCAGATAACTTCCCCCCATCGTTTGCGCCATATCTTGCACTTGGGTGTCGGGCTGCAGTGAGGTGTCGATCCACAAACAACGATGGCCAGTCTGTCGCCATTGCGCTGCCCATTGCTGCGCGTCTGCTTGCGCTTGCGCACGCCCCCCCAATCCTTGCAGGTTGACGTTGGCACGGCCATCACTGAGCACCACCAAGATAGGTGTCACACCTTGTCGTTGTAGTTGTGTGGCTTGCTCACAAGCCATTTTCAAAGCCAGTGCCAAGGGCGTGCCGCCACCGCCTGGCAGGCCCATCATGGCGCGCTTTGCGCGAACCAATGAACGTGTCATAGGAAGCAGCAATTGGGCTTTCGCCCCTTTGAAAGACACAATGCAAACGCTGTCTCTTCGCGCGTAGGACTGTTGGAGCAAAAGCTCTACCGCGCCCTTCGCCTCCGCCAACCGTTGCAGTGCGGCTGAGCCAGACGCATCGAGCGCCAAGATCAGACAGCTTGCGCTATGTTGCTGGTAGCGGTGAACGTGAAAGTCCTCAGACCGAATGGCAACGCGCCCCTGTTGCGTATTGCCTCTCAAGCGCTGTTTAGGCGCTGCGGCTCGCAAGGTAGACAAGATGTGCAAACGTGCATGCCCGCCTGGGCGCCCAGATCTGGGTGGCAAAGGCCTTCCACGTTGCGTACCCGATCGAAATTGTCCAGATCTTCCCGATGTATTGCCAAGGTTGCGACCTGGTTTGGTCAGCAAACCGTCCAAGACATCGGGTGGAAGACTGGCCAATGCAGCGGCAATCATCATTTCTTGAAGGTTTTCAGAAGAGGGTAGGTCTAAAGGAACTTCGTCTTGCGTGTTTGTGTCTTCTTCAGATGTATCGTTTGAAGAAGTGTCTTCTTCGTCCTTTGCTGACTCTGACGGATTAGGCGTCTCAGTCGGCTCGAGAGAGTTGGAACTCTGCTCTTGCGCTTGGTCTGGCTCAGCTGAAGAATCAGAACTATTTTGAGGTTCTGTATCTAAAGCATTTTCAGCAGGTGCAGGTAATTGGGTGGCGCGCGGCGCTAACACGCGCCGCGCAGCAAAGGCTAAGTCCTCGTCTGCGATATGGCTGCGTGCATGTAAAGCGGCGTGGCAACAAGCCACACGCAATGCCAAGGTCGGGACGCGCAAGGAGTCAATGCCTAAGCCCTGAGCGGTACTGCAAACAGCCAATACTTGCTCGTCGGTCCATTGGATATGGGGCAATGATTGTTTCATGCGTGCCAAGGCCTCGGGTGCAATTTGAATGCCCAACACGTCCAGCGCGTTGTCGTCGGTGTGGGTGTTCAGTGAGACGTCTGATACATCTGATGGCGCGATGTCTTGCAGGTCAAACCACAAGCCTAAACGCTCAGCAAGTGCGGGGCTCATGGGTGGATCATCTGCCATGGATTCATCCAATGCCACCACCCCAAATTGCGTTCGAACCGAGGATTCTGTATGGTTGACTTTCAAAGGCGGCAATGACTGCGTGTCCATGGCTTGAGTCATGGGCGCTATCAAGGCTGTTGGAAAGCGTTCTGCCATGCTGATGCAGACTAGACCAAAGTCTGCTTGTTGCAACAAACCCGTTTGCATCTGCAAAAGGCCAGATTGCAGCGTGCGAGACAAATCAATACCACCTAATAAGCGTTCTACATCGATATTGCCGGGCAATTTGACGGTGTTCAGTTCCGTTTCAGAAAGGTGTCTTAACCAGAGTTCACGCACCGGCCCAAACGGAGCT
This sequence comes from Limnohabitans sp., assembly GCA_040401095.1. Taxonomy (GTDB): domain Bacteria; phylum Pseudomonadota; class Gammaproteobacteria; order Burkholderiales; family Burkholderiaceae_C; genus Limnohabitans. The sequence continues at coordinate 45,865 of JBBAOY010000004.1, forward strand.
CGTAACCAAATACCACCCCAGCCATGCGAATCAATTTGCAGCAGTTGCAACGATGTCATGGCATCGTTCCAAGTTTCAAGACCTTTCAAGTCATCTGCCATGCACAAGACTCAAGGGTTCAGAATATCTTGAAGGCATCTGTTGACGCGTTCACCTGAATCCGTATCGTCAAGCGGGTTGCGTCTCAGGCGATGGCGCAAGGCCAAGGGCGCGATGGTTTTGAGGTGTTCGGGCTTGACCTTCTTATTGCCTTGCATAGCCGCCAACGCGCGCGTGGCCCGCAATAGCGTTAATTCAGCGCGTAAGCCATCGGTGCCAAGTTGCTGGCATAGCGTTGCACACAGCGTAAGCATGTCGTCGTCGACCACGACTGAATCTAGAAGTTTGCGGGCTTTGACAATACGTTTTTGAAGTTTGTCACTCTCGTTTTGCCATTGGGCTTTATAGGCTTCAGGGTCTTTGTCAAATGCGTCCCGTCGCTTGATCACTTCCACGCGCAGCGCCACATCTTGGGGAGTTTTGACTTGAACCGATAAGCCAAAACGGTCCAGCAGTTGGGGGCGAAGCTCTCCTTCTTCAGGATTGCCGCTGCCCACCAAAACGAAACGCGCAGGATGTCGAATGCTCAATCCCTCTCGCTCGACCAGATTTTCACCTGAGGCCGCAACGTCAATTAACAGATCAACCAAATGGTCGTCTAACAAATTCACTTCGTCGATATACAAAAAACCGCGGTGTGCTTGGGCTAACAATCCGGGTGAAAATTCCTTGACGCCTTGCGACAACGCTTTTTCTAAATCGAGCGCACCCACAATGCGGTCTTCTGTGGCACCCAATGGCAAGTCCACCACGCTCACTGGCCTGCGTTCTGTAGGTAACTTGATCGTTTGACCAGCATTCAATTTCTTGTGCGACTGACATACGGGACAAGCTTGGGCTGGTTTGGTGGGGTCACATTTGTAAGGACAACCCTTGACCACTTGAATGGGAGGTAACAAGTCAGCCAAAGCTCTGACGGCGGTTGATTTGCCGGTGCCCCTGTCTCCTAAGACCAAAACTCCGCCAACGGAGGGGTCAATGGCGACAACTTGAATGGCCAACGTCATTTCGTCTTGACCGACGATGGCTGCAAAAGGAAACGTGGTTGCCATAACTGATTTTTATTAGTCCGATGAGTTCACAGATGCCATCATCCAAAAGAGCCGGCAAACTGTCAAGTTAAATTTACACTTCTAACTCTACAGCGCTGCCCCAAGGTATAAGCAGCGTAGATTTTAGTTAATAAATCCAATTAATGAGCTATTTAACATAGGGAAAACCTTAGTTTTCTAGGCGTTGTCACTAAAAATATGCTTAAAAGTGTCAATTTAACTTGACGTTTTTTTTAAACCCGCTAAATTAAAGCTTGGTCAACCCTTGATTCAAGCCAACATGGACACCTTATTAGAGCGGATTCAATCTCCTTCTCATTTGAGAGAGCTATCGCGTGAAAGTCTTCAAGGGCTTGCCAATGACTTGCGCGAGCGCTTGATCGAAACAGTGTCGCAAACGGGTGGGCACTTCAGTTCCAATTTGGGAACCGTTGAATTGACCATAGCGCTTCACTACGTTTTTAATACGCCTGAAGATCGCCTTGTATGGGATGTCGGTCACCAAACGTATGCGCACAAAATTTTGACGGGAAGAAACGCGCGCATGGGCAGCATCCGCCAAAAAGGGGGATTGAGCGGTTTTCCGCGTCGAGAGGAAAGTATCTATGACGCATTTGGAACCGCGCATTCTTCGACCAGTATTTCTGCGGCTTTGGGAATGGCAAAGGCCGCTCAAATCACGGGCAGTCAGCGCAAGGCTGTTGCGATCATTGGTGATGGTGCTTTGACCGCGGGTATGGCCTATGAGGCTCTGAACAATGCCGGTACAAGCAATTGCGACTTGTTGGTGATCTTGAATGACAACGACATGTCTATCAGTCCACCCGTCGGTGCCTTGAACCAATACTTGGCAGAGTTGATGTCTGGGCGTTTCTATGCGCAGGCTAAAAAATTAGGCGAGCAGATGCTACGCAACGCGCCGCCCTTGTTTGCCTTGGCTAGACACATCGAGCAACAAACGCAGACGCTGATCCACTCGAATACTATTTTTGAAAAGCTTGGTTTCACCTACGTGGGCCCTATAGACGGTCACGATATGAACGGATTAGTGGACGCGCTTGAAAAACTTTCCAAGGCAAAAGGGCCTCAGTTTTTACATGTCGTCACACGTAAAGGAAAAGGCTACGAACGAGCCGAAATCGACCCTGTGACTTACCACGGTCCTGGAAAATTCAATCCTTCGATAGGCTTGGTCAGCGCCGCCAATACAAAAGTCACATTCACACAGGTCTTTGGTCAATGGCTCTGTGATGTTGCCGCTAAAGATCCACGTTTGGTAGGCATTACGCCCGCTATGCGTGAGGGGTCTGGCATGGTCGAGTTCAGCCAGCGCTTCCCTAATCGTTACCACGACGTAGGAATTGCAGAGCAGCATGCCGTCACTTTTGCGGCGGGCTTGGCGTGTGAGGGCTTGAAGCCTGTGGTGGCTATTTACTCTACGTTTTTGCAACGCGCGTATGACCAACTGATTCACGATGTGGCCTTGCAAAACTTACCCGTGGTCTTTGCATTGGATCGCGCAGGGTTGGTCGGGGCCGATGGGCCGACGCACGCCGGCATGTTTGACATTGCGTTTGTACGTTGTATTCCAAACATGAGCGTGGCATGCCCCGCTGACGAAAACGAGTGCCGTCAACTCCTCAGCACTGCCTACTTACAAGACCATGCGGTCACGGTGCGCTACCCCAGAGGCGCTGGTTTTGGTGTCCAAGTGCAAAAAGATTTAACGCCTTTGCCGTTTGGTAAAGCCGAAGTTATGCGTAAGGGCAAAGACTTGGCAATTCTGTGCTTTGGACCGTTGTTGTACGAAGCACTCAAAGTGGCGGAATCATTGAACGCTACGGTAGTGAATATGCGCTGGGCCAAGCCCCTTGATATACAAACTTTACAAGAGCTTGCGCAATCCCACCATCGGCTGGTCACGGTAGAAGACGGGACGCGAATGGGCGGAGCTGGCTCAGCGGTACTTGAGGCTTTGCAAGACATGAAAATCTCCCGAGAGGTTTTGGTCTTGGGCTTTGAAGACGAGTTCACCGAGCATGGTGATCCAAGCGTGTTGATGCAGCAATATGGTTTGACTGCAACTGGTATACAAAAGCGCATTGACGATCTGTGGCCAGTGGCGCATCAAGCCAGCGCCAACTTAAGAAGGGTTGTGTAAATGGCTGTTTGGACCTTGGGTCTCAATCACCGCACTGCACCCATTGATTTGCGTGAACGCTTTGCCTTTGCATCTGAAAGATTGGAGCATTGTTTAAGTGGTTTGCGTCAAAAATTTGAATCGCACAAAGAAGTTACGATTTTGTCTACCTGCAACAGAACCGAAATTTACTGCGCAGGCGATCAAACACAGTTGCCCCAAACACTGGCTTGGCTGGCGGAAACGGGCAAAACCCCAATCAATGAGTTAGCTTCTCATACCTATCGACTAGAGGGTGATGCGTCCGCACGCCATGCCTTCAGAGTTGCCAGCGGCCTAGACTCTATGGTGTTGGGAGAGACACAGATATTGGGTCAACTCAAAGATGCGGTTAAGTTCGCTACAGACACCGGGGCGCTAGGCACCACACTCAATCAACTTTTTCAACGCTCTTTTGCGGTTGCCAAAGAAGTTAGATCCACCACTGAAATTGGCGCCCATTCCATCAGCATGGCAGCTGCGTGCGTTCGAATGGCAAGTGGAATTTTTGAAAATATCAAAGACACCCATATTTTGTTTGTGGGTGCAGGAGAAATGATCGAATTGTGCGTGGCGCATTTTGCTGCCAAGTCGCCTCGCTCTATCACCATTGCGAACCGATCTGCAGAACGGGCGAATGCCTTGGCTGCATTGCATGGCGGCAAGTGCATCGCTTTGGCAGACCTTCCTAAAAGCTTGCATGAATTTGATGTGGTGATCAGTTGCACCGCTAGCACTTTGCCTTTGATTGGCTTAGGCGCGGTGCAAAGTGCGCTTCGCGCAAGGAAAAACCGTCCTATCTTTATGGTGGATCTCGCTGTTCCACGTGATATCGAGCCTGAAGTCAAGAAGTTGAGCAATGTCTATTTGTACACAGTAGACGACCTCAAAGACGTTATTCAATGTGGGCAAGAGCATCGGCAGGCTGCTGTAATGGATGCCGAGGTGATCATCGATGAAGGTGTTCAAAAATTCATGTCGTGGCTTGAACACAGAAAAGACGTGCCTTTGATTCGCGAATTGAATTTACAAGCGGATGCTTGGCGACAAGCCGAATTAAGTAAAGCGCGAAAACAAATTGAAAAGGGCCACGATTTAGACGCAGTTTTGGAATCTCTGTCCATGGGCTTGATGAAAAAAATGTTGAACGGACCCTTGCGAGAACTTCACCATGCACAAAGTGGGCAGATCGATGTCACCCATGAAGCCATCCGTCACATGTTTTTGAAGGCCTAACAGAATTCGCATATGCAACGCCCAGAACTTTCTACGGTCGCTGAGCTTTTAAAGCCCATCACATGGTTTCCACCGATGTGGGCGTTTTCATGTGGTGTTGTGTCCTCTGGAAAGTCTCTTACCGACAATTGGGTTTTGATTGTCTGGGGCGTTTTATTGGCAGGCCCATTGGTGTGTGCCAGTAGCCAGGCCGTGAACGATTGGTTTGACCGACACGTCGATGCCATCAATGAACCCAACAGACCCATCCCTTCGGGACGCATGCCAGGTCGTTGGGGTTTTTATATTGCAGTGCTGTGGACCCTGTTGTCCATTTTTTGGGCGTGGCCACTAGGGCCTTGGGGTTTTGCCGCTACAGCCTTAGGTTTATTGCTGTCATGGGCATACAGCACGCCTCCGATTCGTTTGAAAAACAATGGGTGGTGGGGTAATTCTGCATGTGCTCTCAGTTACGAGGGCTTAGCTTGGGTGACCGGCGCCGCCGTCATGCTGGGCGGCGAGATGCCTTCTTACAACGCCATCGTGTTGGCCTTGCTGTATAGCTTTGGGGCCCATGGCATCATGACTTTGAACGACTTCAAAGCGGTAGAGGGCGATGCGCAGATGGGCGTGCGCTCTTTGCCTGTTCAACTGGGTGTCATCAAGGCGGCCTGCACCGCCTGCGGATTTATGTTGTTTGCGCAATGGGCTGTCGCGATCTTATTGTTGGAGTGGGGTTCACCCAACTCCGCCCTTGCTGTGCTGTTGTTAAGCGTTTGCCAACTGCCTTTGATGCTGCGATTTATACAAAATCCTGTCGAAAAAGCGTTGAGTGTCAGTGCGTTTGGCGTGCCCTTGTTTGTCAGCGGCATGATGGTGAGTGCTTGGTCTTTAAGGGGACTTCAGGAGGTCGCGTTATGAATACATTACAGCCATTCAGTTGGTTGCACATCGCACGCTTAGGCCTAATCCAAGCTTGTATGGGCGCGGTGGTGGTGGTTACCACTTCGACACTCAACCGCATCATGGTGGTTGAGTTGGCGCTACCTGCTTTGATTCCTGGGTTTTTGGTTGGCTTTCACTACCTCGTCCAAATGGTGCGCCCCCGTATGGGGTTTGGCGCTGATCAAGGCAGACGCTGCACGCCGTGGATGCTAGGGGGCATGGTTGTCTTAGCGCTGGGAGGTTTTTTGGCTAGCCTTGCAACCGTTTGGATGGCGCAAGAACTGAGTCAAGGGATTGCCTTATCCATCTTTGCATTCATATTGATTGGATTTGGTGTCAGCGCATGCGGCACGTCGTTGTTGGTTTTGATGTCCAAGCGCGTGGATGATTCGCGCCGCGCACCAGCTGCCACTGCTGTGTGGATGATGATGATTGTTGGCTTTGCCGTCACAGCCATCACCGTTGGCAAGTTGCTGGAACCCTATTCACCAGAGCGTTTGCTCGAGATCAGTGGCGGACTCAGCTTGGTGGTAGTACTTCTCACTTGTTTATGTCTATGGAATTTAGAAGGACATGTGGGTGCCCAGGTGCTGGATGAGACTCAGCCTGCTAAGAAGCAAGGGTTTAAGAAAACTTTGCACTTGGTTTGGTCAGAGCCGCAAGCCAAGGCTTTCTCTGTGTTTGTTTTTTTATCGATGCTGGCCTACAGCTCGCAAGACTTGATCTTGGAGCCCTTTGCCGGCGCCTTGTTTGGTCTGACTCCTGGTGAAACCACGCAGCTTTCGGGCTTACACCACAGTGCTGTTTTGTGTGGCATGTTGGCTGTCGCCGTGGCAGGAAGTGGCCGCGTGGCGGGACGCTTAGGATCTATACAAAGTTGGATGGTGGGCGGTTGCTTGGTGTCCGGCGTGGCGATGTTGGGGTTGTGCATGGCGGCGGCTTATGGTCCACCTTGGCCATTGAAACCCAATGTTTTTTTGCTCGGCGTTGCGAATGGCAGTTTTTCAATTGCCGCGATTGCAACCATGATGCGTTTAGCCACATTGGGTGGCGATCAACACGCCGGTACGCGCATGGGTCTATGGGGCGCTTCGCAAGCTATTGCGTTTGGCCTAGGCGGTTTGTTAGGCACTGCTGCTAGCGACTTAGCGCATTACCTCCTTGGAGAACAAGGCACAGCGTATGCCAGTGTGTTCGGGTTTGAAACTGTCATGTTTGTGTTAGCTGCAGCATGTGCTGTTTGGGTGGGTCGCTATGACGTCAAAAGTGCAGAGCATCACCACCCCAATTTGGTTGTTAGTCATAGAAAGGGTTTGAGTCATGAGTACTGAAACATATGATGTTGTCGTGATTGGTGGCGGTCCATCTGGATCTACTGCTGCAGATGATCTCGCAAGTCGAGGTTGGAATGTCTTGTTGTTAGACCGTCAAGGTCGAACCAAGCCCTGTGGCGGGGCGATACCACCGCGCTTGATCAAAGACTTTGAGATACCAGACCATTTGTTGGTAGCTAAAGCGCGATGCGCAAGAATGATTTCACCCCGAGACAACCAAGTGGATATTCCGATCGAGAACGGGTTCGTCGGTATGGTCAACCGCGATGAGTTCGATGAGTGGTTAAGAGAAAGAGCGCGATCGCACGGGGCACAAAGATTACGTGGCTCATTCGAAAAACTCACCCGTGATGACGATGGCGTGTCACGCATTCACATCGCGTTGCAATCACCGTCTCAACCTAGCAATTATTCATTTACCTCGGAAACCAAAAGTATTCGGGCGCGTTTTGTCATTGGTGCGGATGGTGCCAAGTCTGAGGTGGCACGCCAATCCATCAAAGGCGCTGATCGCACCAAGTATGTGTTTGCGTATCACGAGATCGTGCGTGCCCCAACGCAACAAGCAAATTACGACGCCGACCGTTGTGATGTTTACTACCGTGGCTCTTTGTCGCCAGATTTTTACGGCTGGGTATTTCCCCATGGCGACACCATGAGTATTGGCACTGGCAGCGCAGACAAAGGATTCTCTTTGCGAAGTGCAGTCAAAAGGCTACGTGACACAGCAGGCTTAGATAAAGCTGAAACGCTACGTCGCGAAGGTGCGCCGATACCCATGAAGCCTTTGCCTTATTGGGATAACGGTAAAGATATTGTGTTGGCGGGTGATGCTGCGGGGGTAGTGGCTCCAGCCTCTGGCGAGGGCATTTACTATGCAATGGCATGCGGTCGGATGGCTGCTGATGCGGTAGAAGAGACCTTAAAAACTGGAAACGTGTCTTGCCTTAAGAAAGCACGCAAAACATTTATGAAACAGCACGGCACGGTGTTTTGGGTGCTGGGCATCATGCAATATTTTTGGTATCAGAACGACAAGCGTCGTGAAAAATTCGTCACGATCTGCGAAGACAAGGACGTGCAACAACTCACTTTTGAGTCTTATATGAACAAAGTGCTGGTCAGAAAAAAACCCATGGCGCATGTGCGTATCTTCTTCAAAGATTTGGCGCACCTATTTGGTATGGCTAAAGCATGAGCATTTTTGACCGATTTGTTGGTTTGGCGATCGCATTTGGTTGCACTTTAATTGTTTCATCGATTGGCGCTTTGCTTACAGATATTGGGCCGTGGTACTTGTCGCTGAAGCAACCGGAATGGAAACCGCCTGATGCCGCTTTTGGCATTATTTGGTCGACGATTTTTTGTTTGTGTGCTTTCAGCGGCTGGGGCGCATGGCGAGTTTCTAAAACCAGCGCAGATAAGTTAAGAATATATTTTTTATTTGGCCTTAACGGCTTGCTCAATATTTTCTGGAGTTGGTTGTACTTCAACCAGCATCGGCCTGATTGGGCCATGACCGAGTTGTATTTTTTGTGGGCCTCAGTATTGCTGCTCATCATTGGTTTGTGGCGTCTGTCTAAGTTGTCTAGTCTCATGTTGTTGCCCTATTTGGTTTGGGTGACAACGGCCGGTTTTTTAAATGCTGCCACTATTGAACTCAACGGACCATTTGGTTAGCCTTGCAGTCGATAGTTAGCCCTTCCATGCGTGTACTTTTACTGGGCGCAACTGGGACGATTGGCTTGGCCACGGCACGCTCGCTCATTAGGTCTGGGCATGATCTTGTTTGTTTTGTTCGCCCTCGCCAAGGTTCAAAGGCAGCCGCGTCAGAAAACCAAGTCACGTCCGCTCTGAAGGGGGCCACCATTCGCTATGGTGACCTTACTGATCCTGTATCTATCGCACGCGATGGTTTTGCGAACGAATCTTTTGATGCAGTGATTTCCTGTATGGCTTCTAGGACCGGTAGCCCACGAGATGCTTGGCGCATAGATCACCAAGCCCATATGGATGCATTGGAGGCAGCCCAAGCCCATGGGGTTAAGCATTTTGTCCTGCTCTCGGCGATTTGCGTGCAAAAGCCAATCCTTGCTTTTCAGCATGCCAAGCTTGCATTTGAAAAAGCCTTGATGGCGTCAGGACTGACTTATTCCATTGTGCGACCGACAGCTTTCTTCAAATCTTTATCCGGCCAATTGGAAAGGGTCAAAAAAGGCAAGCCTTTTTTAATTTTTGGTGATGGCAACCTTACCGCTTGTAAACCGATTAGTGATAAAGATCTTGGTGATTTCATAGCGGGTTGCTTAAGTAATCAGAGTATGCATAACCAGATCTTGCCGATTGGCGGCCCCGGCCCTGCCATCACCCCGCGTCAACAAGGAGAGTACCTGTTTCACCTGCTGGGAAAAGAGCCACGCTTCAAAAGCGTTCCAGTGGTTTTTCTGGATGTTGTCATTGGCGTTCTACATTTGGTTGGCAAACTCATACCAGCCGTTGCGGACAAAGCAGAACTCGCCCGCATCGGTCGTTATTACGCAACCGAGTCCATGCTGGTGTGGGATGCGCAGTCGCATCGCTACGACGCGGAACTCACGCCATCGCATGGCACGCAAACTTTATTTGCGTCCTACGAGAGGTGGATGAATGGTCAAGATGTACCAGACTTAGGCAAGCATGCAGTCTTTTAAGGACTTACTTAGAACTTGCTCTTTGGGCGCGTGAATAACTATGCACCGCCTCCACCAATACGCCAACACTCTCTGGAGGAGTGAACTGGCTAATACCGTGGCCTAAGTTAAAAATATGGGTAGGGCCAGTGGTGTTCTGATCTGTGTGTGGCGTGCCAAAGCTATCAAGTACTTTGTGCGCTTCTTTTTCAATCGCAGATGCATGGGCAAACAACACATTCGGGTCTACATTGCCTTGTAATGCTTTGCCAGGTTGTCCAGCCAAACCACCCACTGCTTTCCTAGCCTTGCCAAGATTGACGGTCCAATCTAAGCCTAAGACATTGCAGTCGAGGGTGTTCATTTCTTCCAACCACAACCCGCCACCTTTGGTAAACACAATACTAGGAATGGTCTGGCCATCATGGCTGCGAATCAACTGGTCTAACACCCGCTTGGTATAGGCCAAGCTGAACTCTTGGAATGCGCCGTCCGCCAGCACGCCGCCCCAGCTGTCAAACACCATCACAGCTTGTGCACCTGCTTTGATTTGTGTGTTCAAGTAAAGCGCCACCGCATCGGCATTGATTTGCAAAATGCGGTGCATCAAGTCTGGACGGCTGTACATCAAGCTTTTGACATGGCGGTAATCGTCTGAGCCTGCGCCCTCGACCATATAGCAAGCCAATGTCCAAGGGCTGCCAGAAAAACCAATCAAAGGCACGCGTCCGTTTAAGGCTTTGCGAATAGATGTGACTGCGTCAAACACATAGCGCAGTTTGTCCATATCGGGCACTGCGAGGTCGGCAACGGCGGCTTCGTCGCGCACGTTTTTTGCAAAGCGCGGGCCTTCACCCAGCGCAAAGCTCAAACCTAATCCCATGGCGTCGGGCACCGTCAAGATATCGCTAAACAAAATTGCTGCGTCTAATGGGAAGCGATCTAAAGGCTGCAAGGTGACTTCGGTGGCGTAGTCGACATTGGTAGCCAGCCCCATAAAACTGCCGGCCTTGGCGCGTGTGGCGCAGTATTCAGGTAAATAGCGTCCCGCTTGACGCATCAACCACACCGGCGTGTGGTCTGTCGCTTGGCGAAGGCAAGCTTTTAAAAAGGTGTCGTTTTGAATGGGAGCGTACATGCGTATTTAAAAAATTAGTGGGGTGGTGCGTTGAGTGGTACGTTGGTTTGCGTGCTGGGAACAGCGCCTTGTGCAATCAGTTTGCGAGCGACGGAGTCGCCTAATGCGCTGGCAACTGTGAGTGCATTGGGGTCTTGCAAGTCGATTGGCTTTTGGTCATGGGCATGAATCAACGCAGTGCCGGCTTTAAGGTGATCACCCCATGCCGCATGGATGGACAAATTCCCTTGGTGGATGGTGGCGTGCGCAGCCAATGGCATGGAACAACTGCCACCCATCGCGCGACTCACGCCGCGCTCGGCATAGACAGTGACTGCGGTGGTGATGTCGTTCAAGCTAGCCAAGGTTTGCACCAAGTCCATGCGGTTCGAGCTGATTTCAATACCAATCGCACCTTGGCCTGCAGCAGGAACCATGGTGTTGAGGTCAAAGATGTGGCGGATGCGGTCTTTCAAGCCGAGCCGCTTCAAACCCGCTGCTGCGAGAACGATGCCTGCGTATTGGCCGTCATCGAGTTTTTTCAAACGTGTGTCTAGATTGCCACGCAAGGGTTCTATTTTTAAATCAGGGCGTAGCGCTTGCAACAAAACAGTTCTCCGCAAACTAGACGTTCCGACCACTGCGCCGTGGGGCAGGCTCTCTAGACTGTCGAAGTTCGGCGACACCCAAGCATCGTGCGGGTCTTCACGCGACAAGATGCAGGCCAAATGAAAACCTTCGGGCAAATCCATAGGCACGTCTTTGAGCGAATGCACAGCGATATGCGCAGAGCCATTGGCGAGCGCAACTTCTAATTCTTTGATGAACAAACCTTTACCACCGACTTTGCTCAATGGCTGGTCCAAAATTTGGTCACCCATGGTGGTCATGCCCATCAAAGTAATTTGATGGCCAAGGTCCTCCAGTAACTGCTTGACGTGGTTGGCTTGCCAAAGGGCTAGACGGCTTTCACGTGTAGCGATGGTTAATTGTTGTGACATAAACAATAGTTGCTATGAAGAAAGTTGCGTAAATGAGTTGTTGAAGTGGCTGAGATGGGGTGACTTGGGGGGCACGTTACTGCTTTAGTTTTTTAGCAGCATCTATAGCAAAGTAAGTCAATATCCCGTCGGCCCCAGCACGTTTGAAAGCAAGCAAGCTTTCCATCATCACTGCGTCATGGTCCAGCCAACCGTTTTGTGCGGCGGCTTTGAGCATGGCGTATTCACCAGAGACTTGGTAGGCAAAAGTCGGGACTTTGAATTCATCTTTGACGCGGCGCACTATGTCTAAGTAGGGCATACCGGGTTTGACCATCACCATGTCGGCACCTTCGGCAATGTCAAGCCCAACTTCGCGCAGTGCCTCATCGGTGTTGCCAGGGTCCATTTGGTAAGTTTTTTTATCGCTCTTGCCGAGATTGGCGGCAGAGCCAACCGCATCGCGGAATGGGCCATAAAACGCACTGGCATATTTGGCGCTGTAGGCCATGATGCGCGTGTGGATGTGGCCGTGTTCTTCGAGGGCATTGCGAATCGCGCCGATGCGCCCATCCATCATGTCGCTTGGAGCCACTATGTCAACTCCCGCGTTGGCTTGCGTGAGGGCTTGCTGGGTCAACACCTCAACGGTGATGTCATTGAGGATGTAGCCCGTCTCATCTAACAAGCCATCTTGTCCGTGGCTGGTGTATGGATCCAGCGCGACATCGGTCATGATGCCCAAAGTGGGGAAGTGCTTTTTGAGCGTCGAGACCACATGGGGAATCAAACCTATGGGATTCGTCGCTTCTTTGCCATCGGGTGTTTTTAGGTGGCTACTTATGACAGGAAAGAGCGCCATCACAGGAATGCCGAGTTGCACGCATTCTTCGGCAACATGCAGCAACAAGTCCAAGCTCACACGGTCGACGCCTGGCATGGACGCGACTGACTCACGTCGCTTTTCACCTTCGAGCACAAAGACAGGGTAGATCAAATCGTTCACGCTCAAGGCATGTTCGCGCACCAAACGGCGGGTGAAGTCATCACGGCGAAGGCGGCGAGGGCGGCTTAGCGGAAATGGTGTCGTCATGAAATGTCTCTTATAAATAAGTTGTTATTCAAATGGTGAGGCTGTTCACAGCCATTCTCGTCGGACGATAAAGCGTTGCATCAAATCGTGCTCGGGTGTGCCGGCCTCGGCTTGGTGTTGGTACGACCAACTCACCATAGGCGGCATAGACAACAAAATAGATTCGGTGCGCCCGCCCGATTGCAAGCCAAAGTGCGTACCGCGGTCCCAGACTAAGTTGAATTCCACATAGCGCCCACGGCGGTAAAGCTGGTGAGCGCGTTCGCGTTCGCCATAAGGGGTATTCATGCGCTTTTCAACAATGGGCAGATAGGCTTTCAGCAAGGTATCGCCCACGCTTTGCACCATGGCAAAGCTTTGTTCGCTGCCGAGTTCTGAAAAATCGTCAAAGAAGATTCCGCCAATCCCGCGTTGTTCGTTGCGGTGCTTGAGACAAAAATAGTCATCGCACCAGGTTTTGAAACGGGGATACAAATGCTCACCAAAAGGGTTCAAAGCATCGCGGCAGGAAGTATGGAAATGCACCGCATCTTCTTCAAAGCCGTAATAGGGGGTTAGGTCCATGCCGCCGCCAAACCACGCCACAGTTTGGCCATCTGCTGTTTTGGCAGACAACATGCGCACATTCATGTGGACCGTTGGCACATAAGGGTTGCGCGGATGAAACACCAACGAGACGCCCATGGCCTCAAACGGCGCGCCAGACAACTCAGGTCGGTCATGGGTGGCAGAGGGGGGGAGTTTGGGCCCAGTCACATGTGAAAAACCACAACCCGCACGCTCGAACACCTTGCCGTTTTCCAAAATTTGGGTGATGCCATTGCCTTGAAGGGCCTCACCTGGAGGCTTTTTCCACGCATCTGAAATAAAACTGCCGCCGTCTAACTGCGCAATAGCATCAGTGATGCGATTTTGTAATGTTTTTAAATAGTCTTTGACTGTATCCAGATGCATGCTTTGGCTGGTGTTTATTCAGTTTTAAGGAGAGCGATCAAGTAAATTTGATACTTTAGAGATAATCGCCGATCTTACCGCGCGCTCTGTGCGTGTCATGTAACGCGCGGGATTGTGGAGATAATCAAAAGGTATGAAGTCTTCTCCCAAATCGCTCTCTGGTCTCCTCCCGTTTATTCGTCCTTACCGCATCCAAGTGGCTTGTGCGGGTCTTTTTTTAACGCTTGCTGCCGCAACCACTTTGGCTTTCCCTTGGGCGCTGCGCACCTTAATAGACCAAGGCTTGGGCGACCAATCCACAACCGACCTTTTAGCTACCAAATTCTTTGAGCTTTTCTTGGTAGCAGCAGCCTTGGCTTTCTTTTCAGCTGCGCGGTTCTACACGGTCAGTTGGTTGGGCGAAAAAATCACCTCTGATGTCAAAAACAAAGTCTATGCGCATGTTTTAAGGCAAAGCCCCACTTTTTTTGAAACCACCCAATCGGGCGAAGTGCTGTCGCGTTTGACCAGCGATACCACCTTGGTGCAAACCGTGGTGGGTTCATCTTTGTCCATGGGCCTTCGCAATATGGTCATGGGTATCGGTGCCATGGGCATGTTGGTATGGACCAACCCATTGCTAATGTTGCAAGTAATTGGTGTGCTGGCGGTAGTGGTTTTTCCGAGTGTGTATTTAGGCCGCAGAGTGCGTCGCTTATCGCGTGCCAGCCAAGATCGCGTAGCAGACTCGAGTGCTATTGCTTCTGAAGTGCTCAATGCTATCCCAGTTGTGCAAAGTTACACCGCTGAAACGCGTGAAGCTGAACGTTTCACTACATCCACTGCCCAAGCACTTGGTACTGCATTGCGTCGCATACGTGCCCGTTCTATCTTGGTGGGTTTCATCATCATGACCTCCAGCGCTGCACTGCTATGGGGCTTGTATTTAGGAACCTTGTCGGTTCGAGCAGGCACTACAACAGCAGGTGAATTGGGCCAAACCATTGTCTATGTGATTTTGTTGGCCAGTGCATTTGCTGTGTTAGGTGAGGTCTATGGCGACATTTTGCGAGCAGCGGGTGCCACAGAGCGTTTGATGGAATTGCTGCACAGCCAATCCGATGTGCAATCTCCTGCGCATCCACAGCGCGCGCCTTGGCCAGAAAAAGGTTCGAGCTTGGTGCTGCGTGATGTGAATTTCAATTACCCATCGCGCCCCACGCAATTGGCATTGAATGGATTGACCGGTGAAGTACACGCAGGTCAGACCATTGCTGTTGTCGGTCCAAGTGGCGCTGGTAAAACAACATTGTTCTCATTGCTCATGCGTTTCCATGCGCCACAACATGGCGATGTTTTATTAGATGGAGTGGCAGTAGACCAAATGGATTTGACCGATTTGCGCCAACGTATTGGTGTGGTGCCACAAGAAGCGGTTGTGTTCTCTGGCACGGTGATGGAAAACATCCGTTACGGTAAACCAGAAGCCACCGACCAAGAAGTGCAAGCTGCAGCAGAGGCTGCATTTGCACAAGAATTTATCGCTGACTTACCGCAAGGTTATGACACCTATTTAGGCGACCGCGGTGTGCGTTTGTCTGGTGGACAGCGCCAACGCATTGCCATTGCCCGCGCTATTTTGAAGAACCCACCTTTGTTGCTGCTAGATGAAGCCACCAGCGCCCTAGACGCGCACAGCGAGCGTATGGTGCAAGCAGCGCTTGAAAAAGCCATGCAAGGGCGCACCACCTTGGTTATTGCGCACCGTTTGGCAACTGTGCAACGCGCAGACTGCATTTGGGTGCTCGATAAAGGAAAATTGGTGGAGCAGGGCACGCACAAAGAGCTCATAGCCAAAGCCGGTTTGTACGCCAGCTTGGCGGCATTACAGTTCGCTTAAATCACTTCAAGACCCAAAGGCCACCTATGCACCTTACGTCATTTCAAAAATTGGCTTTGCTCTTCGCATCATTGGTGCTGGCGTCTTGCTCCGGTTTGCCTGCCAAAAATTACGACGCAAGAAAAAATAACGCTAAGCAATATGATTTTGATAGTAGCCAGTGCGAATTAGCCATTGCGCAGCAATACGGAAGTCCGTTGACTACACCCGCTAATTATTTTCAGTCTTGTATGAAGGCGCAGGGTTGGCGTTTTTAAATTTAGACAGGCAGTTTGATTTTGAATGTTGATCCCACTCCCACAGTACTCGTTACAGTCAACGAACCCTTGTGGTCCTGAATAATTTTTTGTGAAACAGATAGCCCTAGGCCAGTTCCTTTGCCAGGATCTTTGGTTGTGAAAAATGGGTCAAAAGCCTTATGCAAAATTTCGTCTGACATGCCTTGGCCATTGTCTTGAACCTCAATATTTACAAAGGTGCCATCGCTATAGGTTCGAATAGTAATCAAGCCCTCTCTATCATCAGGAATGGCTTGTGCTGCATTGACAACCAAGTTCAGCAGAACTTGATTTATTTGTGAAGGAGCGCATGCAACCAGTGGCAAATCTCCGAGTTCTAGCTTTATTTGGGCACGGTTTTTTATTTGGTTGTTGGCAATATTCAGCGTGGATTTCAGCCCGACGTGGATGTCAGAGGGTATGAAATTAGAAGATGTGTTGGTCCGCGCGTAATCTTTTAAATCTTTGATGATGGTTTTAACGCGTTCAACGCCTTCTTGGGTTTCATTCACTAGGTTGCGCACATCACTGCGTATATAGGCGAAGTTAACTTTCTTTTTCAATGCGACCATTGCCGTCTCATCTGAGGCAGGCGCATCTAGCACTTCTTCGTAGACTGTTAAGTACTTCTGAAGTGTTGTTAAGTTAGAGGAAACATACCCGACGGGGTTGTTGATTTCATGTGCAACACCTGCAGCCATCTCGCCTAATGACGCAAGCTTCTCGGACTGCATTAAACGCTTGGTTGCTTCATCTAGTTTGGCCTCGGTGATATGTTCACGTTTGATCACTGAAAAATAAGCGCGCCATAAAAATACGCCCAAAATTGCTAAACCAGAGACGATCGATAACCCAGATAGCAACAAATTTTCTTGCCGCAAGCTACTCAACTCAGCAGAATCAAGAGAGTTGTAAGTCTGCAGTCGAACCCATCCCAAATGTATCCCTAGATTCACCGGGGCCCATGTGGTGATGTAAGCCTCGTCTCTAGATTGCAATGTTGCTTCGTTGATGTCTGGTGGTTGGATCCAATTCAAATCAAACATCAAGCGTGGCTCGTGGCCTATGTCACGCTTAAGGGCTGATATGACTTTGCCGGAGGTATCTGTTAGCACAGCGGATGCCACCTCTTCGTTGGACATGGTTTGGAGAATGCGCGACTCAATAGAGCCGTAGTCTTTCGTCACCACCTGATCAACCACCGAAACTATCAAGCCTTTTGTCAAGTTTTTTGCCGTTTGGTATTTGCTATCCCACAAAAGGTTTTTGGATTGGTAATAAGAGGCCAAGCCTGAAAAAATTTGCAAAGTAGCCAGCGCCAAACCAATCAGTAGTGCAGGCTTAAAACTTTTCCAATTAGAAAGACTTTGAACCTGCGGCATGTCATTGGCCAGTCAGGACTAAAAATTTTTCAAGCTGTAACGATTCCAAAACTTTGTAATGCTTTGCGTAGTTGACTGCCTGTGGCTTATGAAGATTTATGCCATCAAGCAGTTTTTGCCCTTCTTCGTCTTGCGATAGTTTGACAATCGCCTTGAGAAATCGGTCACGTACCTCCGATGAGACAGAAGGATGGGTAGCAATAGGATGAGGCGTGTAGGCCGGCGTTTCATACAACACCCGTAATTGCTGACGCACCTCGGGTGCTTCGTTGTCAAGCGTGTTGTTGACGCCACCACCAGCCAAAGCATCTTTGTTGATTACAGAGCGATACACGTTGCTATGTGTTTTGACGAATACTGGGTTGATGTCGATTTTCTGTTTGGCCAATTCAGCACGAATCAACAAAGAGGCTGCAAATGAGTTCGGCGCCGGGAATGTGACATTTTTTCCCTTTAGATCATTTAGATTTTTAATGGGGCTGTCCGATTGCACGACCAATATGCCTGTTAGTAGATCTTGTGCATCAGCCAGTAGCGGTTGATACTTTTTCTTTTGATATGCAAGAACTGCGTGGTAGGGATTGAGAAAAGTGAAATCGGATTCGCCTTTAAGAAATTTTTGCTCGAATTCAGGTATGGAGGCGGAGACCCTCAACTCGAAACAAAGTCCAGCGTCCTGCCCAATTCTTTGAAGCAAGGGCGACCAAGTTGTATAAATTTTGGCAGCAGGCAGTTGTGGAACTACATCGAATGTATAAACCTTAGTGCTAAGTTGCATGCCTAAACATGCACTGTAGGAAGTTCCAGTACATAAAAGAAAGAGGCAGCCTAAACGAAGTAGGATTTGAAGCATAAAATATTTTCCAGCAAAAGTTTCTAATTTATCATTGAAGTCAGTTTACACACGTCAATTTACCAAAGTATTGCATTGGAAAATTCTCCACAAAGTTCGCAAGATCAGTTAGAAAATTTGGATGTTTCAGCATTCAAAATCTTGTGTGTAGACGACGAGCCCAATATCTTGGCGGCTTTGCGTCGAATGTTCATGTTGTCAAACTTTGTAGTGGAAGAAGCCACTAGCGGCGCTGAAGCCTTACGAAAACTAGAACAGCAAGAGTTTCATTTAGTTCTGTCCGACATGCAAATGCCAGAAATGAATGGCGCAGAGTTTTTGGCTCAAGTCAGACAACGTTATCCCAAAGTCATGCGACTAATGCTGACAGGTAATGCTGATCTAAAGGCTGCTATTTCTGCTATCAATGAGGGCGAAATCTATAGATATCTGACTAAGCCTTGGAATGATGAAGAGGTAGTTTCTACTATCAAGTCAGCACTAGAGCGATGCGCTTTGGTACGAGAACGAGACAACTTACTTGAGTTGACTAAGCAGCAAAACCAAAGCCTCGCAGACATGGTCAACACCTTAGAAGAAAAAGTTAAAGAAAGAACGGCTGAGCTGAGCAATTCATATGACGATTTAAGAGGCTCCTACATTGCATCCGTCAAAGCCTATTCAACGCTGATCGGCCTTCGCGACAGTGCTTTGTTGACCCACTCAAAGTCTGTCGCTGATTTAGCCGTGCGTATGGCGAAAGCGGCTAATTGCTCACCAAACGATACGCAAGATATTTACATCGCTGGCCTGTTGCATGACATCGGCAAGATCGGGCTCTCAGATGAAACTTTGAGTAACTTAAGTATTGGCGTTGGAGGCTACAGCAAAAAGCTGTATGAAGCGCATGCTAAGGCGGGGCAAGACTGTCTTTCAGGTCTCTACGAGATGGAGCGCATTGCTTTGTACATCGGTACGCACCATGAGAAATTCAACGGGTCAGGCTTTCCTAGTGGCCTCAAGGGGGAAGGCATTCCACTTGGCGGAAGAATACTCGCCGTGGTGGAGGCCTTTGAAGAAATTCAGATTAAGAAAAAAGATGGTGCACAAACATCATCAAGAGACGCGGCATTACTCATCAACGATTACTCAGGAACAGCATTTTGTCCTGAGGCATGTCAGTTGCTATTGAAAGTCTTAGGCGTTGTAGCTGTTCCCAAAAAAATACAGCAACGCATCACTGAACAAAGCACAAACAGTGAGGCTAATGAAGTTGATGAACCAATCAATACCCCCAAAGCCATTGAAGCGGCCAAGCCGGCAGCTCCCGAGAAGGCAGCTGCTCCCCAAAACAATGATGTGTTGATCAAGAACTTGCTCACCTACTCAGAGCTTCTTGCTTTTGTTGCCAAACATCCTGGCGCACAAGTGTTTGATGAAAGAGATCAAGCCAATGGCTATTTATGGGTTCGTCAGGCAGGTGGCATAAACAACGCCAACCCCAAGTTAGTGAAATGGTTAGGTGAGCATAAGTTTTTACTCAAGGCTGAAAAGGGTTGGTTTTTGCCTGTGCTTTGAAGAAATTATTTAAATAACGTTAAAAAAAGGAAACCCCATGCGCTTCGAAACCCAACTCGACACCGTAGTCATTGCTATTTTGATAGCAGGACTCTTGCCTTTAATATGCGCAGCTATTTCTAAGTGGGGTGACAAAAGCTATGACAACCATAACCCGCGTGCATGGCTGGCTAACCAAGAAGGTTTTCGCGCCAGAGCCAATGCGGCGCAGCAAAATTGTTTAGAAGCGTTTCCGTTTTTTGCGATCGGCGTCATCTTGGCTTCTTTGGGCGGCGCAGATGGCAATTTGATGGAAAGCTTTAGCTGGATCTACATCGCTGTTCGTGTGGCCTATATCGCGTGCTACCTTTTAGACAAAGCTGCATTGCGCAGTTTGTTTTGGTTAGCGGGTCATGGCATTGTGATTTACTTGTTTACACAAGCTTTCTAAATACTATTCAGATTTGGCTGGTTCAGGCTTTGCATCCGTGTGAACCATTTTTTGTGAGAATTGGCGTTTGATAGGTTTGACTTCAGAGGGGTCTACACATTGCCCTTGCGCGTTGGGAACTTGATTGATATCAGATAAACATTTCCAACGACCTTTACAGATCATGGG
>JBBAOY010000004.1:66148-74303 GCA_040401095.1 Limnohabitans sp.
TTAATCATTTGCTGGTCTTTGTCTAGCGCCATGACCTCATCAAAGCGCCATCCGAAATTGAGCAACATGGTTAAGAAGAGACGGATAGGCAAACCATCTGCTGAGTAATCTGCGACGTGGGTCATTTCTATATATTGGCCTAATTCGTCTTCCTTGATAGGGAATTCAAAGAAGGGGAATTTCTTTTTAGCAGCTTCAGCTACTTTGATAACTTCTTCTTTGGCTACGCCTTCACGAGCGTAACCCTTGCCGATCAACGTGATGGTCTCTGCCACTGTCGATAAACGCAGATAAAAGGGATAGACGATTTGCCAGCTTCTGTCTAACTTTAAATCCCCGTTTTCTTGCATTGCAGTGCGAACTGCACGTTTTCTATCGGTCAATATTTCGTCTATGGATTCCATAGTGACCAAGTCTGCCTTGATCGACATGGGGGCGTCGCTGTCCATCGACTTGCAACGCGTTTCCTCAATGGCATCCATCACATGGTGTGAATAACGGGGGACATCACGCCAGTTCACCATCATGCCGTTTTGCATCTGTAGCTGAAGAACTTTGACAACGTCTTCGAAAACGGGAATTTTTACTTTGATTGAAACTGGCGATGTTTGAGCGGGGTAATCTCTATAAAGATGATCAGGCTTTCGCAATCCAAAAGACCTGTAATTCACTACGTCATTGATAACGTTGTCGACATTGATGCCGAAAAAGTAATGCTTTATATTTTTTTCTTCACAAACTTTTTTAAAAAAGAAATTCAAATGTTTCTTTAAGTTTGGAATGCCGCCGTATTTTTTAAGTAGATCTTCCATTTACACGCCCAAAAAAAGGTCATTTGTAATACAAAAAAACTTTTTCTTACAAACGGTATGGGAGGGTTGATCAATACACAGGTGATAACACCTTGATCAATTTTTTCGTCCCTATACAACATTGTAGGACGAAAATTTAGAATTACAAATGCGTAATCTTTGTAAAGGGATAAGTTTTTACAAGTTTGGTTTCGGGTTCTGTGCAAATTCCAACCGAATTGGGTACGCCACCCTCCAAACACTTCCCTTTAGAAACGCAAAGGGCAGGGCCCAAAACACTTGGCTTTGACAAAGCAGATGGGGCAGGGCATGCAGCCTCGTCTTTTCCAGCAAGCTTGGCGCAATGCATTCCGGAAAAGCTCCACTTCAGGTTACCAGGGCAAATCACTTTTTCAGCACGCGCAGACATACACAGCAAAGTGACTGCTAAAACAATGCCTATGTGTTTGATGCGTGCCATAACTAACCCCCGTTTAGTGAAATCAAACCTGTATCGGTATGACTGATTGACTTTAGTAGGGGAGGGCTTGCGCTGTGTCAAATTAAAGCCACTTGTAATTAACTATTACAAAGATTTAACCAAGGAAATCGTTACTTACTACCTTTTAAAGCTAACCGACAATTAAAAGTAACAATTTGATTTACAACGCGGCGTATTCCTAAATCGCCACCATGCGCTAAAGCGATTTCGCGGCAGAGGCTTAAACCCAAACCAGAGCCTTGTTGTGTGTTGGCTTCTTTGTTTTGCGAGCCAAGATGGCGATAAAACCGTTCAAACACGCGATCATCCAAACCCGATGCAGTTAATTGGGTGGTGTTGCTGATATTGAAGGTGAGGTGTGTGGCGTTGCATGAAGCGTTAAAAAGGACTTTTCCGCCGGGGAAGTTGTATTTAAAGGCGTTGCTAAATAAATTGAGGATCAATTGGGTGATCAAGTCTTTGTCGCCGACTAATTCCATGTTCCTTTGCAGATTTTTTGTGATCTCAATATCTGGGCGATAGTTAGAGTAATCATCTATCAATTGGTTAATCAAATTATTGAAGTGGATGGCTTCTTTATGGATGGCAAGACGTCCGGCGTCTGCTTGCGAAAGCATTAACAATTTATTGGTAATGGCAATCAGCCTCTCCACCTCTTCCATCACAAGGGACAACTGAATTTGATCGTCTGAACCGTCTTGTGAACGGTTGATGAGTCTTTGCAAATGGCCACGAACAATGGTTAGGGGCGTTTTGAGTTCATGCGACGCATCGCTAGAAAAACGATTAGCTTGCTGGTAGCTTATGCGTGACCTGTCTATCAGTTCGTTCAAATAATTAAGGAAGCTGGTTAATTCTCTGTATGTATTTTTAGTTTGAAGATGCGTGTCGCTATGGGTATTTTTGATGTCAATTTTTGAGAACAGTTGTTGCATATTTTTGAGAGGCTGTAAGGCTGCATAAGAAATAGCCAATGTCAGAAAAAAAATATACAAAATTAGAATGGGGTAGATCTGAAAGCCCATACGATCTCGAATGTCAAGGATATCGAACATGCGTTCCCTTAAAACACTTTTCTTTAAGGCGACCCAGTAAGAAGGAGTTGAGGAACCTAGTGGTTTGAATAACCGCCATTCATCTCCGTTCAAGTTGACATCTAAGTAACTGATATTGGTATTTTCAATTTGATATTCAAGTGGCTTCCAGTCGTTCGTATTTTTTTGTTCGGCTGTTAACAAACCTTCTACAAAGTTTTTACTGGTGGCATCTTGTGGGGTAAAAACTAAAAACTCATCTGCTTTTAGGCCTTCAATGGCATAGGGAAGGTGGTTGCGTAGTTTTTCAGGGACAGACAATTTACCTTCAGAGTTGCTGATGCGCGTAATTTGTCGCCCAAATAATTCGCTCTGGTAAGTGATGAGTGGCGCGCTGGCAGAGTAGCGGATAGTCAGTCGTGAAGCCAGCACAAATAAAATAACGCCTATCAATACATAGGTAAATATTCTCAACTTTAAGGAGTATTTCATTTGATAGCGTTCAGTCGATAGCCAACACCACGGATAGATTCAATAGGAAATGGTTGAAGATTCTTAGGGTCTGTGTCAGACAGTTTTTTTCTAATACGCTGTATGCAGACATCCACAATATTGGTGCCGGTATCAAACTCGATGCCCCAAGAGCGTTTGAGAATTTGTTGGCGCGAAAAGATCTGGCCAGGGGAGAGCATCAAACATTCCAAAAGCATGAACTCTCGTTGCGTCAGGGTAACCGTTAGCCCTTGAAAAGTGGCTACACGGGTAAACCGGTCTAGAGAGATGCCACTTTGGTCAATGGTTTTTTCAATACTGCCGGCCTTGCGTTGCACCAAGGTTTGTAGCCGGATGACCAACTCTTCTACAAAAAACGGCTTGGGCATATAGTCATCAGCCCCAGATTGAAACACCTTGAGTCGGTCATCGAGCTCTGTTCTAGCCGTGAGCATGATGACGGGGGTGGTGAATTCTTTTTTACGGTATTCCTGTATGACCTGAAAGCCGTCGAGCAATGGAAGACCCACATCGAGCACGATGGCATCAAATGTTTTGATCAATGCGGTGTTGAGACCTCTAAAACCATCAAGCTCATGGTGGGTCGTGATGTTGGCGGCTGCAAAACCTGCGATGACAAAGTCAGCAATTTTTTGTTCATCTTCTATGAGCAACACGTCCATGTGTTGATTTTGACCGATGACTGCCTCCTAACAGTGCAATTACTAACTTGTAATAATCTTGGTCGCTATCGGGCCAAAGCTATGATGCGACCTTTATTCAAAAAACAGGAGACAAAGATGAAAAAATTCATTCAAACAGCCCTTGTGGCAGCGATTTCGCTGAGTTCTTTAGCATTTGCCCAAAACGTAAAAATCGTCGGCCTTGTGGAACTCACCGGCACGGGCGCCACCTCTGGCACCAATTTTGATAACGGCATCAAGCTAGCCGTCAAAGAGATCAACGCCGCAGGCGGTATCTTGGGTAAAAAAATTGACTACAACTCGTTTGACACCCAATCCAACCCTGGCGTTGCCAAAGGTTTGGCAGACAAAGCGGTTGACGATGGTGCTTATGTAGTGATGGGTCCAGTTTTCTCAGGCTCAATTTTGGTCAGCATGGCGTCGACCAAGCGCGCTGAAATTCCTAACTTCACAGGCGGAGAGGCTGCAGCGATTACCCAGCAGGGAAATCCCTATGTTTTCAGAACGTCTTTCACACAATCGACGGCCATGCCCAAGATTGCCAACTACATCAAAGACACGGTCAAAGCCAAAGTGGTGGACGTGGTCTATGTGAACAACGACTTCGGCAAAGGTGGTCGTGACTTGATCATCAAGGCATTGGAAGCGCGCGGCATCAAGGTAGGTGCTGATATTTCTAGCGACCCAGGCCAAGTAGATTTCAGCAGTGTGGTGATCAAAGCCAAGCAATCTAATGGCGACGCACTGTTTGCCTATACCAACGAAGAAGAGTCTGCTCGTTTGTTACGCGAACTCAAAAAACAAGGCTACAACAAGCCAGTGATTGGTGAAACCGTCTTGACCAGCCAAAAAGTAATTGAGTTGGCCGGTGACGCTGCCAACGGTGCAATTGCCCACGTAGGTTTGACTGCAGATGCGCCCCAACCTTTGGTCAAGAAGTTTGACGAATCGTTTCAAAAAGAATTCAAATCACGTTCGGACCACAACGGTTTGAAAGGCTATATCGGCATGTACACCGTTAAAGCGGTGACCGAGAAAATTGGCAAGTTTGATTCCAAAGCTTTTGCAGCTGCCATGAAGAACGTCAGTTTGTCTGCCAAAACCAACCCTGGTTTATTGCTAGACATTTCTTACGACACCAATGGCGACTTGGACCGCGAAAGTTATCTCACCAAAGTGGTTAACGGCAAGCAAGTGGTGAGCGAAATATTGCCCCCTGTTAACAAAAAATAAAACTGCAATAGAAACCATGTCTGACAGCAACAAGTTCAAACTCGCCGGTGTGATGGGCATGCCCATCTACCAATCACGCTCGCCCATCTTGCATAACTACTGGTTAGCCAAGTACGGCATCAAAGGCGCGTATGGACACTTTCCTGTGGAGCTCAAGAACTTGGAGGCTGCAGTTCGTGGTTTGTCTGCGCTGGGTTTGGCCGGTTGCAATATCACCTTGCCGCACAAAGTGCATGCGATGAAGATGATGGACCACATCGATCCATTGGCAAAGCGCATGGGTGCGATCAATTGCATCGTGGTGCAAGAAGATGGTGCCTTGCACGGATTCAATAATGATGGCTATGGCTATATCCAATGCGTGAAAGATGCCCAACCCGATTGGCGTGCAGACGCTGGTCCGATTTTGGTTTTAGGAGCGGGCGGTGCTGCACGCGCAATTGTGTTGAGCTTGGTGGACGAAGGCGCCAAAGAAATTCGTTTGGTCAACCGCACCAAGGACAAAGCTCAAGAGTTAACAGCTGGTGTGGAGTCCATTGTGCAAGTGTTTGACTGGAGCGAGCGCAACGAAGCGATGCGTGGCGCTGCGATGTTGATCAATACCACCAACCAAGGTATGTATGGCCAGCCTGCGCTTGATGTGTTGTTGGATTCGTTGCCAATAACTGCGCTGGTGTCAGACGCCATTTACATTCCGCTAGAAACACCTTTGCTGGAAACTGCACGCTCGCGCGGCAACCCCACAGTCAATGGTTTGGGTATGTTGTTGAACCAAGCGCGTCCTGCATTCAAAGCATGGTTTGGTGTCTTGCCAGAGATCACCGAAGATTTAAGAAAAGCTGTGTTGGCGACTTTCTGATATGGGCATTCTTTCTGACAAAAAGATCGATTCCCATTGCCATGTTTTAGACCCCGCGCGTTTTCCATACCACCCAGATGTAAGTTATCGCCCCGCGGGGCAGGAGATGGGCAACGCCGCCTATTTCCAAGAGTTGATGGATTGCTATGCCGTTCATCATGCATTGCTCGTCGGCCCCAATTCTGGCTATGCCACGGACAACGCTTGCTTGTTAGATGCCATAGCGCATAGCAACGGCCGATTCAAAGGCATTGCTGTTGTGCCAAATGATTGTTCTGACACCCAGCTAGATGCATTGCAGTCGCAAGGCGTGATTGGCATTGCATTCAATCCCTCTTTGATGGGTTTTGATTTCTATGCGGATCTTGAGCCCTTGTTGTTGCGTTTGAAAAATCGCAATATGTGGGCGCAATTTCAAGTGGAAAAAGATTTGCTACTTCAATTCTTGCCCATGATCCATCGCGTCGGTGGCAAGATTTTGATTGACCATTGCGGACGCCCGAATTTGCACCAAGGAACAGAACAAGCTGGCTTTCAAGCCTTGTTGGCCTTAGGCCGCGAGGGCAGGGCTGTCGTCAAAATTTCTGGATACGCCAAGTTTTCACAAATGGCTTATCCATTTGCTGACGTTCAACCTTTTGTCGATGCCTTGGTAAAAAATTTCGGGATACACAACTGTGTATGGGCATCTGATTGGCCATACCTCAAAGCGCCTTACCGTTTAGATTACGGCCCGATGTTGAAGGTGTTTGAAAACCAGTTTTCAGTACAAGAGCGCATCACTATGTTGTGGGATGCGCCCTTGCGCCATTTCCATTTCAGCTAAAACATGCGGCACATTGATCTGCATTTACAGCTCGACTTTCTTTAAATGGCAAACGCCTAAGGTTTCTAATTGTTTTGCGACACGAAATGCCAAATCTTCGCGCCAAGGTGCGGAGATGATTTGAATACCCAATGGCAATCCATCGTTCAAACTGGGCCACATGGGCGCAGCCACGACAGGGCAACCTGCAAACGAAATAGGTTGCGTCAATAAACCCATAGCCGCGCGACTCGGTAAGGTTTGGCCTTGGATTTCCAACCAATCTGTGCCGATCACGGGTGCGCTCACCGGCGTAGCGGCCGCCAACAACACGTCCCAGTTCTCAAATAAGGCGTTGACCTTGTCGCGGTACATGCGGCGAAACCGTTGCGCTTTGATATACCAAGCAGCGGGTTGCAAAGCGCCTGACATAAAACGGTCTACCGACAGTGGTTCCATCTCTTCAATGCGGTGGCGCAAATTGTCTAAGTGCAATGCGCCGCCTTCGCTGGCCGTGATGATGAATGCGGCGATGCGCCCTAAGGTGGCGTCTGGCCATTCCACTTGCGCATGCACACCCAAGGCTTTTGCTGCGGTTGCGACCACTTCGCGTGCCTGGGACGAGGCGTTGTCTTCAAAGAAACCATTGAGAACACCGACACGCAAACCTTGTGTGCCTTGATGCAAAGAGGGCAACACGGGTTCAACTTTCTTGACGTGACAACCAGGATCTAGCGCATCGGGGCTTTGCATGGCGTCATACATGGTGGCTAAGCCGTCCAAGGAATTGGCAAAGCCGCCTAAATGGTCGATGCTATTGACGAATGGAAAAGTGCCTTGGCGCGACAACCTACCAAAGGTGGGCTTGAGCCCCCATACGCCACACAAGGAGGCGGGCACGCGGATAGATCCGTTGGTGTCCGACCCCAAGGTCAAAGGCACTTGGTGGGCAGCGACTGCCGTGCCTGAACCACCTGAAGAGCCGCCGGAAATACGTGTGGTGTCGTGCGGATTTCTGCAAGGACCGTAGTGCGTGTTCTCGGTGGTGAAGCCGTAGGCAAACTCGTCCATATTGAGGGAGCCGACCAAGACGGCACCGGCCGCTGCCATACGTTCGATCAAAAAAGCGTCTTGCTTGGCAGGAGCGCGATGGCGGTTGACGATAGAGCCTGCCAAGGTGACTTGGCCTTCAACATCGAATAGGTTTTTAACGGCAAATGGCACACCTGCTAATGGCGGTAGTGAAGCGCCAGAAGCACGCAAAGCATCAATAGATTGCGCTTTTTGTACCGCACGATCTATATGTTTGGCTGTAAATGCATTGACTTTTTTGTCGGTGGCTTCAATGCGATCCAAACTAGATTGCAACACTTCGCTTGCACTAAAACTACCCTTAGAAATACCCTGCGCGATATCCACGCTAGAGAGATTGTGCAAACTCATGGCGCTAGTTGCTTGGGGCAATAGATTTCGGCGATTTCTAGATCGGCGGGGCAGTCCACTTGGTCGAGCAATTGGGCCATGGCTTCTGTGCGGATGAAGTGAGAGGCCACCCTTTCTAATCTAACTTTATCTGTGGGTAAACCCAAAGCAGATGCATTGGCTTGAATAAATTCAAGTGCTTGTTCTTGTGTCATTTAAGAACCCTGTTAATTCAATTTTAAGTAGTGCATATTTGAAACAACCATAATAGTTTCTGTTTAGTGGGTGCGGGCTTAGAGTTTTCCCACGCCAA